>UQTM01000093.1 GCA_900544025.1 uncultured Odoribacter sp.
CCGCCAATATTCTGCGTTTTCGTGACGAAGACGGAAAACCGTTGCTCGACAAGATATTGGATGTCGCCGGACAGAAGGGAACCGGCAAATGGAGCGCGATCGCGGCGATGGACGAGAATGATCCGCTGACGTTGATCACCGAAGCGGTTTACGCCCGCTTGCTCTCGGCCTTGTATCCCGAACGAATAAAGGCGGCAAGCCTTTATAGTGGAAAGTTGAAAGTTGAAAGTGGAAAGTTATCAGACAACGCTCAACTTTCAACTTTCAACTTTCAACTTTCAATTGAGGACGTCCGTCAGGCACTATACGCAGCCAAGCTGATTTCCTATGCACAGGGATTCTCCTTGCTTCGCCACGCTTCCGAGCATTATGGTTGGGATTTGGATTACGGGACGATTGCCCGCATCTGGCGTAAGGGGTGTATCATCCGTTCCGTCTTCCTGCAAAAGATCACGGAGGCATACCGGAAGGACCCGGACTTGGAAAACCTGCTCTTCGATGACTTTTTCCACACTAAGATACAGGAGGCTCTTCCTGCCTGGCGCCGGGTTGTCGCCGAAGGTGCGCTGAGCGGTGTCGCCCTGCCTGCCATGAGTTCAGCTCTAAACTATTTTGATGGGTTGCGCACGCTGTATTCGGCAGCGAATATGATTCAGGCTCAACGCGACTATTTCGGCGCTCATACTTATGAAAGGACAGATGCTCCGCGCGGCCGGTTTTTCCATACCGATTGGAATGAGACAGGCGGGGCGGTGTCGGGAACTTATAATGTTTAATTTCATAAAAATATAACGATATGCCCAGACCGGACAATCAGATGCTGGTTATTTTCGGCGCCTCTGGCGACCTGACCAAACGAAAGTTATTGCCTTCTCTTTTCGAGTTGTTCATTCGGGATTTTTTGCCCTCGCATTTTGTTATTTTGGGTGCTGCCCGTTCGGATTTTTCCGATGAATCCTTCCGGGCGGAACAAAAGAAAAACCTGTTATCGTTCCGGGAGGGGAAAGAAACCGATAAGCAACAACTTGATCGTTTTTTAGAGCTGGTACATTACCTCAGGTTCGATTCGGACAAGGTGGAACAATACCATTTATTGAAAGAGAAGATCGAAGAGCTACGGAGAGAGCTGGATATTCCCGACCAGATCGTATTTTATCTGGCAACCCCTCCTGTACAATACGGTTTCACTGCCGGAGCTTTACGGAAAAACGGGTTGAATAAAGCGGGCGAACCGGGAGGTTGGCGGCGGATCGTCGTCGAAAAGCCGTTCGGGCGCGATTTACAGTCGGCACAAAAGCTGAATAAGCTATTGCAGTCGATCTTTCATGAAAACGAGATTTACCGGATCGATCATTTTTTAGGTAAAGAAACGGTTCAAAATATTTTAGTGCTTCGGTTTGCCAATGAGATTTTCGAATCGCTCTGGAATCGGAATTTTATCGATGCGGTGGAAATCCGCGCTGCGGAAACCATCGGTGTGGAAGGGCGTGGTGCTTATTATGAATCGGCGGGCGCTTTGCGGGACATGATACAAAACCACCTGATGCAGTTGATGGGATTTGTGGCTATGGAATCGCCTTCTTCTTTCGATGCCGAATTGATGAGGGATGAAGTGGCTAAGGTTTTCCGTTCCCTGCGTCCTTTAAAACTGGACGATGTAGTGAGAGGGCAGTATATTGCCGGGGAGATAGCCGGGAAAGCCGTAGCGGGGTATCGTGCAGAAAAAAATGTTTCACCGAATTCAACCACCGAGACTTATATCGCTATGCGTTTCTTTGTCGATAACTGGCGGTGGGGCGGCGTTCCGTTTTATTTCTATACCGGGAAGCGGTTGAATGAGGCCAGATCCGAGATCATTATCCATTTTAAGAATGTTCCTCACCGTTTGTTCAATGGAATTTGTCCCGATGCTTCGTGCAACAAATTGGTCTTACGGGTAGATTCCAAAGAAAGTATTTCCTTGAAATTCGGCTTGAAAGTACCCGGCTCTTTCTTCGAAGTGAAACAGGTCAGCATGGATTTTGGATACGATTCTTTAGCCAGCACTTATATTGCGAATGCTTATGAACGCCTTTTGCTGGATGTGATGCAGGGAGATTCTACGCTGTACACCCGTACCGATGCTTTAGAAATGAGCTGGCGTTTTGTCGATCCGGTATTGCAGGCGTGGGAGGCGAATCCGGATAAAAATTTGTATTTTTATCCGGCCGGAAGTGAAGGGCCGGAGCAGCGAAAAGGTTTATTGACACAGCCTGTGCTGGCTTCTGTCGATCCCGACACGGCTTGTTCCCTGAATACTTAAGGTTTTATGCTATTTCTTTCCGGGCGGGGAATGAGGAGAGAAATAAATTTTTTTTATTATGGAAGAATTGACTTTAACCACACCTTCGATATTGTTTTCTGCCATATCGTTGATTATGCTGGCCTATACAAACCGTTTTTTGGCGTATGCCGCTGTGATCCGTAATCTGAAAGCGGAACACGAACATAATCCTACTCCGATCACCAGCCGCCAGATCGCTAATTTGCGGAAACGGCTTTATATGGCGCGTTCGATGCAGATATTCGGAGTGAGCAGCCTGTTGCTGTGTGTGGTTTGTACTCTTTTTATATACATCGGCTGGCAACTGACGGCTGTTTATGTTTTTGGGATCGCTCTTTTGCTGTTAGTGATTTCGCTGGCGATTTCCATCCGGGAGCTGTTGATTTCCGTCCGGGCATTGGAATATCATCTGGATGATGTGGAAAAAAATAAATATTGAATTATTCTTCAATTTCCTGTTCCAGTCGTTTGCCGGGAACTATCCAGATACAGGCAATTATGATATAGCACCCGATAGAGACCCACACACTGAGAAATGCAGAAGGGATGGCGATGAGGTAGATGCCGATAGACCATTTTTCTTTTTTCTCTCTGGGATTTATCTTGCGAAGTATAAAATCTTTTCCGTGGTACCGCATCAGCTGGGCTTCGAGTATCAGGAAAGACAGCGCACACATAAATAGCACTCCTCCATAGAATGCAACCGGGATGGGCGACAAATGATTCTCGCCCACCCAGCTGGTCGTGAAAGGAATCAGGGAAATCCAGAATAACAAATTCAGATTAGCCCACAGAATCGTGCTATTCACCCGCTGTGTAGCTTGAAAAATATGGTGGTGGTTAATCCAGTAAATTCCAATATAAATGTAGCTGAGCAGGTAGCTGACAAAAATGGGGATTACGGGGAACAGAGATTTCATCGTTACATTTTCCGGAGCTTCCATTCCGAGTACCATAATCGTGATAATAATGGCCAGTACCCCGTCGCTGAATGCTTCCAGGCGTCCTTTGTTCATATCGGTTCTTGGTTTACAGTTTTTGGCAGAGTGGAGCTGCCCTGTGCTTTATGGGAATATACGTTAGACCGGGAATCCGGGTTGCTATTCATATCCGTTTTGCCGGAGGCGCCTACCGTATTTAGTTTATTCCTCTGTCACATGAGAGACCTCTGCCGGCCGGGAAAGCAACCGATTGATTTTTAAAAATTCGTTTCACTCCGAAATAAGTTTCTGCGGAAAGTCTTATTCGGGAATATGTACCGATGAAAATGAGAGTCCTGGCGAAGTGTTTATCTTTCCGGTTGTGATCCGTACCGGCTAAAGATAAAAATTTTTGTGCCTTTCAATAGCAGCCTGAATCAGTTCGGGAGTCGGGAGAGCGGACGATTCGAAAAAAGAAGTTTCAATTTTCATTCCTTTGCCTTTTCCCTTTTTCTGCCAGTTACCGATGAGTTTTCCCCGGTATAGGATCACCGGATAGAAAATGCCCCAGGAGTTATAAGCTTTGGCATAGTGTTCCGGTGAAATAACGGCGCTTCTGTCTTTATAGCCCAGTAAATATTCATCGTAAGAAGGTAACAAATGAAGCGTTTCGTCCGGTTTCGTCTTGCCGGGACAGCTCTCGTGGACGAATAATTCCTGAGAGGCATAACGGTCGGAGATCAATTCGGAACGGATGGAATGGATCGCTTGCCGGGCTTCGGTGGCCGATAGCCCCGACCACCAGATAAAATCCTGCAAGCTGGCGGGAGAATGGCTTTGGAAATAATTGTGTGCGAGTTTTGCCAAAGCTTCTTCAACGGATAAAGGGCTGGCAGGCGGTACGCGTTCTTCCAGCAGGGCGTAAGTCGGTTTTTGGTTTTTGTCCACTCCGCTGCAAATCAGTCCTTCGGTTTCGGCATGCATCAAGAAACGGGTTATTCCGTGATTGTCTATCGGAAAGCCGCGTTGATTCAGTTCCTGTCCGATCTCTTCTTTTGTCAGACTTTTGTGACCCTCCAGCATCTTCTCGAACAAACGGTTACACCGGTGATAGTGGTCTGCGGTAACTTGCAGCTTTTGGTCTTCGGCTAACCAGAAATTGGTCGCCCTGATCCGTTTGGCGGATAAAGCCAGCATCCAGCGTATATCTTCTGCGGTTACGAAATGCCAGGTGGGGCGCATGACATGAATGCGCAGGATTTCACCTTTTTGTAAGGCTTGTTCTACCGTTTGCAGATTGCCGTTTTTCAGCCGCATCCCTACCGCCCATTTCGCCATTGTATAGTTTTGGGCTTGAACTGCTCCCAGCCAGCCGACCACTTTTTTAGGATCGTCGAACTGGGGGTGGGTAAGTTGTTGAGTGTATGGACGGACGGTGTTTGGCATATAGATAGGGTATTCGTTATGTTGTGTTAAATTTTGCCTGTTTTATGTTCCCGAAAATCTATTCTAAAGAATCACAGGTTATTTATATATGATTGACTTATAATTCACGATAAAGATAGGAAAAGATATATCAATCTTGTAATAAATTGGATTATATCGTTTCATACCGAAAAGAAATAGCCGGAATATTTCAGGAAGAATACCTGTTTTGAAGATAAAACAAAGAACGCAACTTCATTGCTATTCAATGAGTTGCGTTTCTTGTTTGTGGTCCTTCTTGGGCTTGAACCAAGGACTCCCTGATTATGAGTCAGGTGCTCTAACCAGCTGAGCTAAAGGACCTACTCTTTCGAGTGTTCATGCTGTTCGCATTAACGGGTGCAAATATAGAGATAAAATCCGGTTTTATACAAAAGATGTAAGAAAAAAATGCTACTTTCGTTTTATTGTTGTTATAAATTAGTGCGTTACCGATTTTGAGAAAAGGGCGGGCATGAAGGGGTGGGGCAATGAGAACGTGCTGCTAAACGATAGGCGAATGAAAATCCTTTTGTTGGTGATCGGCAAAACCGATGCTGCTTATATCCGGGCGGGAATCGAGGAATATGAAAAGCGGCTGACCCGCTATGTGCCTTATGAGATGAAAGTGCTGCCGGACGTGAAGAACTCGAAGAATATGAGCGAAACTTTGCAGAAAGAGAAAGAAGGGGAAATGCTTTTGGGAGAATTGCAGGGTACGGATTTTATTGTGCTTTTGGATGAAAACGGGAAACAATATTCTTCTGTGGGATTTTCGGAGTTTTTGGCACAAAAGATGCTGAATGGAACTAAAAGGCTTGTTTTCGTGATAGGCGGACCTTATGGTTTTGCCGAAGCGGTATATAAACGGGCTAATGATAAGATTTCATTGTCTAAAATGACTTTTTCACATCAAATGGTACGGATGATCTTTGCAGAACAGCTCTACCGGGCGATGACGATTATGCGGGGAGAGCCGTATCATCACGAATAAATGCAGTAAGTGACGGAATAAGTAAATTGACACCGGACGGATGAAAAGAAAAGCGTGGGTCGTTTTGGTTTTAGGGTTGTTGGTGTTGGGGCTGACCTCCCTGACGGAATATCTGTTTTACCGTCAGGAAGAGAATACGTGGGTAAGGCGTTTTGAAAGAAGGCTTCACAGCGAGGAGGTGAAAGCCGATCAATTGCTGGCTACATTTAAAGATTCTGTGGATATCAATTCTCATGAATGGGACGAGGACGTGATCTTTGTGGGATTTCAGGACGGAAAGATCGTATTCTGGACAAATAAGGCGGTAGGCACGGCTGATTTGTACAACGAATTGAAACGGAGCAGGCAAATTGTCGAAATCAATAATGCTTATTATGAAGTCAGGCGTAAGAATTATAAAGACATCGAATATTTTGCCCTGCTGCATATCAAGGACAATTATCCATATACGAATAAATATGTAAAAAACAAGTTCGGCAATTTTTTAAAAATCGACACGGATAATATCGACGATATAGAAATGTCGCCTGTCCCGATAAAGAATGGGTTGCTGATTTCCGATAAAGACCATACTCCGTTGTTTTATATCACTTATAGCGGGAATTATAAGGAAAGAATGTCTAATGTTTTTTTGCTTTGCTTTTACCTGCTTTTTTTCCTGAGCCTGTTTTACGTGTACGACATTTTACAAAAAAATGCGCCTACCTTAAAATGGCAGTTGCTTTATCTGGTTCTGTTCGTTGGTGTGCTGGCGGGTATCCGCTATGTGGTTACGGTTTTCCATATTCCGGCCTCCTGTTATAACTTACCTATTTTCGACAATACGATCTCCAAGGATTTTTTTATATCGTCTATCGGCGACCTTTTATTGACGGTATTCTGTGTTTTTCAGATTTTATACATCACTTTCGCCAATTTAAAGATCAACTATCAAAACGAGATATTGAAGCATTACCGGTATGTGATCGGGGTGGTCTTTATCCTGTTCGTTTTCTTATACGTGGATTTCTTCAATTTTGCTATCAGTCTGGTGGTCGAGAATATGGATATCCACATGAATGTGGCCCGCCTTGTACATGTGGGGCTGGCGTCGGTGGTCGGTTTCTCTTCCATCATTGTTGCCGGGCTGGTGATTGTTGTTATCATTTACAGTTCGGTGTCTGTTTTTCAGCGAATCCTGTCGTTCGGCTCGGTCGTTGTGCTGGTTACTATAACCTGTTCCTGCCTTTGCCTGATCAGTTATGTGTGGCATACGCACGCCACATTTTGGGATTGCTTTTTCATCTGGATTGTTTTTCTGCTACTGGCGGTGAATAAGTATTTGGTGAAGCGGGATGTGCAACGGAGTATGTATATTCTGGTCATTTTCCTTTTATCGATCTATCTGGTGATGATCGCAAAGACTTATGAGCACGATAAGGAATTGAGGCAACGCGCCAGTTTCGCTACGGAATTGATAGAGGAACGGGATTATAATTTTGAGAAACGTTTGGTAGAGATCAGTGAAGAGATCAGTTTTTCGCCGGAAATTGCCGAAATGGTGAGGCAAAGCGATGCGTCGGGAATCGATTCTTTATTGTGGGATAAATATATTATCGGATATAATTACTATATCGATATCACCCTTTGCCGTCCGCTCGATAGCTTGCTGCTGACAGAGAATAAAGAATTGTGGAATTGCCGCGAATATTTTAATTCGCAAATCCGGCGGTTGGGACGGCAAGTGGGGAATTCACATTTTTATTTGATTTCCGAGTTTGACGGATGGGTGACCTATATCGGGAAATTCCGTTATAAACAAGTGATCCTTTATGTGCGTTTCGATGCCATGAAAGACAATGAGGGAGACGGTTACCCTCAGATCTTGTCGCGAAGATCCGTCACGGACATGGATAACATCTACCGCTATTCGTATGCAAAATATAAAAACGGGGAACTGATTTCTTCGTCGGGCGATTTCATTTATTATAAAAAGGCGTCGTCTTTCGGCGAATTGAATAAAAATATAGAAGTGGTGGTGAAGGACAAGTATTCCCATATGCTCATTCCGGTAGAGAAAAACAGTATGGTCGTGGTGAGCCTGCACGACAATACTTTTTCGCTTTACTATATGAATGTGCTGTACGCGTTTTTTGTCTGCATTATCGTTTCGTCTTACGGGTTATTTTTTAATGTAAACCGGAATATCAATTTCAGGCGGGGGACGTTGAAGGCGAGGATAAAAAATAGTGTAGTTTCTTTGATTTTCGTGTTGTTTGTGCTTCTGACGGCGTTAAGTATTTATCTGAATTCCCGTAGTTTCGAAGAGAGGCATAGTGCAAAAACAAAAGAATTGCAGAACTATATAAACAAAGAGCTGGAACGGTTTGAATGTGTCGATTCGAGGATATGTCCCGATATTATAAAAACCCTTTCGGATATGTCGGAAGTATTGCTGGTCGATATAAATATTTATTTGCCGAACGGTTATTTGGTTTCCACTTCCCGACCGGAGATATTTCAAAATGGGTTCGACGGATTGCTGATCAATCCGCGTGCGCTGGATGCGATTGGGCGGGAAGGAACGATGAGTTATATCCTGAGTGAACGGATCGGCGACCTGGAATATATGTCGGCCTATATGCCTTTGATTTTGGATAACGGGAAGACTTATATCCTGAATGTACCCTATTTTGCTCAGAACGATGAACTGAATGTAGATATTCTGATCATGATCATCATTACCGTGAATATTGCCATTATCATGATGGTACTGGCATTTATCCTTTCGGGATTGCTGGCGGAACGGGTTACCAAGCCTTTGCAGATGGTGAACGATAAATTGAGGCTGATGCGGATCGGGGGGAAAAATGAGAAAATTTTTTATAACCATAAGGACGAAGTGGGAGCGCTGGTATTGGAATATAATAACATGGTGGATAAGCTGGACGAGAGTATCGTGCAGTTGGCGAAATCGGAACGTGAGAGCGCCTGGAGAGAGATGGCGCGGCAGATCGCCCACGAAATCAAGAATCCTCTCACGCCGATGAAATTGAATGTGCAGTTTATGCAGCGCTCTTTGGTGCAGGGCGATCCGGAATTGTTGAAAGAGCGGTTTAAAAAGGTGTCTTCTATGCTGATCGAACAAATCGATAATATGGCTTCGATAGCTTCGGCATTTTCTGATTTTGCCAAGATGCCTATTGCCAGCCTGGAAGAGTTCGATCTGAGCGAATTGCTCAAAAATTGCGTGATGCTGTTCAAAAATAACATCGATTCCCTGAAATGTCAGATAGAACCCGGTCTCCGGGGCGTGGCGGACAAGGAACAGATTCGTCGGGTGTTTATCAATATTCTGAAAAATGCAGAGCAAAGTATCCCGGAAGACCGTAAAGGGGAAGTATTTGTGGTAGCCCGCCGGGTGGACGGACGGATTGAGGTTCGCATTAAAGATAACGGTTGCGGTATTCCTGAAGAATTGAGGGCGCGAATATTTGAACCGAATTTTACAACGAAGTCGAGTGGAACGGGGTTAGGGCTTGCCATTTCTAATAAAATAGTGGAAAGTATGGGAGGAACGATCGACTTTACCAGCGAAATAGGCGTAGGGTCAGAGTTTGTCGTAACCTTGAATGGTTTAAAATAATAAATGTGATATGTTTGGTTTCGGTGTTTGTTTGGGTATCGGATTGGTTGTCGGTTTTATTATCGGTATTTTATGGCGCAGGAAACAGTGGGGGCAATTGCCTGTGTCCGATCCGGAAACTGCTTTGGCGGAAGAGGGAGGGTTGGACGATGTGCTCCGTTTGGCAAATGCCAATGTTATGAGTGATTTGGCGGTTTTAGTGGCGGAACATAAGGTGGTGGAGCACATGCCCGGTTTTTTTGAAAATTTTCAGGATCTGATAAAACAGGGACAGGAAAATTATTATAAGGAGCTTTGGCATATTTTGAGCCATTACCGTGGCGAGCGTTTACAAAAATTGCAGGGATGTGGGTTAAAGTTATCTACTCAGGATTTGATATTATTGTTGCTTTGTGAGTTGCGCAAAGACAATAAAACGATAGCTCATTTGATGGGTGTTAATTTGGAAACCTTGAAAAAAAGGAAAACCCGTTTGAAGTCGAAATTCTCCATAGGCGGACAGGATTTCGAGGCCTTTATGGAAGGAGACGTTTCACAGCTTGCGCCACCTGCCGGGGAGTGATTTCCACCATACATCTTTGATATACACTTTGCTTGCATTTTCCGCGTCCGTCTTTGGTGCAGGGACGGCAAGGCAGGTCGGTTTCGAATGTTTCCACCGTTGTTCCGCTGGGGAAACCGAAAGCTGTCGGGCCGATCAGGGCCAGCGTTTTTATACCGAAAAGGTCGGCGGCGTGCATAAATCCGGTGTCTGCACTGATTACTACGTTCGATTGTTTCACCAGGTAGCAGGATTCGTGCAGGCTGGTTTGTCCCGCCAGGTTATTTACCCGTTCAGGAGCGACGGCACGGATTTCCTCGCAAAAAGTGTCCGCCGGCCCTGCCAGAATAATGAAGCGGTAATCAGGGAGCGATTTCACTAATTGTTTCCAATGATCTACCGGCCAGCGTTTCATTTCCCAGTTTGCCGAAGGCACTAAAGTCACCGTACGCGGGGTGATCAGCGGGTTTAATTCAGACGCAAAATTTTCCGGGAAATACCAATCGGTATAAGGGACATTGAAATTTGTGACACCCCATTTTTTGAGTGGTTTCCGATAGGATTCCATGCCCCGGAAAGGCCAGTCGAACCGATTGATACCGAACCGGAACAGAAGCAGCCTCTTCATCCGCTCTTTGCTTCGCAATGCATAGTGCGGGCGTTTACCCAGCCAGGGGATCAATTTGAATTTCAGTATATTTGAACGGATGTTACTGTGGGCGTCGTAGATATAGTCGTAATGTTCCTTCTTCAGCTCGTTTGCCATGCGAAGTAACCCTTTCAGCCCTTCTTTTTTATCGAATGGCCATATTTTATCGATCCGTTTATCCATAGACAGGAACGAAGACATGTCTTTCCGGGCGATCCAATGGATTTCTGCATCCGGAAATTGGTTTTTGATCCCTCCGATTACACCCATACATTGGATAATGTCCCCGATGGAACTGAAACGAATAATTAGAAATTTTGGCATTCGGTCGATAAATTGATATTTCTGTCGCAAAGATAGTGATAAAAACCGAGAGTTAGAGCGGATTGGAGCAAGAAGGTTGTAAACAAGGGGGTTAGAGAGTAACGGACTGCGCTGTCGCAGCCAAACCGAAGCCGTCGAAAAGCCAACTGAAACCAGAGTTACGTTACTATCCCGTTACTCTGTTCCGAAAGGCAAAGACGATTTTGGAAAGGTTTCAAAGCGCTGAAATACAGGCTCTATTCGTCTTGTTCCGACTGCAAATATAGCCGGATTTCCAAAATTCGGGCAGAGGGAGACGAAAAAAAGTCAGTTTTCGGATGCGATTGCGTTGATATGCTGCGATTTGCGTATCGAAGAACAGCTCTACAAGCAATAATTTTGTTTCATTAAAAAACGTAGAGTTATGAGATCGACATTCAAGGTTTTATTTTATTTGAAACGCAATGCCCCGAAGAAGAACGGGCTTGTTCCCGTCATGTGCCGCATCACGGTAAACGGCAAAATCGCCCAATTCAGTTGCAAACTGGACGTGGAGGAAAAATCAT
>UQTM01000094.1 GCA_900544025.1 uncultured Odoribacter sp.
AATAAATTAAAATAAATTCATATAATTTCACTACTTTACAAAAGTATAATTTTTATGTAAAAAAAACAAGCATAATAGAATAATAAAGTTGTGATTTAATTACAAAATATCATCTTTCACAACATACAATATACAATATATAATGTTGCATTACTGCTTAAAAAATCAACCCTCACTTCTCTTTGAGAACGATCCCAGTAAAATTTTCATTCAAATACACATATATTTTTTCATCTAATTCTCTTTGACTTTCTTGAAGAGATTTATGAGCCGTATCGATTATTATTCGCTCACTTTCCCACGGATCGAACTCCCGACTCTCGACTTCCTCCCATGTAGGCAGTTTTAGGTTTTTAATATCGGCAATCCTTGTTTTTATTCTTTGGCGGTGTTCATTTTTATCCGAACAAATGATCTCTATATTAACGAAAACACCTTTACTGTTTTCTGCTACTTCCTCCCATCTTCTACGGGTAAGCACGATAGGATTACAGGAATCAACCACAGTACTAATTCCCAGTTTCAAATTGTCTGTCGCCAGTCGATAGGCTAATTCATAGCCTTCTCCTGCAACATTAAAATCACATAAATCTCTTAACCCTTGTTCTATGGTATCGATCCGAAAATACGGTACTTTATATTTCCTTGCAATATATTGCGAAAGAGTCGATTTTCCGGAACCCGGCAAACCTGAAAAAATAAATAATATGGGCTTCATAAATTCTTTGTTTTCTTTAATTACCGATCAAACGCCAAGTTACAGCTTTTAACGACAAAACGGCTAAATATCCCGGTCTATAATAACTTTCTAAATGTATTTATTAAAACTCTTCATCCAAACACAAAAGATCATACCCGGCTAAAAAAAGTGAAAAATAGCAGAAACATAAATATATATAAGTAATTTCCTATACGAATTATCGTTGTAACAAACCTACTGTTTAAAAAAGATGTATTTTTGTTTCACAACCAACCCACTGAACGTTTGTAGATGCAAAAATTTAACTACATTTGTAATGTTTTTGTGAAGTTATTCACATTTACAAACATAAGAGTTTCATAAAAGCGTTTTTGTTTTTATCCTTCGTAAGGAAATCGCCAATTTTTAACAGAAGGGATAAACGATACAAACGTTCGCTTGCCGTATATTATATTCAATAATATAGGGTGGAGTGTGGGTTGGTTGTTTATTTTCTATGGGAATTGGAGAGAATTCCTTTGTAAGATAAACAAAATAGTTCCCACGCTTTTTTTTATTTTAAACTTACCTCTCTGGGAATCTAAGGTGCTAAATAATTAGTTATGAAAAAAATTGTTATGTTGGCAGTTATGGCTGCCGGGATGGTATTTAGTGCTACTGCACAGGAATCGGGATTTGGTATCAGAGCCAGCTTGAACCTCTCCAACGTCAATAACAAATACGACGGCGAAGTGGCGAGCGGAGAAAGCAAATCGGATTATGAGTACGATTTCAAAAACCGCGTAGGTTTTAATATCGGATTGATCTACGACTGGGGAATCAGCGAAAGCTTCTACATTCAGCCGGGATTGTATTTCACTACGCGTGGAGCAAAAATCGAGGAAAGTGAAGAAGATTACAAATATGAAGAAAAATGGAAACTCAACTACCTGCAGATCCCTATCCTGGCTTCATACAGAATTGCATTGACCGACAATGTAAAATGGCACATTAACGCCGGCCCGTATTTAGCAGTAGGAGTAGGTGGAAAAGTAAAATGGGAAGAAACCTATGACGGTGACACCGACAAAGGAGACTACAAAGCTTTTGGAACCGCCGACGAAGATTCGGATGAAGAAAAAGGCGGTCTGAAAAGATTCGATGCCGGATTAAGCTTCGGCACCGGAGTTTCCATCAACAAATTTTACATCGGCCTGACTTACGATTTAGGCTTAGTGAACGCAGCCGACAAGGACACCTGGAAAGATTACAAAATGAGAAACCGCAATTTCTCCATAGGCGTCGGATATAACTTTTAATCCCTATTTTAATAATCCCTATTCTGAACCAGCCCACTCGAATCGAGCGGGCTGGTTTTTTCTAAACTCGAAAGAAAAGTTATTGATTAACTGATCTATCCCCCCAACATAAATACTCTCCTTTTATTTCATTCAACACACAAAATTTTTCGATATGACGTTCAACCTGTTTGTAATATATTTTCCACAATATATTATAAATAACAGGCAATACATGTATAATGATACCCCGAATAAATAGTTGATATTGAAAGTAAATCGACACACATACAAAACATACGATTCATTTATTTTATTAAAGATTAACGATTTTGATGACTAAGAAACTGATGCTTGTTGTGATATGTACGTTTCCATTGTTGTTGTAGTTGTTAAGGTAGCACCCGTGGATCAAATTGTAACAAATAATAATGAATTTCAATAATATTTATTAACATTCAAATATGATTTATTATTTAAAATTATCCAAATGAAAAATTATATAATCAATATTATTTGTTTTTTGAATAAATTGTTAAGTTTGTCCCGTTGAACTTAATTTTTATTATTATGAAAAAGAAATTTTTATTCATGCTAATGGTGTTAGCATTTGGAGTGGTGAATGTAGCTAAAGCTGATTTTCAACTGCTTGTTCGTTCAAACTCACCGAGTTTACCTATTACTACGTCTATAGAGGTTAACTATTCAACAACGATGGAGGAAATTAAGAACAAACTTTCTGAAAAATGGGGAGTGCGTGCAGATCAGATTCGTTTGATTTATGCTGGAAAGTTGGTTGCAGATTACGAAACAATTACAAGTTTAAATATTCAAAAGGATTCCATGCTACATGCTGTTTTAAGAACACTTAAAACAGCACCAGTTTCTGTAGAAGAAGAATCGTTCTTCGACCAGGTGAAAGCTGCCTGGAACAGTATATTCAGTTGATATCCTAAACTAAACTTTTCAAAACAACGTACTAAACTATAAACTATAGCTCTATGATTATGAAGTACATCTTAATACTATTGATTGCTTTTTTTGCTGTCGAGCCACTTACAGCAAAGACGAAAGACTGCGAAAAATCCTATTTTTCAATTACAGTGAGAAATGTTACCGGAGAAAAGATCGTGATTAAGGGGAAAGGGGCATGTACGATTGAAAATATCAAACATCAGATTTTTGGAAAGATCGGTATTTACCCGGAAAAACAGATTCTCGTTTTCAGAGGGAGACAACTTGAAAACGAAAAGAAAGTAAAAGATTATGACATTAAACAGGGGATGACTTTAGACTTGATAGAGTACGAAGTTTTGGCAAAGAAATAATCTATTTATTAGCGATATGAAAAAAATTATAGTTTCATTATTGTTATTGGGGTTAATGGTTGTTCCTGTCAGTGGGTACAGTATGCAGCTTTTTGTGAAACTACTTACAGAGAAGACATATACTATAGAAGCGGAGCCGAGTGATACAATAGAGAATTTGAAGCAAAAGATTGAGGAAGCGACAGGGATACCCGTTGATGAACAACGTCTTATTTATGCGGGTAAACAATGTGAGGACGGCCGGACTGTTAGCGATTACAATATACCTAAAGACGGCGTTTTACACCTTGTGAGAAGGCAAAAGCCGACTCAGCCTGCCATTTTTATGGAAATATCTTGGATTTCCTTACATATTTAATGTAGAACATTTTTACAAATGAAAGGGAGGTTAAGCCTCCCTTTTTTATTACTCAATCATGTTCTAATGTAGAAGGTGTAATTTTTTTAGATTAGATTAATTCTAAATTAATTATTATGTCTATAATAAAAATACATATTTTAACACGAGAAAAAATATTTTGAATACTTTTGCGGAGTTTAACTGTTAAAATTTATATGTATGAAAAAAATGCTATTTATTTGTTGCGTTTGTGTTCTATTTTCAAGTTGCGCTACATTGTTTACTGGCTCCCGACAATCAATAACTTTTGATGCAAAGATGCCTGAAGTTGGTATCTATAAGGATGGAGTGAAATTAGGTGAAACTAAAAAGGACGGCACTTTTACAACGAAGATCGGCAAAGAATTATCATCTATAAACATGATGGCTAAAAAGGAAGGGTATAAGAATGAACCATTCTTTTTAAATACCAAATTTAATGGTGTTTCTTGTATTAATCTTTTGAATGTAATTGCATGGGCTATAGACTTGGGAACAGGGAATGCTTGTAAGTACGATAGAAATTACGTTGAAATAGAAATGGAAAAAACAGATAAATAAGAAAAGCCCCATTTCGGGGCAGTTTTATTAGAGTTCAGTAAATAGAAGTAAAGAAGTAATAAAGTGGGGTTTAAAACCCCACTTTATTTTTTTATTTTAATAATTAATCCATCTGTAACCACTAATTAAATAAATCAAATCACACACATATTATTTGCTTTTTTGTAAGTATTCAATTTATTTTGTCTATATTTATTCTTATTTAATTCAATAGTTATGAAAAATTATTCTTTACAATTATTCTAACGATGACGATAACACTTGCAGGGATAATGACACATCGTGCATACCAAAAATTTAAAAATTCAAAATTCTCTATGCTGCAACTGGCAAATATGGAAGCATTAGCACAAGATATTGAAAACAATGTCAATAAATGCCCAAGTCCCTACGATGCATGGGAAAGAGTTCTCGATTATGGAGAAGAAAAAACAGGTCGATTCACTGTTGACGTCAATGGATATATTACTATTTCAGGAAAATCCATTTTTGTTGGTGGAAAAGTAGGTTCGACAGTGATAAAAACATACCACATTGGAGACTGTAATACTCCATGCAAAAACACTTGTTGTGATCATACAAAAATTGGAGATATAAAGGTTATTTGATTTTTATGAAGAACATTATTTTCATCTTGTTATCAGGACTTGTTATCGTCAGTTGTGAACAGAAAAAAGAATCAGGAATCAATACAGGCGAATACATCGGTCAAAACTTTAAAATATATGAAGAGATCACCACAGAACAAATTATAGAACATATAAAATATATTGCATTAGAAACAGATTCCTTATGTTTATTACAAAATCCCCAACAGGTAAAATTTATTAATGATACATTATTTATCCTTGATAAAGAAAACCTGTTTACTTTTACAAACAAAGGGAAATTTGTAGCCAAAATAGGCAATAAAGGACGAGCACCGACAGAATACATTCATTTAACTTCTTTTTTCGTCGATTCGAAAAATAGTTATGTCGCAATTTTTGACAATATAAATAGCAAAATACTTAAATACTCTTTTAAAGGAGAATTCATTGAGTCTATCAGTATAAAGCAAAATATCATGCAATTTGTCAATCAAATGGATTTTTTGACAAAAGAAAATGCAATTATATGTAGCTACTCTTTACCGTTCGAACCGCTCTCTATGCCTAATAGTCTCAGTACAATATCTTTAAAAGACTATTCAATAATCAGCGCCATCCCTTACAAAATAAAATCAACAGGCAGAGCTTTAGTTAATTTTTCATCACATCCAATAACTTTATCGCAGGATTCAAGCTTAATCCCTTTATGCATTGAACCTTTCTCAAATAAAATTATGGGCTATGTGAATGATAAGTTCGTAGTAAAATATACGGTCAAAACCATTGATCCCATAGTTAGTGTACAAACATTGGAATCATTGACCCATTCTTTTAATAATTATTTTGATGTGTTCGAAAACATACAAAAAAATAAGAAATCGGTAGGAATTAAAAATATATACGAAACCACAAATTATATATTGCTATCCATAGGAGGAAAAGATAAAACCTATTCTGCTTTATATGATAAAAAAAAGAAAAAAGGAGCATTTTATTTAAATTATTATTCAAACATAACAAGTTCTTATCACGACGTTTTATTAGGCTTATCGGGATCGTCATCGACTTATAAGGATCAGTTCATATTACTATTAAATCAACCTTTACAAGATATCAGGAACACTTATATTCAAGAATCAAAAAATCAAGATTTTGTTTCTATCCTAAAAGCAACCTCAGAAGACGATAATCCCATTATTGCTTTTATCGAGCTAAAAGACAGCATTCCATTCTAACTTTATATAGCTTAGGAGCATTTAAAAAGGGGGAATTTAGTTTTGGATTCCCCTTTTTATTTCTATTCTTATATTTTTCTAAGATATTTGTTTTACACTGATAAAACACAATGATTAAGAATATAGATGAATATATTCTATCATTGAGATTCATAATATACTGTAAAAGAGAGGCATTTGTTCATTACCGTTCTTTTACAGTTCTCCGAATTTTTCACCATAGGTAAATCATATCTCTGTTTTTCAGTTTAGAATCAAATATCTGAACCGATATTACTGTATCTATTATCAAGATATGAGCTTGAAAGTAAATCGCAACTCAGTATTACCACTTCCCGATGCAAAATAAGTTATATTTCAGGTAACGGAATACGGTTCCGAAAACAAGATACAGCACCAGGTTTTATAAACTTAGTGTTATATTAACAATGTAAACGTTACTCACATCGATAAGCTGTTGTAGGCGGATAGAAATTTGATTGCCACTTATGTTGATATAAGGATTTACCGGATTCCCTTCGGCGGAGGTTGCCGTTACCTGATATTTTACATTCATATAATAGGGTACATTAAATATTAGATTCAAATCTTCCGGACTATTGTATAGGGTGGGATAACTGCCGATACCTATTAATGTTTCTTCCCAATAATCGTCTTCCCCGTTGGGGATAATAAAATGACAGGGGATTTGTTTCAGACTTTCGTCTTTATAGGTAATATTAAAGACAATCCGTCTGACAGAATTATCCGAACTCGGTAAAATCGCAGTTGTTGTTGCCGCAAACGATGAGAAAAATACGGTCAAGACCAATAATAAAGTAACAAATAATTTTTTCATAATATATTGATTTTAATCATTTATGAACAAATAAAATAAAATTATTCCACAAATAAAAGCTTAAATTATAAATATTATGATTACAAACAAATAATATAGGCTTTAACCGGCAGGCGAACATGCATTTTACTATTTCTTTTTCACAGGTTCTTCGATTTCCTTTTCAATTCCGTGCATCCCTTCTTTAAATGAACGGACTCCTTTTCCGATACCTTTCATCAGTTCCGGAATCTTCTTACCGCCGAAGAACAACAGCACGACCAATGCGATCAGCAGCAATTCCTGCATACCGATACCGCCGATAAATAAAGGTGTTATCATCATCTTTGCTCTAAATAGTCAATATCCTAACCGGTTTGTCCATTCACGAATGGTTTTCTCATCGGCACGATTGAGTAATTTCCCCTCCTTCCAATTCAGATCGGGATAGCTCTTCTTCAACGCTGTCACGCTATTGGCGATACTGCTTCCGCCCGATGTGGCAAAAGGGATAACGGTCTTACCTTCCAAATTATGATTCTCGATAAAGGTATTGACAATACGCGGTGCAAGATTCCACCAGATGGGATAACCGATAAAGACCACTTCATAACCGGACATATTCTCTTTTTTGTTTTTGATTGCCGGACGAGACTTCGGGTCGTTCATCTCCACCGAACTGCGCGACTGCTTGTCGTGCCAATCCAGGTCGGCATTCGTATAAGCCTTCACAGGGGTAATTGCGTAAAGCTCTCCCCCCACAACCTGTGCCAATTTTTCAGCGGCTTCGGCAGTTGTCCCGGTTGCCGAGAAATAGGCGACCAATATCCGGCCGCTCTTGTTGTCTTGCGTTATGGAATTTTGTGCCATTGCTTGTAAGTGTATAAACAAAATGGTGATAATTGTGAATAAAACAGATTTCGTTCTCATATTTTTCGTATTTCAATTGGTTATTTTATTGCTTTTCCCAGGCGTTTATAATTTTGCCGATATAACTACAAAACATTCCCATAGCTGTCTTTCGGTGTGTTTCCTTTCAATTCGGACCCGAATCCGACCGGGACGACTTGATTATTTCCAAAGCCTTCATGGCCGGCGGGAAACCGATGTAGGGCAGGCATTGGATGACTGCAGCCGCTAAAGTCTCACGACTATTGCCGAGCTTCAGGTTGCCGAGCATGTGCGAACGGAGCTGACTGTCGGCTTCCAGCGTCGTCAGAATGCAATATACTAACAATTCACGGGTTTTCAGATCGAGACCGTTACGGGTGTAAATATCCCCGAAACCGTATTCCGTCAGAAACCGAGCCACCTCATCGCCCATTCCACCCGGCACACCGGACATTTTATGCGCCACGGCATCGCCATAAAGCGGTTGCTGAATGGCAGCACCTTTCTCCGCACGGTTATCTTCCGTAACGGTTCCCTGCGCTTCGAGCGGCAGGGGGATCCCGCGTTCCTTGAACACTTCGTTGATAATCGCCACGGCATTCAGCGTTTTCGGGAATCCGATATACGGAGCACATTGATAAATGGCCTCTCGCAACTCGACAGGTGTAACCCCGACATTAAGTGCCGCACCCGCATGTGCCTTAAGCTGCGGAAGTGTCTGCATAACAGCCAAAATCGTGCAGGTAATCAGCTCGCGAGTCTTGTAGTCGAGATCGCCCACAGCGAAAACCTCACCGAAGATAAATTTCTGGAGAATATCCATAAACTCCGGATCGGTCCCCTGTCCGGTCAGAGCCTCTCCGCCAAAAAGAACGGTATAGTTTTTTTTACAAAATTCTATTCTTCCCATCTCTTTCGTCTCCTTTTCATTTTCTTGCGCCATTGCTGGAATCGTTATACCGGCCAGCAACAAAATAATTACGAGCTTTTTCATAAGATTGTTTGTTATTCGGGTAAAGCACTGTACTCTTCATCCGTAACCGCCTCACCCCACTCTGTCGCGTTCTCACTCACTTTCGGGGTAATGCCGACGTGCGTAAATCGGCTGTCGGCGGTAGCACCATGCCAGTGCATCGTATGAGCGGGAATATTCACCACATCGCCGACCTGAAGCCGCCGGGCGGGCTTCCCCTTTTCCTGATACCAGCCTTCTCCTTCAGTGCAAAGCAAAATCTGACCTACGGCGTGCGAATGCCAGTGGTTGCGCGTACCGGGTGCGAAAGTGACATTATAGACATTACAATCGTATTCAGATTGCGAAGAAAGCGGTTGCAGCCAGGCTTCACCTGTAAAATTAGCCTTAACCGGTGTACCCAATCCGAGAACAGGCTCGTTACTTGTTACTTCTGTTTTCATATTTTTTTGATTTTTTCTGTTGTTATCCTGCCTGCCGTTACATGAACAGCACACGGCTGTCAGGCAAACAATAATTAAGCAATGTAATAGATTTTTCTTCATATTCTGTCTTATTTAGTCGTTATCGATTTGATGAATTCCACCGAAATTCAGCCGACAAAATCCTGTACGGCGGTATTGTCTTCCATTGTAGCGGTCATCGGGAAGCTTCCGGCTGTCCGGGCTGTTCGGGAACAAAAGATTCGTGGCCGGAACCCTCCTCAAGTTGCCACCGACAATACCGTCAATCATATAAACGGAATCAATATAATTTTTCCATATTTCATTTACTTATCCGATGTAAAATTAGATGGAAAAAAGCATACTCTTTGTAGATAAATCCTCGGTATATATACCAAAATTACGGATTATACCATTTTTCATTTATCTATCTGGCTTTCGGTAAATAACACATTCGCTCTGCACGGCAGTTACGAGACATACAACAGAATGCGCCCGGCGGATCAAGGCAAGCATCTCCCGCTTATCGTATTTTCTGCCACAATGTTCGCCCATCGGTAAGCAGCCCAAGCCGATAGCCGACACCTCCAATTCACCCAAACGGCGGTATTCCATCGGATTGCTATCGGTTGGGTTTCCTGCTGTTTCTTTTGACCGGGAAGAAAGGGCATGAGCAAATACGTGGGATAGGCCCGTACTCATCCCGGCTGTAAGTACGCAGAGTCCGATGCCGTTTTCAAAAAATTTCTGCGATCCACAGTCCCGTTTTATTTAGAATCCTACCTGTTTCTGCTGTTCGGCATTATAACGGTCGCCCATGACAGGAATAGCCGCTATCGTATTTTCCAGCTCTTTCCACTCTTCAGATGTAACGATATATTCCAATGCCCGCAGGTTTTCTTCGAGGTGCGCGAGTTTTGTTGTACCGGGAATAGGGACGATCCACGGAGCTTTCTGCAACAACCACGCCAGCGCAACCTGCGCCGAGGTCATACCGCGCTCACGCCCGAACCGTTGCAACACAGCAACAATGCGCGTATTTGCGCGGATCGCTTCGGGCATGAAGCGTGGCAATGCCTGGCGGTTATCGTTATTCGGGTCGAATTCCGTGTATTCATTGATACAACCACCCATAAATCCACGGTTAATAGGGCTATACGGAACGAATCCGATCCCCAGCTCCCGGCAGGTCTCCAGCACGCCGTTTTCTTCAACCGCCCGGTGCATCAGGTGGTATTCGCTTTGTATAGCCGTTAGCGGCTGCACAGCATGTGCTTTCCGGATCGTTTCGGGACTTACCTCACACAATCCCCAACGCTGGACTTTTCCCTCCTTTATCAAATCGGCAATAGTTCCAGCAACCTCTTCGATCGGTACGTTCGGGTCGAAACGATGCTGATAGAACAGTGGAATAGAGTCGGTACGCAAACGGCGCAATGATTCCTCGCAATATCGACGGATCGTAGCCGGACGGCTGTCCTGACGGCCTGTTCCCTTGCCGTTGATGACCTCGTGTCCGAACTTAGTCGTTACATTAATACGCCCTTTGAATCCGGACAGAGCCTCCCCAGCCAGCAGCTCATTGGTCAGAGGACCGTAGATGATAGCTGTATCGAAAAGCGTTACGCCCCGCTCCACGGCTTCGTGAAGCAAGCGGATACAAGCTTTCCGGCCGGGATGCTGACTACGGTTATAGGTCATACCCATTACGCCGAAACCGAGAGCCGAAACTTCCATTGCCGCCGCACCGGAGCCCAATACCCGGTGTCCCGTTATCCGTGCAGCATCACTGTCGTTGTCGGGCGCTTCGTTCCGGACCGGACCGGTAGCAAAAACGTTGTCCAATCCTACAGGCAAAGCCAAAGACGATACCGCCAAAGAGTTTCAAAAA
>UQTM01000095.1 GCA_900544025.1 uncultured Odoribacter sp.
ATACACCGTCTTGGGGGCGGGGAATGAAAGGGGGAGAAGCCGCTAAAGTGATCGAGAATTCGCAACGGGATATCAATATCGCTTTTGTGAATGAGCTGGCGAAGATTTTCAATCTGATGCAGATCGACACGATGGCTGTGCTGGAAGCCGCTGCTACGAAATGGAATTTCCTGCCGTTCCGTCCGGGGTTGGTCGGCGGACATTGTATCGGGGTGGACCCGTATTATTTGGCCCAGAAAGCGCAGGAATACGGTTATCATCCTGAAATTATTTTAGCGGGGCGGCGGATGAACGACGGTATGGGCGAATATGTTGCGAAGCAGGTGCTGAAATGTATGATTAAAAAAGGGCAATGTGTGAAAGAATCCCGGATATTGGTATTGGGAATTACTTTTAAAGAGAATTGTCCCGATGTCCGGAATACGAAAGTGGTCGATATTATAAATGCCCTGAAAGACTACGACCTGCAGGTCGATATATACGATCCCTGGGCTTCTCCCGCCGAAGTGGAAAAGGAATACGGTTTGAAGGTGATGAACGAATTGCCGGCCCGGCAATATGAGGCGGTGGTTTTAGCCGTAGCACATCGGCAGTTCCGGGAGCTGAATATAAAAACGTTGTGTAAGGCAAACGGAGTGCTTTACGACGTAAAAGGCGTTTTGGAATGTGAGTGCGACGGCAGATTGTAAAAAATTACAGGGAATCCGGAATTTGTGTATCGAGCACAAATTCCAGGGTTCCTCCGTTCATAATTTCTTCGTGGGTAATCCAGCTTCTGTCTAAAAGTTTCCCGTTCAGGAGGACTTTCTTCACATAAATATGTTTCTCGCTTTCTTTGTTAGCCGTGATGACGAATCGCTTTTCCGGCCCGGTCTTGATCGTCACTTTTTCGAAAAGGGGCGTCCCTAACTGGTATTTGCCTTCTACGGGGTTTACCGGGTAGAAACCCATGGCCGAAAATACATACCAGGCGGACATCTGACCGCAATCCTCATTGCCGCATAACCCGTCCGGGGAACTGGTATAAAGTTCGGTTAAAATCTTGTTCACATAAAACTGGGTTTTATGAGGTTGCCCGATGTAGTTGAATAAATAAGCTACATGGTGCGACGGCTCGTTGCCTTGTGCATATTGTCCGATCATTCCGCTGATGTCCGGCGATGCCTGTTCGCCTTCCAATTGGGAGTCGATGGTAAATAGGCTGTCCAGCTTTCTGCCGAAAGCCTCTTTGCCTCCGTGTAACTGAATCAGGCCTTCTATGTCGTGGGGGACGAACCAGGAGTATTGCCAGGCATTTCCTTCGGTATATTCGTCGTCCCGGTGCTTGGAATACAAGGGAGAAAAGGGCTCTTTCCACAAGCCCCCGGAAGATTTGCCCCGCATAAATCCGGTGGATGGATCGAAGACATGGGCGTAATAACGCGAATAGCCTAAAAATTGAAGATAGTCGTCTTCTTTGTTCAGGGCTTTTGCCATTTGCGCCACACACCAATAGTCGTAAGCATATTCCAGTGTTTTCGATACGGATTCGTTTTCTAAATCATAGGGGATATATTGGTAATCGCGGAAAGCTTTCAAGCCGGCGCGGTCGTTCATCACCGTTTTTTTCATCGCTTCGTAGGCTTTTTCTGCGTCAAAGCTGCGAAAACCTTTCAGGTAGGCTTCTACGATTACCGGAATGGCATGATTGCCGATCATGCAGTTCGTTTCGTTGCCCATTAATTCCCACACCGGCAATAAGCCGTAAGCATCGTAATGCTTCAACATCGAATTGATTAAATTCCCTATTCTTTTTCTCTGGGTGATCGTGAATAGGGGATGTGCCGCCCGGTAAGTATCCCACAGGGAAAATACCGTGTATTGCCTGTTTTTGTTCACGCTGTGGATTTCCCCGTCCGGCCCTTTATAATTGCCGTTTACGTCCGAAAACAGATAAGGGGCGGTATAAGCATGGTATAAAGCCGTGTAAAATACTTTCAGTTGGTCTTCGTTTTTGCCTTCCGCTCTTATTGCAGACAATTCTCTTCTCCATTCGTGCTTGGCATCCCGTTTCACTTTGTCGAAACTCCAATGCGGAAGTTCTTTTTCGAGATTAGCCATCGCTCCGTCGGTATTGGCGGAGGATATACTGATTTTTGCCAGAATTTTGTTCGTGGCTTTGCCGAAGTCCACCCAGATATAGCAGCCGTTCCCGTTTAGTTTTTGACCGTTTGTCAGGGGCTCGAATTTATCTTTCCCTGCCCACACTTCACAATCCTGTGAAAATTCAACCACAAAATAAACCCGTTGATCGTTCGCCCAGCCTTTTGATTTTCTATAGCCTTCCAGGGTGCGGTTGTTTATTTTGCGGATACTGGTTTCAGTCGTTCTGTCCCAGTTGCGGGCAGTCGCCAGATCGATCGTCAGGGCATTGAAATGTCCCGCCGGATATTGATAGTAGTGAAAGCCGCAACGGGGAGTGACGGAAAGTTCCGTTTTGATGCCGTTATCGAAAACCACACTGTAATAACCGGGTTCGGCTTGCTCGTTTTCATGGGAGAAGCGGGCATAATTGTCCTGGATGTATTGGAACGGTGTCTGATTACTGTCGGGGCGGGTTGTAACCGGCAGGAAGCGAATATCCTGAAGGTCGCCGATGCCTGTGCCGCTTAAATGTGTGTGTGAAAAAGAACAGATAATGCTGTCGGAATAGTGATAGCCGGAACACCAATCCCAGGCACTCCGGGGATTATCGGGACTGAGCTGAATCCCTCCGAAAGGAGTTATCGCTCCGGGAAAACAATGGCCGTGCCCGCCCGTTCCGATAAACGGATCGACATATTCCGTGATCTTCGGTTCTTTTTCGCGGGATGTGCAGGCGGCTATACACAGCAGGATAACACTGAAACAGACAAAGTAATTTTTCATTAAAAAGCGGATTAAAGAACAACGGTTATGGTGGCATTTGAAGAAAGAATGTTCCATTCCCACATTTGCCGTCATAACCGTTGAATAAAAGGATATTATTTTTCCAGTTCATTCCACACCAAAGCGGCAGCTCCATAGATGGCTACGTTTTTGGTCAGTTTCGAAGGTAATAATTTCACTTTATTACTGAATATTTTTAACATATTCATTTCCATGTGGTCTTTGGTCGGCTCGAAAAGCAGGTCGCCTGCCTGTGCCAGTCCTCCCATAAGGAAAATAGCTTCCGGGCTGGTGATCGCAACCATGTTCGCCAAAGCTTCTCCCAGCATCTTGCCGGTGTATTTGAATGTATTGATCGCAATCAAATCTCCTTTCGCTGCGGCTTCACATACCCGTTTAGCGGTCATTTCATTGAAAGGAACGGCGCGCAGTTCACTCGGATAATTGTATTTTGCCATCATTTTATAAGCCGTCCGTTTTACTCCGGTGGCAGACACATAAGTTTCGAGGCAGCCGTGACGCCCGCATCCGCATTGACGCCCGTTGGGCGATACGATGATATGTCCCAGTTCTCCGGCAAAGCCGTCGTGCCCGTAGATCAATTCGCCGTTAGCGACGAAGCCGCTGCCTAACCCTGTGCCTAAAGTCACCATGATGAAGTTTTTCATGCCCTGGGCTCCTCCATATACCATCTCGCCGATTGCGGCTGCATTGGCATCGTTGGTCAGATAGACCGGAAGCTCCGGGTAGAATTCTTTTACCAGGTCGCACAAAGGAATTACGTCGTGCCAGGGAAGGTTGGGAGCAAAGTCGATCGTGCCTTTATAATAGTTACCGTTGGGAGCTCCGATGCCGATCCCTATTAAAGTCACTTCCGAACGGATGGTGTCGAGAACCTTATCTACCTCAAGATTCAGTTCTTTCAGGTAGTCCGTTATGTCTTCATGCTTTGCGGTAGGGATATTTCCTTCTGCTAAATAATTTCCTTCTCTGTCGATAAAGCCGAAAACCGTATTTGTTCCGCCTATATCGATACCTAATGCGACTTCTTTTTTCATGAGTGAATGTTTTTATGTAAGTTTTATGTTGTTATTCTGACATCGTTTGCGTGCCGTTTCACATGACACCAACTTTAAAACGGAGTAAATATAGAAAAAAAATAAGAGACCGGAAACCGATCCCTTATTAATTACTAACTACTAACCTAAATATACAAACTTATGAAAAAAAAACGTGTTTTATTTCTCCGTTGTGTTGAGACAAAGATATATTCGTCCGGCAGAGTGGTAAGTTAAAAGTCCGTTAAAAGTTGCAGTTCGTTATGTGATAAAAGGTAAATTATCTTAAATCGTAAGTGTCCGGCCGGATTTGTTTACAAATTCAAATAGAAGTCCCGGGTTAAGCGAATATATTCCGGGGTATATTCATGCCTTGAAATTTCGATCGCCATTTCATCCGTTTGCATGGGAAAACGGTTTGAAGAAAATTTCATCAGATAGCGTTTGGGTGGTTTTCCCGGATTGGGTAATACTCGGGTAAGACGGACCGGGTATAACCGGGATGCTTCGGCCAGCCGGATAAAAGCGGTAGCTTCTTCCGTAGGGAGGATGATATAAAAAAAGCCGTTTTCCGACAGCAGCCGCGCGACGGCCTCGATCAGCCTCCCATGAGGCAGCGAATCGGAGTGCCGGGCCAATGTCCGGACGGCATTGGGGGTTTTGGTGGAATGATTGAAAAACGGAGGATTGCAGAGAATGCAATCGTAGGTTTGAGAAGGAAAAAAGTCGAACAGGGAAACGGGATATACCCGGATCCGGTTACCCCAGGGGCTGGCATTGGCATTTTCCTGTGCCTGACCGGCAGCTTCCGGCTCGATTTCAATCGCATCGATGTTTGCTTCCGGATTTCGCTGGGCGGCCATCAGGGCCAATAATCCTGTTCCCGTCCCGATGTCCAAAATGGAATGGGCTTTATCCGGTTCCGCCCAGGCTCCGAGCAATACGCCGTCTGTACCGACTTTCATCGCGGTACGCTCCTGATGTATAGTGAACTGCTTGAACTGGAACATAGAGATAAACGAAACGGATGTAAATAAATATAGCAATGTCCCCTGTGTGGTGGAGCATTGCTATATATTTCTTAATTTATGCCGGTTATTTGCTTTCGGCTTCTTTTTTTTCTTCTTCTTCCTCTTCCTGGAATTTCAGGTAGCCTTTTTCATTCAGAAGATTATACCACTGGATAATTTTCCGCATGTCCGAAACATAGACCCGGTCTTTGTCGTATTCCGGCACGATTTCTCCGAAATAGGTCACGATATTCTCGGTAGCGTCTTTGTGGTTTAAAGTCTGTGCCCCGTTTTGTTTTTCGTAAATGCGTTTAAATACATCCTTTAAAGGCAGGTCTTCATTTTCCGTGTATATTGAAATGTCTTCGAGAGCGATGATCTTTGAATTGGAATAGGCCGGAAACCGTTTCCCGTCAATAAGCGACTCTACAATAATGGCATTGGCAGAATTGCTGATTAGCTTTTGCAAACCCGGTTTGCCGGATATAGATAAAATTTCTTTCAACATAGTGTTTTATTTAGAGATTTTACAAACGAGCCGCAAAATTACTTTAATTAATCGAGAATTAAAAGCGGAAAATTAACTAATTCCTCTTTGCTTTTTGATTTTGTCGTAAGCCAAATTGATCGAAGTAAATTTTTCTTCGGCGGCTTTTCTTACATCTTCGCCTAAATGCCCCACTTTATCGGGATGATTCTCCATGGCTATTTTCCGGTAGGCTTTTTTCAGTTCTTCGTCGCTCACATTACTGCTGACCCCTAAAGTTTGATAAGCGGAATCCAGATCATCGTAGTACATGGATTTGATGGAATTGAAAGTTACCGTGTCGATACCCATCATCATGGCAATGTTCGTGAGCAGCCTGATCTCTTGTTCGCAGACGCTGCCGTCGGCTTTGGCGATTCCAAACAGAAAATACAACAATTGTGTGCGTGACGGAGTGTCCATGTTAAAACGGATTTGCTGGCATACATCCGCTAAAGGAATTTCCTTCGTGCTTAATTCTTTAATCATTTGCAGGGCTTCCTTTGTGGCTTCGTCGCCGAAATTCCTTCTCAGGAAAGCTTTTACAAAATCGAGCTCTATACGGGTGATCTTGCCGTCGGCTTTCATCATAGCCGTAGCCAGAACCGTCAGGCTGAACATAAAATCCCCGCGTCCCGTTTGATGTATTCCTCCGGAGGCCTGATTTACGGGAATCACCTGTATATTGTCGAACATCGACCCGATAAACAATCCTAACAATGCGCCCAGCGGGCCGCCTGCCACAAAGCCTATTCCGGCTCCGATCCATTTTCCGAATTTTGCCATACTTTATGATAAAGAACCTTCCTCTGCAGGTCGGTTATGTTTTGATTTATTTTTTAATTTTTCGATGATCGTGTCTATTTGCTCTAATATCATGACCGAATTATCGGTGCAAATGGTGAAATCCGATCTCCGGCATTTTTCCTCGTCGCCCATTTGGGCGGCCATGCGTTCCCTGACCTTTTCCCCGGTGGTATGGTCGCGTTCCATAACCCTTTTTATACGGGTTTCGGGCGAGGCATAAACGCAAATAATAGAATCGACCGTTTTTTCCAGTCCTGCTTCAAATAGAATGGCGGACTCGAAAAAAATAAATTCTCCCGGCTGTTTTTCACACCAACGGTTGAAGTCGTCCACTACGCAGGGATGTACGATTCGATTGATTTGCCGAAGGGCTTCCCGGTTATTGAAAATAAGAGATGCCAGTCTTTTCTTGTCGATTTGCCGGTCTGTGGTGTAAATATCTTTTCCGAAAGCCGACGACAATTCGCGACGGAGTTGCGGATCGGTGTTCATTAGGCGTGAAGCCTGAATGTCGGCGATATAAACTTTATAACCCAGATGTTCGAAAATCCGGGCTACCGTTGTTTTGCCTGATCCGATTCCTCCTGTCAGTCCGATCTTCAACATTTTATTTTCGTTCTATGATATATTCGACTTTTTGTGGAGAGTACACCAGATTTTTGATACAGGCCGGGGTTTTACCCACTTTTACATCGAGAAAAGAAGATGAGGTGGTTTGGTTATAATCCACGTAAAATTCAAAGTCCTGGTTTGAAATTTTTTCGTAATTGCTCAGGCCTACGTCGTAGGTGATACTGATATTGTCCGGGAATAACCGTAAATACAGGGATTCAGGAACGTTACGCGCCTGTAACTTAACCGTTTTCTTGGTTTCGGTGAATTGCTCGACCTGTAAATCTAATTTTATGGTGACGTCATCGACAGTGCAGCCCCGCAGCGGGGTGAGTTCCACCTCTTTGCTGACACTTTTTCCGAGGTCTTTCAGCCGGATGCTTTTGGTGGAGACGTATTGCAGGGTATCGATGATCGTGGCGGGCCCGCTCACCAGAATGCTGTCCGGGGTGGCGGTTATTTGATTTAAAATGTATTGTCGTTTTAATGTGTAGTTCACCACCGGACGGACGGCAATCATCTTTTCGACCGATTGCGCGAATTTAAATTCAATGGTTGCCGGGGTGATGTCCAGCAATTTGATTTCGGTGTTTAGTTGATTGCTGATTTTGTCTTTGATCTCGCTGGTGTTCAACGTGTATTCGAATACCTCGTCTTTTTCCAGCAAATGATTGCTGTATGTGTTTACATTGAATGTAATGGGCAGGAACGAGGTGCTGATCCGGTGGCCGAGCAGTGCAAAACCTTTGGCTCTGACTTCCAGCGAAAGAGTGGAAGGGAGATCGGTCACTAAATGTTTGCCCTGGGGCATATTGACATATTTTACCGGATAGGAAATAACTGCCGTGTAATCTTTGTTCAGAGCGTTGAGAAACCATAATATCGTAGCGATTACCACACAAATCAGATAGGTGATAATATTCCGGTCGATGCGGAGATTGTTTTTCTTTAGAAACTCGACAAATCGGTTTACGATATTAGGCATAATGATGTGTGAAGAGTGAAATAAACCCGATAAAACCGGAATTTTCCGGCTTTATCGGGGTATTTTTTATTTCGACGGAGTTGCGTCGGTCATATCTTTGATGACAGCAGATTTGTCTATTTTCAGGCGAACTTGTCCTTCTACTTCCAGAATGACATAGTAATCCTGGATTTCTGCTACTTTTCCGTAAATTCCTCCGGTGGTAACTACTTTATCTCCTTTTTGTAAGGATTCCCGGAAGTTTTTCAGCTCTTTTTGTCTTTTCATCTGCGGACGGATCATGAAGAACCAAAATACCACGATGATCAGGATCAAGGGCAAAAAACTCATTAAGCCTCCACCTTGAGTTGCTGCTTGTTGCAGTACGATGAATAATGTGTTCATAATTGTTTTAGTTAATTTTTAAAGGTACAAAATAATATAATTTCTATTTTACGTTAGCGCTAAAGTTCAGTGTAATTTTCTTTTGCGGAACATTTGCAAATATACTGATTTCTTTGTATTGTTTTCCGTATCTGCCCGAAGAGTTAAAAGCAATTTCGATTTTTCCTTCTTTTCCGGGTTTAACTGGCTTGTCGGAATGGCTCACGGTAGTACATCCGCATCCGGTTTCGATTTTGCGGATAATGAGGTTGTGTTCACCCGTATTTTTGAAAAAGAACGTATAACTGACGGTTTCTCCTTCGGTAATGTCGCCGAAATTGTGCGATTTTTTGGTAAATTCTATCCGGGTATCGGCTGCCGGGGTATTTTTCTTTTCTTGCTTTTCTTTACAGCCCGAAAATAGAAAAACGAAGCAGGCAAATAGAATGGCGATTCCCCAGAGAGGGCGAGCGTGTGTTATCCGAATATTAGCCTGAAACATAGGGTATTTGAATGGTTTCGTTGAGTTTTTAGAAAATCAGGTGTTTGACCGAATAATTTTTGTCTTTGATGTTGTTCAGCGCTTCGATGCCGATTTCCAAATGTTGCTTCACAAAATTTTGAGTGACCTGCCTGTCGGATTCCGCCGTTTTAATTCCTTCGGAGATCATGGGGCGGTCGGATACCAGTAATAGTGCGCCTGTCGGGATTCGGTTGGCAAAGCCTACGGTGAAAATCGTGGCCGTTTCCATATCCACGGCCATGGCCCGGGTTTTGCGCAGATATTCTTTGAATTGGTCATCGAATTCCCATACCCTGCGGTTGGTGGTGTACACCACTCCGGTATAATACTGCCTGCCGTGGTTCGTGATTGCCTTGGAACAAGCTTTTTGCAGGCTGAATGCGGGAAGTGCCGGCACTTCGTGGGGAAAGTAGTCGTTAGAGGTTCCTTCTCCTTTGATAGCTGCTATCGGTAAAATATAATCTCCCACGGAATTTTTATCTTTTATCCCGCCACATTTACCTAAAAATAAGATCGCCTCCACTTCGATAGCCGTCAACAGGTCGAGAATGGTGGCGGCATTGGGGCTTCCCATGCCGAAATTGATGATCGTGATTCCATCGTGGGAAACACTGGGCATGGTTTTATCCACCCCGATGATAGGCTCGTTATACATTTCCGAGAATAAGTCGAGGTAATCCTCGAAGTTAGTCAGGATGATGTATTTGGTAAAATCCTGCAATGCCCGTCCCGTATATCGTGGAAGCCAATTTTCTACAATATCTTTTTTAGTTTTCATACTCGTCGTTTCATTTTATATGTCCGGAGGACAGCATGTGCTCTCGATACCTGCTTTTACTGAAACCGAAGGTGTTTGGTTACCTTTTTGCTCTCATTGGCAGGGATTTGGGAAAATGAGTTTATCCGGTTTTCTTCATGATATTTTTTATCTGCTGTCCTTTACTTTTTCCCGCTAATTTTTTGCTTTTGACCTTTCCTTGTTACCTTTGTCAAGATTAGGTTAGTAAAAATAGAACAATATTGTTAAATGTCAAAATGAAAAAGGTGTTTGTGCTGGATGAATTGAAAAATATCAGGATCGAGGATTATACGTATGATCTGCCGGATGAACGGATTGCCAAATTCCCGTTGGCCGAGCGTGATGCCTCTAAACTGTTGATATATAATGAGGGAAAGATCGAAGAAAAACGTTTTTCCGATGCAAAGACAATATTGCAAACCGGGCAAACTTTAATTTTCAATAATACGAAGGTGATTCATGCCCGTATATTTTTTAAGAAATCGACCGGGGCCAACATCGAGATTTTTTGTTTAGAGCCTCACAGCCCTGTGGATTATGCCCAGAACTTTGCTGCCCGTAAAACTTGTGAATGGGTTTGTATGGTGGGTAATTTGAAAAAGTGGAAAGAGGGGAGAATCGAATGTTCTTTTGAACACGAAGGGGAAACCTGTGTGCTGGCGGCTGAAAAGACGGAACAGCAGGGAGGTGAGGTGATTGTCCGTTTTTGTTGGAATCTGGATATTTCGTTCAGTGAGGTGTTGGAAGGATGCGGACGCATTCCGATCCCGCCTTATTTGAACCGGGAATCGGAGGAATCGGATGCAATCCGTTATCAGACGGTGTATTCTAAGGAGGAAGGCTCTGTGGCGGCTCCTACCGCCGGATTGCATTTCAGCAAAACGATATTGGCGGCGTTGCGGGAAAAGGGGGTGAACATTCGGGAACTGACTTTGCATGTGGGGGCGGGGACATTCCGTCCGGTGAAGGCCGATAAGATCGGGGGGCACGGCATGCATACGGAACATATCATTGTGTCGCGTGAACTGGTGGACAGCCTGCAAAATAAAAGTGATGACCTGATCGCTGTGGGAACGACTTCCGTCCGCACCTTGGAAAGTTTGTATTGGATGG
>UQTM01000096.1 GCA_900544025.1 uncultured Odoribacter sp.
GCCGCCGAAATGCTGATAATCGAACCCGGCGGTCAGGCGGTTGCCCGAAAAAAGAACGGCACTCTGAAACCACGAAACGCCCAGCATCCGGTCTTTGGAATTAAAACGGGACTTCTGCGGCTCCTCTCCTGCCAAATAACCGTCGTTTATCCGGTGCCGCCCCCAATTATAAAAAAAACTCAAAGCCCCGGACATCCTGTCGGAACGATTTTCCAAAGCCAGAGAAGCCATACCGCGGGTAATGCGCGAATCGTTATCGAACCTCGGCTCGTCCACCTCTCCGGGATTGGAAGCATTATAATGCGTCACGTTGGCATCCCCCGCCAGCTTCCAGCCCTCGGCCAGCTCATACCCCAACTTGGCATATCCGCCGTATTGCTCGAACCCCATATCCGCACGGTGGCCGTCGGAGCGATTATAAGACCCCGTCACCACACTGCTGAAACGGCCTTTCTTCACACGGTTCGACACTTCGGTCTGCAACGTCCCGTACGATCCCGCTCCCAGCTGCACTCCCGTGTTCACCCCGTCCTCCTGCTGCTTACGGGTAACTATATTGACCACCCCGCCCATCGCATTCGAGCCGTACAGCACAGACGCCGGTCCCCGCAGCACCTCCACCCGCTCGGCCAGCATCGATTGATAAGCGTCGGCAATAGGATGCCCCATCAATCCCATATATTGAGGATGCCCGTCGATCAGCACCAGCAAACCCGTTGTAGGACTGCCGCCGACACCTCTCAGGCTCATGCCCCCGGCAGCCCCGGTGGAAACGCCGTATCCCATCATCCCCCTGGATGTCGTAAAAAATCCCGGAACCTGCTCCGTCAATACCGGCAGCAGGGACGGCTCATACCGCTTCTCGATCTGCGAACGGTTCACCACCGAAACCGTCATCGGCAAATGGCGGATATCCGTTTCATGGCGGGTCCCCGTCACCACCACCTCATCCATCACCACATTCCGGGCTATCCGGGCGGTATCGCTCTGCGCCTTCGCCTGCACCGCCGTCCCGCCGAGCACACACGCCAGCAATACCCCTGCAAATGTTTTCTTCATTCGGATCCCCGCAATAAAATCCCGGATCACCGGATACATCTCCGCAACGGACTTCAACCGGTAGCAAGCCGACTCCAAAGGACACCAGCCGCTCTTTTCCCGGTTTTCAATAAAAGGAACTTCCTGCCGGAAAGCCACATCGATGTGGGCTTCCCGCAACAAAGCAAGGGCAGGCGTACTGATCACATCGGCATAAACCTCTCCCACCTTCCCCAGCACCATCAACGCGGCGGCAGCCTTTCCCACCACCTTGTCGGCAACGCTCGCCCCTTTCATAAAACCGGGATCGGACTGATACAGATCACACAGATCCGCCACTCCGCGCTGAACAAACGTATAAACCGTCTTCCGGCTCATCATCACACAGGAATACTCTCCCGAATGCAATAAATCGATCAAACGTTCCATCATAAAATGCCTTGTTTCAATTGTTCGACAAATCCATCGATACGATGAATCTCTTTAGGGATATCGATCGCCTGCGGGCAATGCGGCGAACATTGGTTACACCCGATACAGTGATTCGCCTGCCGGAGCTTGGGCACACTGCGGTCGTACCCCACCAGAAAAGCCCGCCGGGCCTTCCGGTAACTCTCGTTCCGGCTGTTCTCCGGCACATTCCCTTCATTGACACACTTATTATAATGCAGCAAAATAGCCGGAATATCGATCCCGTAAGGGCAAGGCATACAATATTTACAATCATTGCAGGGAATCGTCGGATACTGCATCATCAGGTCCGCCGTCTCGTACAGAAACCGGGTTTCCTCCTCCGTCAGCGGTACCAGGGGCGAATAAGTGCGGATATTATCCTGCAAATGCTCCATATAGGTCATACCGCTCAGCACCGTAAGCACATGCTCCGGCGTCCCCGCATACCGGAAAGCCCACGAAGCCACACTATCGCCAGGACGCCGCTGCTTCAACCGCGCCACGATATGATCGTGCACATTGGAAAGCCGCCCCCCCAGCAAAGGCTCCATAATTACAGCCGGGATCCCTCTTTTGCTCAACTCGCCGTATAAATATTCTGCATCCGTATTCCGCGGATTCACCTCCTTGGCATGTTTCCAATCCAGATAATTCAGCTGGATCTGCACAAAATCCCACTTCAGCTCCTCTTGCCGGGACAGTAAATAATCGAACACCTCTATATCCCCGTGATATGAGAAACCGAGATTCCGGATACGCCCGGCTTCGCGCTCTTTCAGCAGGAAATCGAGCATGCCGTTATCCAGATACCGCGAACGCAAAGCCTCCATTCCCCCCATACCGATACCATGCAACAGATAATAATCGATATAATCCACCTGCAAATCCTGAAAAGAACGACGATACATCGCAAGCGATTCTTCCCGACTGTGAGTGGCCGGACTGAAATTCGACAGCTTAGTCGCAATCAGAAACCGATCACGCGGATGCCGTTTAAGGGCGATACCCGTAGCCTTTTCCGACCACCCCTGCACATAAACGGGCGACGTATCGAAGTAATTCACCCCGTGGGCAATAGCATAATCCACCAACCTGTTTACAGCCTCCTGATCGATCAGGTCTCCCTTGCCGTCGGGCGAAGGCACGGTAGGCCAGCGCATACAGCCATAGCCGAGGATAGACACCCGGTCTCCGGTGGTAGGATTCGTCCGGTAAGTCATGCCGCCGTCCGGCACATTGCCGGCTGTGGTAGATCCGCCCTTCGGGCCGGAACCGGAGCCGCAACCGTAGAGGGAGGTCGTAGCGGCAACCGTACTGATCCCGACGATTTTAAGAAACTCCCGGCGATCCATTTCCTTATGATTCTTATTTTCCATAACTTAACTTACAAATTACGATTCAATTATACAATCCGGTGATTCTCATGCCCTTCCACATAAATAGCACTAAAAGGACGTGCCGGACATAAATTTTCACAAGCCCCGCAGCCGATACACCGTTCCACATTCACCACCGGGATCTTCGCCCCTTCCGGATCGTCCGGGTCGGAAGCAACCATCAGAATAGCCTCCGTCGGACAATGGCGGGCACAATTACCACATTCCACCCCATCGGTCAGCACCACACAATTCTCCTTTACCCATACGGCATGCCCCACCTGTATCGAAGACTTTTCCGCCACATCGATCGGACGGATCGCACCCGCCGGACAAACTTCCGCACACTTCACACATTCCGGACGGCAGTATCCGCGTTCGTACGACATTTCCGGCTGCATGAACTTCGTCACATCCGCCGACGGACGCAACACCCCGTTCGGACACGAGGAAACACAAAGCTGGCAAGCCGTACAATGATTCGCCATATTCCGGGCACTTAAAGCTCCCGGAGGAACGATCGGAGTAAACCGATGAGGAATTTTCTTATCCTTAATCGCCGCCAGGCCGCCGTCCACCTTCTTTTCCTGAGCTTGCAGGATAGAGTTCGCCGCCAAAAGCGTCGCTGCGGAAAGAAAACCCCGGCGCGCCGCATCGATCTGCTTCGAAGATACCTTTTGGCTCTCCTCTCCCCGGACACCGGCAACCGCCTGCTTTTTCCGCAGCTTATAATCGATAGCCCCCCGCTTGCAAGTCCCGATACAATTCAGGCAAACCACGCAACGGCTGTAATCGATCCGGTGTTCCTTCGCCTGGATACAGGCAGCCTTACAATGCCGGGCACACAAACCGCACTTATTACATTTTTCCTCGTCGATCGTAACCCGGAACAAGGAAAAACGGGAAATCCATCCCAGCACCGTCCCCACCGGGCAAACGGTATTGCAATAAGTACGCCCGTTCCGCCAGGCCAGCACCGCCAGCACCGCGAAAGTAACTACGGCAATCAGAAAGGTAGGAAGGCTTTTCAACCAGACATCCACCTCGTAAAAAGCATAACTATTCACCCGTTCCGCCAAATAAGCCAATAAATTATTGCCCCATTGCCAAAGAGGCTGAAACAAATTATTAACAATACGCCCGTAAGAACTATACGGTGCGAGCAAAGTAGCCCAGCCACCTATCCCTGCGAGCAAAGCCACGACGAACACAACCAAAACTCCATAGCGCAACCATGAACGGGCGGGAGAATAAGAATAAGGCAGTTTTTTCTTTCGCTTACCGAACCAGGCGATCCCGTCCTGCATCACCCCCAACGGGCAGATCACAGAACAATAAACACGTCCGAAAACCCCGGTCAGTAACACCAAGAATAAAACGACCCCGACATTCAAAGCCAGCACAGCCGGCAAAAACTGAATCCTGGCAAGCCAGCCGAACCAGATGTGCATCGTTCCTGTAAAATCAAGAAACAGCAACGTAATAAGCACATAAACCAATAAGGCAACAATAATTCTAATTTTTCGCAACACAGTCTGTTATTTTATAGATTTCTGTGACAAAAATAAAAAGATGTTTCCATTGCTATTTTGCTGTAAAGCTATTTTTATTTTGTTGAGAAGACAATTTATAAAAATCATCCCCCCTTCCGGACATATTTTCCATGTTTCCTTAAAATAAACACCCTTCACCTCCCCTTAAACAAACCGACTCACAGCTCTATTTTCGGACTTTCCGTTTCAGATCATATTCCGGATGAATATAGAACAAATCCTTTTTCATCTTCCCGAAGAATATGTATTAACTAAAAATAACAACAACCAAAACTCTGACACATAAATATTTAGTAAGTATATAATAATCTTAAATTCATTTTTTATGTAAAAAATAACCATGATTTTATATTTTATTAGAGAATATTCATACTTTTGCAAAAAAATAGGGTCTAAATAGGTGCTTATCTTAGGTTTTGTTTAAGACTTTAACGTCCGTTTATTTTCGTCGCATTCACAAAACGGGATCATCAACGGAAAAACGGCGAGTGAATGACGGGAAAGACTATTCTCAAAAGAAATATGGCAATGCCTAAACCTATGAATGACAGCAACAACTAAGATTTATAAACTGTTTAAAACTACTTGCGGAAAGTAATAATGAAAAATTCGGTGCAACAACGGGAATTTTAACGAAAATAAACGGACGTTTTCATTAGACTACACTTTCCATAACAACTAAAAGCGGATAGCACTTATATTTTAATTAATACTACTACTTATGAAGAAAACACTTGGATTATTTCTATCCCTGATCTTCCTGGGGATACAACTCTGTTTCGCACAGAGAACGTCGGTGAGCGGGACGGTGACCGACGCTTCCGACGGCAGTCCTCTGCCGGGAGTAACCGTCGTAGTAAAAGGCGAAACCACAGGCGCTTCCACCGACCACAACGGAAAATTCACGTTAAGAGTTCCGGCCGGAGCGACCCTCGTATTTTCCTATATCGGAATGAAAACACAGGAAATTGCCATCGGTAACCAAAAAACCTTTCAGGTGAAAATGGAAAGCGAAAGCACGAACATCGACGAAGTCGTTGTCACCGCAATGGGAATCAACCGTCAGGAAAAATCCCTCGGCTATTCGGTAAGCACCGTAAAATCGGACGAGCTGACAGCCGCCCGCGAAAACAGCGTGATCAACTCCTTAGCCGGAAAAATGGCAGGCGTAAATGTCTCGGCCTCTTCCGGAACACCCGGAGGTAGTGCAAGAATCATCATCCGCGGACAATCCTCTCTGGGAACTTCCGGACAACCTATATTCGTGATCGACGGAGTACCCGTAAGCAACAGCAGCTACAACCCTGCCGGAATCCAGGGAAATGTGGATGCCGGATCGCGTATCGGCGACATCAGCTCCGACGACATCGAAAGCATGAGCGTATTGAAAGGGGCTGCCGCCACGGCACTCTACGGAGCAAGAGCCAAAGACGGGGCGGTTATCATCACCACCAAACGCGGGGCTAAAAACATGAAAACCACCGTCAGCGTAAACTCCTCGTTCCGGATGGACCGGGTGCTGAAACTGCCGGAATTTCAAAACGACTATGCACCGGGTAACCCGCAGACCGGAGAATATAGCGTGTCTTACCTGAACGGCTGGGGGCCCCGCATCGCCGATGTTCAGGATCAGGAATTTACTATATTCACGGGCGAAAAGGTGAAACTGCAAGCCTACCCGGACAACGTGAAAGACTTTTACAACACCGGATACACTTTCATCAACAGCGTATCCGCTTCCGGCGGTGACGAAAAAAACGATTTCCGCCTGGGCTTCTCCGCACACAACCAGACCGGGATCGTCCCCAGCAACGACTACGACAAATATAACATCACGTTCAACGGCGGGCATCAATTCACCGAAAAACTGTCTGCGCGGGTATCCGTGTCGTACGCCAACGTAAAATCGGAAGGCCGCCCAGCTCAGGGAAGCAACGATGTAAACGTATTGATCCCCACGATCAACTCCATCCCCCGCACGCTCGATATGAAAACCATCCGGGAAAACTGGATCACCGAAGACGAAAAAGCCTATGCGATCGACGGAACCTCCAGCGGTAAAACCAACAATCCTTTCTGGATCATCAACAAAAACAAATACACGGACAATGTAGATCGCTTCATCGGAAGCGCAATGGTGGAATTCGAGCCGGTAAAAAATTTGAAGATCAGTAATAATGCGGGTATCGACTATTACAAGGAAGACCGCCGCCAGGTATGGGCATACAACACGATCGGAAAACAGAAAGGAGCATTCGATACGTACGACATCACCAGCCGCGTCATAAACAACGACCTGATCCTGACCTACGACTGGCAGATCAACGAAGATTTCGGACTGAAAGTGATTGCCGGGCAGAACATCTACGAATCGGAAATAAAGCGTCTGATCGTCAATGCTTCCGACCTGCTTGTTCCCGATGTATATGCATACGCCAATGCAGAAGCGAAAATCCCGACCAACATCTACCGGAAAAACCGCCTGGTCGGACTGTACGGCGACATCGGTTTCAGCTTCCGCAACATGGTTTTCCTCAACGTAACCGGACGTAACGACTGGTCGTCCACCATGCCGAAATCACACCGTTCCTATTTCTATCCATCGGTTAGCGCAGGTTTCGTATTTACCGAACTCATTCCGGCGAACGACATCCTGAGCTACGGAAAATTCCGGATCAACTATGCCAACGTAGGTAGCGACACCGATCCTTATGCACTCGACTATGTATATACGCCTGAAAACAGCTACTTCCTTCAATTCATCGGTTCCGACGGGGGAAAATTCCCGCACGGGGGATTGTTGGGATACGCCATTCCGGGACGCTATCCGGATCCGAACCTCAAACCGCAAAATCAGTCTGCCTTCGAGATCGGAGCCGATCTCCGCTTATTCAACGGACGCATCACCATCGACGCGACTTATTACAGAAATATGACGACCAACAACATCGCCGATATCGATGCCCCGAACTCCACCGGATATTTTTACTTTAAGAAAAACGCCGGAAAGATCTTAAACAAAGGAGTTGAATTAATGGTAGGCTTAACCCCCGTACACAACCAGGTGAAATGGGACATAAACCTGAACTTCGCCGCAAACCGGCAAACCGTAAAAGAATTAGACCCCAGTGTCGATATGCTGAATCTGACATCCGGCTGGAGCGGGCTGCAAGTGAAAGCTGCTGTCGGAGAACCGTTCAGCCTCTACGGAGTGGGCTGGGAACGCGATCCGGACGGGAACATCCTGATCAACGCTTCCAACGGCTCGCGCCTCACCTCTTCTACTGCCGTGAACTTAGGCAAAATTGCCCCGGACTGGACTTTGGGCATCGGCAACACCCTTTCTTTCAAAGGGCTGTCTCTGGGATTCCTGATCGACATCCGCCAGGGAGGCGTGATGTATTCCGGTACGGTCAGCAACCTGCGTACCAGCGGGCAGGCCAAAGAAACCCTGCTCAACGACCGTATGCCGATCATCGACCAAGGGGTGGTGCAGCAAGCCGACGGAACTTATATACCCAACACCACTTTGATCAAACCTTACGATTATTGGCAAAACTACAAAGTGGGCAACACCGAAGCCAACATTTTCGACGCTTCGTATGTGAAACTGCGGGAACTGACCCTGAACTATAACCTTCCGGGCAAATGGTTCGATAAATGCTTCATCAAAAAAGTAAGCGTAGGAATAGAAGGACGTAACCTCTGGATCATAAAGAGCCACGTGCCGCACATCGATCCGGAAATGAGCTTTTTCTCTCCGGGAGAAGTGGGATCGTCGGTCGAATTTGCCAGCATCCCCACCACCAGAAGTTTCGGCTTTAACTTGAAATTCGATTTCTAACCCGTAAACCAGTCACATTATGAAAAAAAATAGATTATATATACCGTTTCTCCTGCTCGGCCTGTGCCTCTCTTCCTGTGGGAATTGGCTCGACATCAACACCGACCCCAATGCCTCGGTGAAAGTATCCCCGGGCTACCTTTTCAACTACTCGGCAGTTACCTGGAGCGGAACCCGCTGCGGGGGCGACCTTTATATTCCGATCAGTACGGCGGCACAAGTCACCTCCGACGGAGCGTTCGACGGAGGCTGGGACTCGTCCAACTACATTTTCGATCCCTACACCGCAGGCAACACCTGGGTAGGAGGATATGCCAACGGATTGCAAAACCTGGCTAAAGCGATCGACTTCGCCAAAGAAGAAGACAACCCCAACGCTATCGCCCAATGCAAAATATTACAGGCGGAAATATATTACTCCCTCACTGTTATGTTCGGGGACATCCCTTATCGTCAGGCCCTTCTGATCGAAGAATACCCGACCCCGGCTTTCGATAGCCAGGAAACCGTATTGAACGGAATCATCGGCATACTCGACGAAGCCATCGGCTTGATCCAGCCGGACAACAACCATCGCATCTCAGATTATGACATCTATTACAAAGGCGATATGGAGAAATGGCTGCGCCTGGCTAAATCGATGAAGCTCCGCACCTTAATGCTCATGGTCGATAAAGTGCCGGAAAAAGCCGGGGAAATGACAGCCCTGCTCGGCGAGGGACAATTTTTGGCGGACGAAGAGGATAACTTTACGTTCCCCTACTACAATGTTGCCGGAACGAAAAACCCGAACTACGCCGTACTCGAACAATTTTATCCGGGTTTCCCCTACGATCCCATTTGCTGGCCGCACAACCCGATGTTAGCCATGAACGACCCGCGTGTTCCGGTCATGTTCTCGCCCGACAAAGACGGAAACTATATCGGGCTGGGCACACAGGAAGAAGCACAGGTGGACGAAGACCTCAACGCTCTGAGTACCTCCATGAAACCGACATTCCACGTGGCCACCACCCCCGACGTACTTTTCTCGTATGAAGAATCGGAATTTATGCTGGCGGAAATATACGCCCGCGGACTGGGAGTCCCCGCCGACCTCGCAAAAGCCGATGAACACTACCGCAACGGAGTGCGGGCTGCCTGTGCATTCGTCAATGTAAACTCAGCCGACATCGAGACCTATGCCGCCTCCCTGCCCGACCTCGGTTCCCTGACACTTGAAAAAGCCCTCGAAGCCATCAATATTCAGGTGTGGATCGCCTGCATGGACAGGCCGTTACAGGCCTGGACCAACCAACGCCGGAGCAATGTGCCCGTACTTCAGGTTCCGTCCGGAGCCAACGCCCCCGGCCTGTTCGCCCGCTTCCAATACCCCGACCGGGAAAGAAACGTAAATCCCAACGTTCCCTCCCCGCTCCCCGAGGTTTACGATAAAATGTGGTTCCAGAAATAACCTCAATCTCTAAAAACAGCCGAGAGGGTGTCCAAAAAATTTTGGACACCCTCTTTTTTCATCCCCTTAATGGAAATCGAAATCAAACACCTGCTTTTATGCTATTTTCCCTTATGTTTTTTGCAAATTATGATATTTTTTATACCTTTACCCTCTCATCTTTGCCGGAGGTATTCATTGGAATACCACGGGCATAATAATCAGAAAGGACGAGGGAATTATCACTCCTTCATCCTTTCTTTTTTTAATAAAAACCAATAACCGACAAGATTGCTGAATATGGGACACACCGAAACGCTCACCTTCCGCCAGGCCACAGAAAAAGATACGGCCCTCATTCTAAACCTTATCAAAGAATTGGCGGTTTATGAAAAAATGGAAAACGAAGTCATTGCCACCGAAGCCACCCTCCGGGAATGGCTTTTCACGAAACCCAAAGCCGAAGTGCTGATCGGTGAAACAGAGGGACAGCCCGTAGGCTACGCTCTTTTCTTTCACAGTTTCTCCACCTTCCTGGGGCGCGCCGGGATATACCTCGAAGACCTCTATATCCGTCCGCAGTTCCGGGGAAACGGCT
>UQTM01000097.1 GCA_900544025.1 uncultured Odoribacter sp.
AGGGATATGCTGGAACAGGCTAAAAGGCTTATGGCTGCAGGCTTTGACGGATTTAAAATGATCTGTAAACCGAATGCCAGAAGGTATTGTCCTTCCCGTCGATTGCATTTCTGGCATAGCCATCGTCTCCTCTGGTTTCCTGCGAAGAAAAGTCCACGATCGACCATAAAGGATTACCGTCGGCATCGAGCTTTTCGAGTTGCACTTCCATTTTCGTTTTAAAAGTCCCCTCTATGGCTTCCGAAATATTACCGATATAATCGAGCGTCTGAATATTGTATTCGTATTCCGAACGTTCCTGTAACCCGACTACGGAAAGAGTAGATTCGATAGCCGATAAGGTATCGACCAAAAACCAGCCCACGGTATCCGTACGGCGGACTTTTACAAGAATACGGTCGAAATCTTCATCTGTAGGATTCACCCAGTTGAAAGCAGCACTGGTAGCGACAGGAGTCACTTGAAAATCGCTGACATTTTCGGGAGCCTGGGTATCTTCCAAAGGACTGAAAAAGCCTTCGGCAGCAACCGGATCGGACTTTTGCATCGTTGTAGCAACGGCCGTAATCCGGATAGAATACTCATCGTTGTATAAATGAGTGATTTGATAAGAGGTTGCTGTCGTCGGAGCCGTATAAAGGGTTGTATCGGTGTTTCTTCCCTGCCATTCCACTTGATAATAGGCCAGTTGGGAAGTGTTACCCGGAGCATCCCAGCTCACATTCAGCGTGCGTTCCCCAGAAGTCACCTGTATATCCGACACGGCTACCTCGTATTTCCCTACCGGCAACGAATCCCGAATTTCGATTTCTCCTCCGCTCCCGGCTATTTCTTCGTTTTCATTGCATCTCACCATTCCCACTGAAATCAGCAGGATAAGGAGAGCTTTGCATATATTCATTAATTTCAGTTTCATACGCTTTCAATTTTAATCGTTCACTTATAAAGCTTTACATCTGCCTACCGTCTGGTACAGATTACATAAGGACTAATGATCTCCATTAACCATTTCCCCGGCTCGTTTATCTTGTAGCTATTTTTGAAACGTACCTGATAAGACGGGTAAATCACACCGGTAGCATTGGCCATTTGCTGATATTCGTCCGTCAGTTTCCAATAAGTGTTGTTGATATTGTAATAAGTCAGGTAAATGTTATCTCCGCTATTGTACGAACTACCGAAAGCAGGATAAGGAACCGTCGGGAAACGGAAAATACAGGAAGTATCGGTATAAGTAACCTTCTCTGAACTCCCCTCGATGGCCAGCGAATTGTCATGATAACTGTTGTAGTACCAATTATTCTCGGAACTCCACCAGCGTTCGATGGCCTGAGGAGGGAAAGGTGTGCCCTCGGCATCTTTCACTACCATTTCCAGTTCTACGATATCCGATTCCCCCACTTTATACAACTTCCGGCGGGGATGAGTGTTATTAACGACCTGTTCTGTCTCTGCAGTCGTATAGGGATTAAAATTTTTGATTTCACTTTCTGTTCCGTTCGAAGAAACTCCATAAAAATAATCTCCGAAATTACCGGGAACCTGGAATGGTTTCACTTCCATTTTTACGATTCCGAAATTTACAAACACCTTGCTCGATTTGGAATTGGTCGCCCTGACATCCACTCCGTACAATCCCCCCGGCAAATTTACCGTTCCGCTATTAAAAACCAACTGCCCGCTCCGGGAGTTGATTTGCAAAGGAGCTTCTTCAGACGTGACCAGTTTCTCGTTCACTAAAGCCATCGTCGTATCCGTGGTGGCATCGTAGGCGGACGACCACAAAGCAATCTCATACCTGCCGTTCAAAAATTCAGGCACATCCTCTCCTGTGGTCAAATCCCTCACATTCACCAGTTCGAACGTAATGGGGCGGGTACTTCCGTCCACATAAGGGATAGACGAAATCTGATAAATGCCCCGGACGATAGAGATCGTATCTTCACGGGTTGTGATCCCTTCCTCGCTAAAGAAACCGACATCCGGCTTCTGGCAAGAAGTCCAAACTGTAAAAAGCAATATGATTAAAGCAATCTTTTTCATAATCCATTTGTTTTAATAAACCCTGACTATCAATTTTGTAGTTTCGCGACATGGAAAAACAGCGTATGGTTGTTATTCAGCACATGCACCACTCCGGTCGTCGTAATGATACCGGAAGTCTGCACAATGATCCGTTCGTCTTTTTCGCTACTCGCCACATTACCGTCCACCGTGTCTTCATAAGAATCGAACTGCCTGCCTACTTTATTAATAAAATAGAGGTATTCAGGTTGTATCACCAGATCGTCCTGATAGGCATCCTGCGGCTCTCTCGATAACTTAAATTCTTTCCCGATAAAAGAAGTGTAAATCTCTCCTTCTTTTACCAAACTGTCACGGGTGAGATATTCACCGAACATATACATCTGCAAAGAATCGAATTCCGCCCTCGGAATACTGTCGAACGTATAAACGGCGTCCGCATCGAGTTTTTTACGCAATTCCAATTCTGCCGTAATATATTTGTTGAACGAAAAGTTGGTCGGCACATAAAAAGTTTTCGCTTCGTTCACTTTGTCTTTCAATCCGGCAATATCGATCGCCATCACTAAGGTATCGAACAAAGGTTTCGATCTCAAAAAATCATAAGTCGTCATATCGACATTGGGATTCGCCGTTCCTCCGTCGATCAGATAGTCGTCGTTCGTACAAGCCGACATGCCAACAGCCAGCAGCAAGAAATAAATTATATTTTTCATATCACTTGTTGTTTTGATTCTATAAACATTCATTCCGGTAATTTTTAAACTTTACCCTGCCAGTAAGCACCCTGTACCAATTCGCGGTTAGCAGAGAACAAGCCGGTATATACAGGCCAGTAATATCCTTTCTTTGCACCACGGTCTGCCGTGTACCAGTCACAGCCTGTCCAATAATCGTTACGGATGCGGTCGAACGCACTATGGCCTTCACCCACCAACTCACGCGCACGTTCTTCAAAAATTCCGGCTAACAAATCACCACCCATATAATCGCCGATTCCGGAACGGCGGCGGATTTCGTTCAGCAGGGCACGGGCACTTCCGGTCTGTCCCAGCTTATAAAGCGCTTCAGCCCGTAAAAGATAGATTCCGGTCAAACGCAGCAGCATCACATTGGAATTAGCGAAATAGGCTCCGGCATTGGCAGGGTCCACCTGCTGTCCGGTGGAGTATTTCTTCAACATCGGAGGTCTCGATTCACTCGTATTGTTACTTCCGAAGTTTTCAAAGAAAAGATCGCGGCGAATGTCTTTTTCGGAATAAAGCGACTGCGACCAGTTTACATCGGCAACCGTCAAATTACTCTGCGGATTCCCGCCTGAGGCGATCAAATTGGAATTGGTGTAATTTTCCGACCACCAGGTGCGGCTGTGTACACTCCAGTTGTAATACATCCAGTAGGTTTCATTTTGAGTGATGGATACATTCAATTCGAAAATACCTTCGGAGCTGCGTCCGTTAAACATTTCGGTCACTGCATCCGGATTGCTGTAATCCACCAGGGAACGATTTCCATTAGCGATCACGGCTGCCAGGCAATCGTCCGCCGTCTGTACCAGTTCCCTGTATTTATCGGTTCCCTTATAACTATTGGCAAGCCACAGGCAAACATGGGCTTTCAAGGCTTGAGCGGCTCCTTTATCTGCCCTCACCGCCCAGGTATCGCTGCCCGGAGTGTCATAATCCAAAGTAGCGATAGCAGCATCCAAATGCTTGATACAATATTCCAGCACATCTTTTTCCGACGACTGGGCTTTCCCTACCGTGGAACCTTCCACCAAAGCCTGGTCCACACTTTCGATCGCCTCTTTTACCAAAGGCACATCCCCGTAAACCTGTACCAGCCAGAAATAAGTGTAGGCATACAGAAAATGAGCTTCCGCAGCAATCTGCTTTTTCTCTTTATTTCCGGTTGCCTCATCCTTATTAAATTCGGAATCGGGAACATCCTCGATATGGTTTAACAAGGTATTGGCAGTCGTGATAACCTGATAATACGGGCTCCAATCCGACCAGCCGTAAGAATCGTAAATATATGAACCGGCATAATTTCCATCTACAACCTGCTGTGAAATCCAGTGATTCGATTTCAATACGGTCTGTGCAGGCAGGTCTCCGTAAAGATAGAAAGGACGTTCCGACAACATGATCCGGCGGAATAAACTGTATGTTCCGGCAAGCAACTGGCGGTTACCTTCCGCCGTTCCCCAGATTTGTTCTCCGTTAGCATTACTAAGCGGATCCAAGTCAAGATATTTCTGGCATCCCGTAGTGGAAATAACGACCGCTACAAGAAGTAATTTCATGATATTTTTAATTTTCATAACGCTCTCTTTTAGAATTGTAAGTTCAAACCAAGTACAAACTTCCGGGCTTGAGGATAGCCGTCACCGTAAGTATAACCTCTGGAATCCACCGCACTGGCATCGGTCACGGTTTTAGATTTCTGCCATTGCCAAACATTGTACACCGTTCCATAGACATAGAGCCGGCTGAATCCTATTTTTTTCATCCAAGGCTGGTCGAAATTGTAAGAAAGGGTAATATCCCTGATCTTCCAATAATTCCCGCTTTCCCAATACATCGACGATCCGCGGTAACCGTAGCGCGAAGCGCTGCCCGGCACGGTTGCCAGCAAAGAAGGATAATAACCGCCACTGCCTTCGCCTGTCCAAATGGAATAATTGGAAAGATCGAGCGAAGCTTTCGTATCCCAGGAACCGTAATCGTAGCGGTTCAATACGGATGCCGAAACCTGGTCGTAAATATCACGGCCGAAAACAAACTCGTTATTTACACGTAACCTCCATTGTTTATAGGAAATGTTGAAGTTGAAAAATCCTTGTATTTTCGGATTGGCATTTTTGTCGATCAACTGCGTATCTTCATCGGCCGCATCGGACACCACATAATTGCCATTCACATCTTCCCAAAGCGGATAACCCGGAACTGCCGTTCCCCAAACGCCACCTTTAGTGGGATCGAGCGGCAAACCGGTATAGGGATTCACTGGAAGATCGGATAATTTATCGATCGGACCGAGGTAATTCAACCCGTAATAAACCGGACCGGGTTTTCCCACGGTGTAACCGTAACTATAAGCGGAATTTATATAGTCCCGGTCATTATTCGGAAGTTTGGTCACCATATTGTTGTTATGGGTAATACCCGGCTGAATTTCGATCTGGAAATTATTACCTCTTCTGAACAGGTAAGCATCGAAAGACAATTCAAAACCGTAGTTCATAATTCCTGCCACATTCGACTGCACCTGATTGAATCCGGTGTAATCCGGGAAAGCTACACCGAATAACAGAGCATCGGTTTTTCGGTTGTAAATATCCGCAGTGGCAAAAATTCGTTTATTGAACAACTCCAACTCGATACCTAAGTCCCATTGCTTACTTTCCTCCCAGGACAGGTTATTATCGGCAAGCTGTGAAAAATCGGGCACTACGGCAGTGGTTCCGTTGTAAGTAGAATTAGACACATTTCCTGCATACCCTCCCATTCCATTATAACCGAGGGTGTACATATTATACCGCAAGTAATTGTCGCTAAATTGCTTTCCGTTCTTACCATAGCTAAACTTAACCTTTCCGAATGTCAGCCAATCGCTTATCCCCGACAAAAACGGCTCGTCGGAAAAAATCCAGGCTACGGAAACAGCAGGGAAATTTGCCCAACGGTTATTCTTTCCGAAACGGGAAGAAGCATCCCGCCGATAGTTCAGGTCGATCAAATACCTGTCCATAAAACGGTAACCGAGACGTGCCCAATACGACAACATCGCATTTTGGGAAATATTCGTCGAACCGTCTATATCGTCTTTATTATATCCTGTAATGGTATGGATCATATCTCCCGAACCGCCCAAAGCATTGAAATCGGAAGTCTCATTTTGGGTATAATCGAACGATGTTCCCAACAAGACGTTGATATTATGATTTTTAGCTACATCTTTCGTATAACTTAAATAAGTCTCGATAGAAGCCGTCTTGGTTTGTCCCCAATAGTAACGGGCATAGTTCATTCCGTCCGAACGTACCGTCGAAGGCTGGTGGAAATTGGTCTTCGTATGATTGTACACCAAACCGATCTGAGAATTTAAAGTAATGCCTTTCCAAATATCCAGATTGGCATAGTTCGATACCGAAACATCGATAATCCGGTTTTTATTATACAGGTTTTCCAACTGTCCTTCCAGATAATCCCGTTGGTCGTCCGAAAGGTAGAACAGAGACGAACGCATATCCTTTAAGTCCATCGGAAAAGTATTATGCCCGTCGGAATCTCCTGTCCCGGTCTGGCGGTCGTTATAAGACAAACGGATCACCGTTTGGTTGCGGAGAGCCTTAAAAGGATGCTGTGTTAAATTCAGCGATAAACTGAAACGGTCCATTCCGTTCCCTTTCACAATACCTTTCTCGTTATAGTAACCTAACGATAAACGATAGCTCAATTCTTCCGTACCTCCGTCGAGCGATACCGAATAATCCTGGGTAATCCCGGTTTGATAGAACATCCCCTGGTAATCGATATTGTTATTGAATGCGGGATTCAAACTATCGGTAAGCAACATCGGCAGGCTCTGCTGTATATCGGTGTATTTCCACGAACTATTGATCAGGCGGAGTTTTTCGTTCCGCTCCGCACTTCCCACCATAACTCCTTTCAGAGCCGGACGAAGATTCACACCCATCGTGGCTTTAGCAGTTACCTGCAATTTTCCGGGACGTCCTCCCTTGGTTTTGATAATGATCACACCGTTCGCCCCGCGCGATCCGTAAATAGCAGCCGCAGAGGCGTCTTTTAAAATGTCGATCGACTCGATATCGTCGGGATTTAACGAGGCCAAATAGTCGCTATTCGTAACATCATACCCGGCCAGACTTTGCAGGTCTGTCGGTACGCCATCGATTACGTAAAGAGGATCACTAAATTCATTCGCCTCTCCTAAGTTACCGGACATAACCGTATTTCCACGGATGACCAAAGCATTTTTCGAACCGGGACCTCCTCCGGTGTTCAACGACTGCAATCCAACGACTTTACCGGACAACATTTCCGAAACACTCGCGGCCGGAATGTCCGCCAACGTTTCCCCGCTTACTCTGGAAATAGAACCCGTTACATTTCTTTTGTGTACGGTCTGGTAACCCGCAACCACAACTTCTTCCAATACCTGGGTATCTTCTTCCAATACCACGTTGATCACTTCGTTCGTTCCCACTTTAACCTCTTTGGATTTCATCCCTACAGAAGAAAAAATCAACACCGGATCGGGAATCCCGGTAAGAGTTATGGCGTATTTACCGTTGATGTCGGTAGCCACGCCTACGGTCGTTCCCTTGATGATAACAGTCACACCGGGCAAAGTCATCCCTTTCGAATCCTTTACCTCTCCGGAAACTTTCTTTGTTACATCTTGTTGCGGTGCAGGCTTTACAACGATCACATCGTCTTGTAAAGCATAGGTAAGTCCCGTTCCGTCCAAACATTTCTCCAATGTTTCGTCCAACGACTTGGAATTTAGTTCTACATCTACTTTTCCTACTTTGTTCAAATCGTCGGAACTATACATGAATACAATTCCGGTTTGACGTTCGATTTCCCAAATGACATCCTTTAAAGTGGCCCCTTTTAAATTCAGAGTCACTTTATTTTGGGAAAGTAAAGATGCATTGACATTAAAAAAAACTGTGAAAAGTAGCAATAGTGTTAATTTTAAGCCTAACCATTGCTTTTTTAACTTATCCGAGTCGCTTCGGATAATCAACTTTAAAATTTTTTTCATAAATTTGCATTTTAATTTACATTAATTTCTTCTTTTGTGCAAGAAAGAATGGAATTCAACAGGAAATGTTACCAGCATTTCCTGTTTTTATTTTAACTAAAAAAACTGCCTGATTTACAGCGATGTTCGTGCAATAACATCACTCGAGGCCGTTTTTACTCTTTACCTTCCCTTTTTTATCACCAGCGTTTTATCCTTCCGGTCGATTTTGATTTTTCCGTTCTCTTCAAAAATATTCACGAAAGTCTCTATCGAGTTCATCCGGTTAAAATTACAACCGAACCGATATTCCTTTACTTCCGGATCGGCATACACCACCTCTATGCCATACCACCGCACCACCACTTTCATTAATTCTTCCAACGTCACGTCCTGAAACCGGAACCAGCCATCCCGCCAAGCCGTGTAATACCTTACATCCACCTTTCTTACTTCTGCTGTCTTTTCTTCTTTACTGAAAACCAGCTGCTCGCTGGGTTTCAACACAGCCGACACACCATTTTCTTCGCTACTCACCCGAACGGCCCCTTCTACCAATGTGGTCATTACCGTGGGATCGTCGGCATAGGCCGACACATTGAATTTCGTTCCCAGCACCTGTACATCCACATATTTCGTTTCCACGATAAAAGGGCGGGTGCTGTCTTTAGCCACTTCCAAAAAAGCTTCTCCTTCCAGTTCTATTCGCCGTTCTCCCTTAGGAAAGACTACCGGGTAACGGACTTTCGACATTGAATTGAGGTAGATCACCGTCCCATCGCCCAACTTCAACTGAAACCCGGTTCCCTGAGGAATCTCGATTTCATTATAAGTCGTTTCCCCGCTTTTCTCTTTTTCCACTTCCACATAAGCCAACAAAAAACCGTTCTTATTCGCTACCGCTCCGCCTGCCCCGACCTGTACCTCACCTTCGTTTTTCTCCAAATCGATCACGTTTCCGTTTTGTAATCTCAATATCACACCTTTATGTCCTTCGTTTCCCCGAATTTCCTGTGCAATTTCAACCACTTGTACCTCTTGTTTCCGCTCAGCCAGCCACCACCACATTCCCGAACCCAATGCAAGAATCATCACCGCTGCAACATATTTCCAGATAGGGCCGATTCGTCGTATCTCTTCCCGTTTCGGTAACTCTGTCACTATTCCCTGCTTTTCACAAATCTTCCGCCAAGCCTCCTCTTTATCGAAACGTGCCAGGCTCTCCCGGTCTTTTTTCAGATATTCATTATCCATCATTTTACTCAACAATCGGGCATTTTCTTCCGACCCCTGCCTCCAATCCTCTATCTCCCGCTGTTGTTCGTCCGATGCCTCACCAGCTAACATCGACGAAATAGCTTTCGCCACATTAAACACCTTTTCCATATAATTGATCTTATCTTACCCCTATAACACAAAAATCCGGTTTTATGGTACACACAAAACCGGATTTTTTTCAATTATTTTTGAAAAAAGATTTTATTTTAAATATAAATCATTGATGTAAAACAAAATATAATAACAACAGGAAATAATAATAGTCTTTCAACAGGACTTTTAATTTTTTATAAGCGATTTTTTTCAGACGATGCACGGTAAATTCCGTAATTCCCAATTCCAGGGCAATTTCACGATTCGTTTTTCCATCTATAGCCAGATAAATGATCCTACGGCTTTGTTCCGGCAAAGTATCGATGGCTGCATAAAACATTCGGAGACTTTCACGCTCTAAAACCGCATTCTCAAAATAGGCTTCTTTTTCCAACCGATAGAGAGTTTCTCCCTCCGGGATGAACTCCTTTTTATCCCGAATGATATTCAGGCAGGTATTCCGTACAGATGTATATAGGTAAGATTTAATCTTTAAATCGTTATCGAAATCGGCATGATGTTCCCAAAACTTTACAAATACCTCCTGCACAACATCCGCAGCCAAAGCATCGTCTTTCAGAAATCTGGATGCAAACAAACATAATGCTTGATAAAATTCATCAAACAATTCTTTATATACCAGCTTATCACCGGCTTTGATTTTTTGCACCCAAACGCTCATACTCTTTGCATAATCTTACGCAAAACTAACAAAATCCTAACAATATGCAACTAATAGAGTTTACGCAAATGTTTGTTTTTTTCCCATTTATCAGCTATATGTTGATTTTTATATT
>UQTM01000098.1 GCA_900544025.1 uncultured Odoribacter sp.
TTAAAATTACATTTGTAAATAATTACTAATTTTAAAATTGATAAATATGAAAACTAAGATTTTTTATTTCGTGTTGGTTGCAACTCTTGTTTGCACTGTCTTTCAAATGAATTGTAAAACAAGTAGTGAATTTACTTATTTATTGGAAAATGTAGAAGCTCTTGCAGGGAATGATCAAAGTGGCAGTAATTACCATGTATGTTATCATAAGTCAAAGGTGAAGACCGGATATACTTATTATGACTGCGGATCTTGTGAAAAAGTGTATGATGAGAAGGCGAAGGGAGCTGAAAGTAAATGTTTCTATTAATTAGTTTTAATCTGAGAGGTATCGGAATTTTAATTAATCTTGTGTTTTATTGGAATTTACAATCGTTTAAAATTAAATAAAAAGTTTTGGTACATCTTTTATTATTGGAAAATGTAATGAAAAATGCAGTTTTAATTTTTTCTTTTTTCCTTGTCATGGCATGCAATAACATGCCTGAAAATTCTGTGGTTGTGACTGATTTCCCGGTTTCAGAAAAATTAAAAGGCGATACCGTTAATTATTTTGATTCGGAATTAGGGATTCTGGATATAAAAGATGCGGGAAAATATTGGCTTTGCCGTTCTCATCGGACAGATTACCATTATGCTGTATTTTCAAAAAGCGGGTTGGAAAAAGTGGCGGAATTGTGTGTGAACGGGCGTGGCCCCGGCGAGTTTATCGCTCCTGCTTATTTTTCTCAATATGGGATAGAAGACGGGGATTTGAAAATATGGATATTAGAGCGGGCTTTATCGGAATTTGTAAAAATCGATGTGGATAAGAGCATCCGGGAAGATTCTGTATTTATAGAAGAGAAATACCCGTTGGCTTCATTGATCCGGAGTTCTTTTCGCGATCTGTTTTACTGTGGAGATAATTTGTTTATGGGGACTTCGGACGATGGCGAGTGCTTGCATGTGCTGATCGACTGGAAGAAGGGAGAGGTGAAAAATGTAGAGCCCGTTTTAAAATTCCCGAATCATTTTGATGTACACAGCATTTCGCAAAGCGTATCTGCCAAACATCCTTCCAAACCGTTGGTGGTGTCCGCTTTTTATAATTTCCCGCAGATCGATTTTGTGAACGGGGACGGAAAGATTTATAAAACGGTGTTTTATAAGGAAATGATAAAGCCGGTTCAGGTAACTGATTCGCAGGAGGATGAATTGTTCTTTTCCGATGTTTGCGGTAGTGCCCGGTATGTGTATGTGTTATTTAACCGGGAAAGTGCCGTGGAAGAAAATATAAATCCCGATCTGTCGAAAATATTGGTGTTCGATTGGGAAGGGAAGCCTGTCCGGGAATACGACATTCCTTATGCTTCGAGTATTTGTTGGGATGAGGGATCCAACCGATTATATGCTCTAAATTCGGGAAAGGAGTTTTATAATACAACCGTTTATACCTTGAATAATTGAGAGAGGGACGATCGTTATCCATGTGTTTATCAATAGCTGTTTTATTATTGTTCTGTGAGCAGACTTGCAATGTTCATTTTCTAATTTTATAGATTGCCGGTGCATGGAATGTTTTTCCAAAGAAAATAGAATGAAATGATCGTGATTTTTCAAGGGATATAAAGGCGGATTAGGGGTCGTTTCTTCGAAAATACGATGTATTTTCGAAAATATGCTGTAAAATATAAGGGGTGAGATTAAAAAATAGATATTATTTTTTAATTTTGCCCCTTATATTTACGAAGAGCGTTTCAGAATTTTAATTTTCAATTATAGAAATATGGCAAAAATCAGATTTTCTGCACTGGAAGAACTTTCTACCCGTAAGCCGATAGAAAAATCGGAACGTTACCGGGTGTCGGAGATTTTTGGATGCGATGTACTGACTATCGAGAAAATGCGGCAATATCTGTCGATCGAGGCCTTCAAGAAACTTGAAAAAGTGATGTCCGAAGGTGGAGCTATCGACCGGGGATTGGCCGATCAGGTGGCGGCAGCCATGAAAGCCTGGGCGGTGGAAAAGGGAGCAACCCATTACACACACTGGTTTCATCCGTTGAATGGTGCTACTGCGGAAAAACACGACGGTTTCATCGATTTGCAGAAAAACGGAAGTATTATCGAAGCTTTCGACGGACGGATGCTGGTGCAGCAGGAGCCCGATGCTTCCAGTTTCCCCAACGGCGGGATCCGTAATACTTTCGAAGCCAGAGGATATACCGCCTGGGATCCGGGGTCGCCTGCTTTTATCAATAACAATACGCTTTGTATCCCGACGGTTTTTGTGGCTTATACGGGAGAAGCTCTCGATTATAAAACTCCGATGCTGAAAGCTTTGGCGTTGGTCGATCGGGCGGCTGTGGATATTTGCCAATATTTCGATAAGGATGTCCGAAGGGTGACCGCTACACTGGGTTGGGAACAGGAATATTTTTTGGTGGACGAGGCTTTGTTCAATGCCCGCCCCGACCTGAAATTGTGTGGACGTACTTTGATGGGGCATTCGGCTGCGAAAGACCAACAGTTGGAAGATCATTATTTCGGTGCTATTCCGGAACGGGTGAATGCTTTTATGGACGAATTGGAGTATGAATGCCATCGTTTGGGGATTCCAGCCAAAACCCGCCATAACGAGTGTGCTCCCAATCAGTTCGAATTGGCTCCGATTTTTGAGGAAGCCAATCTTGCCGTGGATCATAACCAATTATTGATGTCCACGATGAAACGGGTTGCCCGTCATCATAAATTCCGGGTATTGTTGCATGAAAAACCTTATAAAGGCATCAACGGTTCCGGAAAACACAATAACTGGTCGCTGCTTACCGATACGGGTGTGAATTTGCTGTCTCCGGGTAAGAACCCGAAATCCAATATGCAATTTTTGGTTTTTCTGGTGGCTACTACCAAAGCTGTTTTGGAACACGAGGCTTTGTTTAAAGCGTGCATTGTGTCGCTCGGCAACGAACACCGCCTGGGCGGAGACGAAGCTCCTCCTGTAATTATGTCGGTATTTTTGGGACAACAATTGGACGGAATTTTGGACGAGATCGAGGAGAAAGTGAGCGGCAAGAAGATGAGCCCCGATGAAAAGACCGAATTAAAATTGAATGTCGGAAAGATTCCTGAAATCATGCGGGATAACACCGACCGCAACCGTACTTCGCCTTTTGCGTTCACGGGTAACCGTTTCGAGTTCCGTGCCGTCGGTTCGTCGGCCAACTGCGGAGGCGCTATGATCGTATTGAATACGGCAGTAGCAGAACAGCTTGTAGCCTTTAAGAAAGAGGTCGAAACTTTGATCGATAAGGGAGTGAAGAAAGATGAGGCTATTTTTCAGGTGTTGCGCAAATATATCATTGCTTGTAAAAAAATCCGTTTTGAAGGGAATGGTTATAGCAAAGAATGGAAGGAAGAGGCCGAACGCCGTGGGTTGTCGGTGAATAATGATTGTGTCGGCGCGTTGAAAGCTTATTTATCTCCGAAAGCTAAAAAATTGTTTGTAGATAACGGGATATTTACAGAGCGGGAACTGGAAGCCCGGTTCGAGATCAAGAACGAGATTTATCTGAAAAAATTGCAGATCGAATCGAGAGTGCTGGGTGATTTGGCATTAAACCACATTATTCCGACGGCGATCACTTATCAGAATACGCTGATTAATAACGTACAGGGATTGAAGGATATTCTGCCGGATGTGTATGCCGAGGTTGGAGAGGTACAGTTGAAAGCGATCAAGGAAATTTCTTCCCACATTAAAGAGATACGTACTTTGGTGGACGATATGACCGAGGCCCGTAAGGTTGCCAACAATACGATCGGGGGCGAGGTGGAACGTGCAGAGGCTTATACACAAACCGTTCTCCCTTATCTGGATAAGATCCGCTATCATATCGATAAGCTGGAATTGCTGGTAGATGATGAAATTTGGCCTTTGCCGAAATATCGGGAACTGCTGTTCTTTAAATAAGAAAATAACATTAAAAAAATCCGGGAATTTTCCCGGATTTTTTGTTTTATATCGTACGGCGGATTAAAGATATTCCCGATAGAGAAAGCTTTAATTCATTTTCAATAACTCTTCTATATGAGTACGGTCGTTCCATAGACGGGGCACTTTATGCTGTCCTCCCAGCTTTCCTTTTTCTTTCAGCCAGTCATTGAACAGGTTGGGACGTGCCGCATGGATGTGAAGGCGTTCCAATGAAAGCAGCCGCTTGGCTTCGTAATCGGAATTGAGTTTTTGTAATTCCCGATCTAAAAGGTCGGCAAAAACTTCCAGGTTTTCCGGAGCATTTTTAAATTCGATCAGCCATTCGTGCGCTCCTTTGTGTTTGTCGTCCATAAATACGGGAGCTGCGGTAAATTCGAATACATCCGCTCCTGTTTCATCGCAGGCAAATTTCAGCGCCTGGGTGGCATTGTCGATAATCAGTTCTTCACCGAAGGCATTGATAAATAATTTTGTCCGTCCGGTGATCTTAAACTTATAAGGTTTGGTCGAGGTGAAACTGATCGTATCACCGATCATATAACGCCACAAGCCGCCGGAGGTGGTGATGATCACCGCGTAGTTTGTATTTGTGACTACTTCTTCCAGCATAAGGGTTCTGGGATTCGATTTTCCCATTTCGCTCAGGGGCATAAATTCATAGTAAATGCCGTAGTCGAGCATCAGCAGCATGGCTTCGTCGTCCGGATCGTCCTGCAAACCGAAAAAACCTTCCGAGGCGTTGTAGGTTTCCAGGTATTTCATTTTCGGATCGGGCAATAGCTTTTTGTATTGTTCCCGGTAGGGGGTGAAACTGATGCCTCCGTGAATGAATAATTCCAGATTCGGCCACACTTCGTGAAGATTTGCTTTGCCCGTCCGCTCCAATATCTTATTGATTACGGTCAAAAACCAGGAGGGAACTCCTGCCAGGCAACGGACATCTTCTTTGATGGTGGTTTCGCATATTTTTTCGATTTTTTCTTCCCAATTACTCATGAGCATAATAGAAGAATCGGGAGTTTTCATCATGTTGGCCCAGAAAGGTGTGTTCGAAATCAGAATAGCCGACAGGTCGCCATACTGACAGTTGTTGTTGGTTTTACTGACTTCGCTACTGCCTCCCAGTGCCAGCGTTTTCCCACTGAATACCTGTGCTTCCGGATTTAATTTGTTGAATACGGCAATCACGTCTTTGCCTCCCCGGAAGTGGCAATCCTCCAATACGGTAGGACTTACCGGAATGAATTTACTTTTTGCATCGGTCGTTCCCGAAGATTTGGCAAACCATTTGATCTCTTCCGGCCAGAGAACATTATTTTCTCCTTCCATTGTCCGTCCGATCAATTCCCGGATATCTTCGTAATGTACCACCGGGAGCCGTTCGCGGTATTGTTCTGCGGTCAGTATGGTATTGAAGTTGTATTTTTGTCCGTATTCGGTGCCTGTGGCTTTGGATAGTAAAGCCTGGAGGGTCTCGCGCTGTACTTTTATAGGGTTGGCTTTAAAATAATCGATTTGAGTGAGCCGTTTTTGGGTGAAAAGCGTCAGAAGGGAGTTGATAAAAGCCATAGTTCTGTATAATGTTAATAATCTGCAAGCAGGTTGCCTGTTTTTATATCCCAAAATCCAATTTTAGTTGGGCGTCTGCTAAATTAAAACTTTTTCGATGAAAATCGGTAATTCCAATCTCTTTAATTTTGTTACGATGTTCCTGTGTGGGATAACCTTTGTTTTTTTGCCAGTTATAGCCGGGGAATTGTTCGTGTAGTTTATACATATATTCGTCACGGTGGGTTTTGGCTAAAACCGAAGCGGCGGCGATCGACATGTATTTGCCGTCGCCTTTCACAATGCACAGGTGAGGGATTTCTCCGTATTTTTTGAAACGGTTTCCGTCGATGATGATGTGCTGAGGACGTATTGCCAGTTGGTCGAGTGCCCGGTGCATCGCCAAAATGGAAGCATTCAGGATGTTGATTTCGTCGATTTCGTGATTATCTACGCTGGCGACGGCCCAGGCGAGCGCTTCGCGTTCTATGACAGGTCTTAAAAGGTCTCTTTGCTTTTCGGATAATTGTTTGGAATCGTTCAGCAGGTCGTTCTGGAAATTGTCCGGTAAGATTACCGCGGCGGCAAAAACAGGCCCGGCGAGGCATCCTCTTCCGGCTTCGTCACATCCTGCTTCGATCCGTGTGGTATCGTACTTTAATTCTAACATTGGACGTTTTGTATTAAATTGAGTTACTTCCAGTGGTTAAAATCTGCTGGAACGAAATATTATTTACTACCTTTGCAAAAATAATCATTTTTAATTCTGATTTTCAAATTTCGTGGATTATGTGGTCAAAGGAAGAGGCAAAAGAGTTGCGCGTAAAGTTTTGGAGCGGTTTTAAACGGTATTGCTATAAGCATCGTATCGACCGGAGGTGGGTATTGACGGGGGTAAAGATCAAGTCGGTGCAGCTGAAGTTTTATGCGGATACACAGAAAGCCCTGGTTATGTTCCAGATCGACCATAAAAATGCTTTGACACGTTATAAGGTGTATGAAACATTTTTATCTTATCGTAAATTGATGGCGGAAACTTGTGGGGAGGAATTACGTTGGGAAGAGGATTATTTTGGCGTGGGTGAACGTCTTGTGAGTGCCATTTATTTCGAGCTTTCAGGAGTCGATATGTATCGGGAGGAGGATTGGGATAAGATTTATGCGTTTTTTGCGGAAAAAATGGTGTTGCTGGAAGAAGCTTATTGGGAATACCGGGATCTGATCAACGAGCGTTTGAAAGCCGAGTGAACGGGAAGAGTGTATGCTAATCAAAAAATAGGTGTATGAAATATTTTTTTATCGTATGCTGGCTGTGTATAGTTACAATAGCCGGAGCCCAGAAACGGGCAATCCAATTCGAACCGCTTGAGTTTAGAAAAGCTGTTGTAAAGGCAAGGACAGAGAATAAAATGGTATTTCTGAATGCTTATACCACGTGGAGTAAAGGATGCCGGACTATGGCGGAAAAAGTTTTTACGCAAGATCGGGTGGCCGATTTTTGCAATGCTTCTTTTGTCAATATCGAGCTGGATATGGAAAAGGGGGAAGGTTTGGAATTGGCTGAAAAATATGGGATCTCCGCTTACCCCACTTTTTTGGTGATCGATAAGGACAGGAACGAGGTATGCCGGATTTCCGGCGTTATGGATGCTGCTTCGTTTTTGGAAAAGCTGAAAGCCGGGATACATCCGGAAAGTTCGCTGGCTGCTTTGGAAAAACGGTATAAAGAGGGAGACCGGGATTATGAATGTGTGTCGGAATATTTAGGGCTTTTGCATAAATCACGTTCCGAACGGTTGAAAGCGGTGGTGGAAGATTATTTTAAGGATATGGAAGTGAAGGAGATTTGCAGCCGGAATAATTGGAGGCTATTCGATACTTATGTAGATGCTACCGATATGCCTCAGATGAAACGGATGGTTGCGCAGGTTGCCGTGTTTAAATCGTTGCTGGGAAAAGAGGAAGCGGAGAGGAAAATGTTTACGGTATATGAACAGGCATTATCGGATTCGCTGGTGAAGGCAGAACAGATAACTCCCGCACGATATAAGGCGTATGGGGAAGAAATTAAAAAAATGAAATTGGGAAAAGAGCAACGGGCGGGGCTTGAAACCCTTTTACAACTGGCTTATTTCAAAAGTTGCCGGATGTATGGAGATTATCTGAAAGCCTTTAACGAAAAGGGAAAGAATCTAACGGAAGTTCAGAGACAGAATGTTGTTTTTACGTTACCTTTCTTTGCCGAAGCTCCTGTGGAGCTGAAAGGCCAGGCTATCGAACTGGTGAATAAATTAACCGAGAGCGACCGGAATAGTGAGAAGGGATTATCGCCACAGATGGAACAGGTGTATCGTTATGTGCTCTATAAATTGAACGAAAGTCCGGGACAGAATCAATAAGGAAAGCTGGCGGGGGAGCCGTCGATTCGCTGCCGGATAAAAGTGGGATGATATAAAAGGAAGCTGGGGAATTATTCCCCAGCTTTTTTGTTGTGTTCCACAACTTTCCACGGTTTAACGGAAGTTTTGTTTTTGTGTTATTTGTTTTATAATCAATGTCTTATTTTATATCGTTTGTTTTGGTATGCAGATTGTCTTTAAAAAACGTGAAAATGAAATTACAATTTATTAAAACAATAAGCTATGAATAAGATTTTTATTTTTATCGTCGGTGCATGTGTATTTTTCCTGACAGGATGTGTAGAAAAATCACAAAAATATAAAGCTTTGCAGGCACGCGTGGATTCATTGAATGTGGTTTGTACGGCCCAAACGACAGAGATGGACGAAGTTTTTGCCGGATTGAACGATATTTCTGCCGGGATGCAGTCGTTGCGGGAAGCCGAGAATCTGTTGAGCCTTGAGGCTAATCAGGAAAAGAAGGCGGGCACTAAATCCAAAAAGCAATTAGAGCAGTTGAAACGCGATGTGGCTGCCATTTCCGATGCTATCGCTACGTATAAGGAACAGATTGCTAAATTGGAAGGAAAGAACAAAACACAATCTGCCGAGTTTAAGAAGCTGATCGCTAACCTGAATGCCGAATTAGACCAGAGAAATCAAAAGATAGCAGAGATCACGAAGGAATTGGCTGATAAAAACCAGTTGCTGGTGGTTAAGAACGAAGAAATCAATTCTTTGAATCAAAATGTAGATGCTTTGAATAAGGAAACTACCGGACAAAAGGAAACTATTGCAAAACAGGATCAGGCTATCCATTTGGCAAACTACCTGGTAGGGACCCGGAAAGAATTGAAAGAGGCCGATGTGATTTCCCGCCAGGGACTGTTCTGCCCGCCGATCGTGTCTTCACAGGCTCAGAAAGCTAATTTTGTAAATATCGATATTCGCGAGCAAAAATCGATTCCGTTGAATTCAAAGAAAGCGAAAATATTGTCTGCTCATCCTGCTGATTCTTATATATTGGAAGAAGGGGAAGACGGTAAACTGACCTTGAAGATTAAAGATGAAAATTCTTTCTGGAAACAGACCCGCTATCTGGTGGTGATGGTTGGATAAAGATTTAAAAGTTCGATGGAGAATATATCGGGGTACTGCTTCAAGCCAGTACCCCGATTTTTTGTCCGGATATTGTGATTTTGAGTCGTTTATCGATCGGACGGTCCGGCACAGGCAGGACAAATCCCTTTTAATAATATTTCGCATTCATCAAAACGAAAACCTTCCGGCAATTGGTAGTCCCTTTGGGTTTTGACAATATTATTCAGGCAGGTTATGGAATGGCATTTTTTGCAAAAACAATGTTTCATTTATGGGAAAATGATATCTTTGTTTTGTCTTTATGTATAAAAAGAGTGAAAGGGTATAAAATAAACCGGATTGTTATTGCGTGGTTATTGTCGGTGGTCTTACTGCTTCCGATTGTGGCCAAGACAATCCATATTTACCAGACAAAGTGTTGCGGAGAATCGTGTACCCATGCCGACGAACAGCATTCTAAGCACGACTGTAACTCTTGTTCTATATGCCAGTTCGCGTACTATTCTTTCATTGAAGCCGATTCTTGTCGCGTCGGTACGGCATCGACAGAATCTTATTGTCCCCTGTTTATTCATTATCAGGAAAGGGAATATCGTTCCTTTGTTCCTTTCGGGCTTTTGCGCGCCCCTCCTTTCGTGTGACATATTTTCTTCAGAGGCATTGAGAGTCTCTTTGCCGTTCAAGTATTTTTTTAATCACAAATGTTTATGCATGCCGGAATGGTCCGGTTATGCTTGTCCGTATGGGCTGTCGATCTGTAAAACAGGTTGCCGGGAATATTCCGTGCGGATAAGGTGTAATCCGTCCGTACGTGAGTTTCGCTCTGCCGTCCTGCTAAACAGGAGTTGTTTTTATAGAACTCTGTGTTGAATCACTTCAAAAGCAATGAAAGAAATAATTATA
>UQTM01000099.1 GCA_900544025.1 uncultured Odoribacter sp.
GTCTCTAAAGGTTTCTTTGTTTCTATAATGTGAATGTTCAGATCTTCCCAATAAGGGGGGATAGGCGTCCCCAGGCGTGCAACTGAGTCGTGGTTCCCGGCCATGACGACGATTTGCAAGCCGGGATTGGATGTGGTCGTTTTCTTCATAAAACGGTAAAATTGCTTTTATGCCTGAGCAGAAGGATTTGCAACGTCGAAAATATCTCCGGTGATTAATAAAGCATCGATTTCCAGTTTTTCGGTGTGTGCGCTTCTCCAGTCGAAAAAGGCTTAATACTCTTCGCTCCGGTCGTAACCGAAAAAAGTTTGTCCGATATGCCAGTCGGCCGTATGTAGGATTCTCATGTTGTACGGATTCTTGAATAGCTTTATTGCGAGTTTCGAATTTAGGGAAAAGATGAACATTCGTAAAGGATTTTCGTTTATTTTGGTATATATTTGTCAGAGTTGTCAAAAAGGTTAAAATAGCTTTTTTGTAAATTTGTTGTATGATATACGATTATGAGTATTACAAAGAATTTAGAGGAAATAACACGCTCATTGCCTAAAAATGTGAAACTGATTGCCGTTTCAAAAACGAAACCCGTACCGGACCTCGAAGAGGCATGGCGGTGGGGGCAGCGGGCTTTCGGAGAGAATAAGGTGCAGGAATTGGTAAGTAAATACGACGTTTTACCCAAGGATATAGAGTGGCATATGATCGGGCATTTACAAACGAACAAAGTGAAATATATCGTACCTTTTGTAAAGCTGATTCATGGGGTAGATAGCGGGGAATTGCTGGCGAAGATCGATAAGGAAGCGGGTAAGGTTGGGCGTGTTGTGGACTGCTTGTTGCAATTCCATATTGCAGAGGAAGAGACGAAGTTCGGTTTAAGCGAGGAGGAAGCGAACGGGTTGCTGCAAAGCAGCGCTTATCGGGAGATGCGGAATGTACGGGTTACCGGGGTTATGGGGATGGCCACTTTTACCGATGATCAGGCACAAGTACACAAGGAATTCAAACATTTGAAAGAAATATTCGACCGTTTAAAGCTGCGCTATTTCTCCGGACAGGATTATTTTAAAGAATTGTCGATGGGGATGTCCGAAGATTACCGCATTGCCGTAGAGGAAGGCAGCACGATGGTGCGGATCGGGAGTTCTATATTCGGTGCAAGAAATTATAATTTAGAAAATTAAGTTTAAAAATTCCGTATATATCGGTATTTCGGAAAGAAGTTGTACAGTATATCAATTTAATAATAAGATTATGGGAAATTTAAAGACCAAATTTGCAGGGCTGGAGTTAAACAGTCCGATTATCGCCGGAAGCTGTGGATTAACGTCTGATATTAAAAGATTGCAGGAAATTGAAGTGGCGGGTGCCGGTGCCGTGGTGTTGAAATCCATATTTGAAGAACAGATCAATATGGAAGCGTCCAGGAGTATAGGGGATAACAGTTACCCGGAGGAAACCGATTATATTCAAAATTATATCCGGGCCAATACCGTCCAGCAATATATCGATCTGGTGAAATTAGCCAAAGAAAGATTGAAAATTCCGGTGATTGCCAGCATTAATTGTTTGAGTAACGGGGAATGGATCAGTTTTGCGAAAGAATTGGAGAATGCCGGAGCGGATGCCCTTGAGTTGAATACTTTTATTCTACCTTTGGATGAGTTTAAAGAAAGTGCCGATATTGAAAATATTTACTACGATATAGTAAAACAGGTAAAAGCTCAGGTCAAGATTCCGTTGATTTTGAAAATCGGGCATTATTTTACCAATCTGCCTATGTTTGTGAGTAAATTGAAAGCGCTGGGTGTAGATGCCGTTACTTTATTCAATCGGTTTTATGAGCCGGATATCGATATCGAGCGTATGACGATAGGAGTGGCGTCTGTATTCAGTTTACCTACCGATCTGCGTCAGTCGTTGCGCTGGACGGGTATCCTGGCAGGACAGGATAAACAATTACAGATTTCTTCTTCTACCGGGGTACATAACGGGGAAGCTGTGGTGAAATTATTATTAGCCGGGGCTACTACCGTCCAGGTTTGTTCGGCTCTTTACGAACAGGGGATTCCTGCGATACGTACGATGAATTATTTTGTCAGTTCGTGGATGGAGAAAAAATCATTCAGGAGTATAGAGGAATTTCGTGGAAAGTTGTCGTATGCCGATCCCAGCCATGCCGACCGTTACGAACGTGCGCAATTTATGAAATATTTTAGCGATCGCAGGGATTGAAACCAAAGTTTTTATCAGCTAAAGATTTAATTGCATGAAGTATCTTTCTTTCTTATTGGTGGTGTGCTTGTTTGCCTGTACGGGTAACAAATATCAGGGTGTTCCGGAAAAATACCATGTTTTGCTGGATTCGGCATTGGTTAAAGCCGGAAAGAATGCCCCGGAATTGAAAAAAGCTCTCGAAACCGCTCCCGAAACTCAAAAAGAGGGGATCGCATTTTTGATCGCTTATATGCCTGAACGAGATTTGCAGCAGCTTACAGCCGCATTTTTACTGGAAAATGCCGATTATGCTTATCAGGCAAGGGATAAGTATAGCTGGGCAAAAGCTTTGCCGGACAGTATTTTTTTGAATGAGGTGTTGCCTTATGTCAGTTTAAACGAAACCCGTGAAGGCTGGAGAAAAGATTTTTATGAGCGGTTTGGAAAGTATGTAGCTCATTGTAACACTATTTTTGAAGCGATCGATTCGATCAACCGGAATATCCGGGATGAAGTGATGGTGGACTATAATACCAAACGCGAGAAACCGGACCAGAGTCCGGCAGAATCGATCCGGCAGGGGATGGCTTCGTGTAGCGGCTTGTCTATATTGCTGACCGATGCTTTCCGGGCTGTGGGAATTCCTTCGCGTATTGCCGGGACGCCTAATTGGCATGATGGGCGGGGAAACCATAATTGGAGTGAAGTTTGGGCCGACGGAGAATGGTACTTTACAGAGTATTATCCCAATCAATTAAATAAAGCCTGGTTCTTTGCCGATGCCGGAAAGGCAGATAAAAACAAGGCCGAAAAAGCGATCTATGCTTCTTCTTTTAAACCTACCGGAATTTATTTCCCTTTGGTATGGGACGAGAGTATCCGCTATGTTCCTGCCCAAAATGTGACGGATAGATATGTGGAGCTTTATAAGGTTTATGAATCGGAAATCACGACCGACGGAAATCATGTAACGGTGGAAGTGATGATGTTTAAGGACAATCAGTGTACACTCCAATCCGACGACCGTGTTGCGGCTAACGTAGATGTATTTTGCGGGAGCGAGCAGATGGGAGGCGGGCGTACTGCCGGGGTAACTCAGGATATGAACGATATTCTAAAGTTTATTCTGGAGAAAAACCGCACTTACACCTTCAAGTATGCCGACGAGAAGGGAAATCCACGGGCGGTGGACGTTAAGATCGGAGAGCGGCCGGAACGCGTGAAACTGTATATGAATTGAAAAAAGACGTAGAAGCATTTTATCCGGAAAGAAGAAAAGCCAGAGAAGTGATTCTATTTATTGTTTTATAAAGAACGGAGCTATTCAGCGAATCGAATAGCTCCGTTTTATTTAGGTAACGATGAGTAACCGATAAACAAGGCAGGACGAACCTATTTCTTAATCTCTAAAAGCCGGAATGTTCCTTTTAAAAGGTTTATCAGCAGTAATTTGCCAGAAAGCGTGTCGGGACTGTTTAAGATTACCTTTATCGCCTCTGTCGCCTGAATGGAACCGACCACTCCCGGTAATGCTCCGATCACTCCCAATGGTTGCCGGAAATCTTTAATGCCTTCGTGGTATTCGTATAAATCGCGGTAGGTGATACCGTTTCGATAGTTAAATACCGACACTTGCCCTTCAAACTCACAGATGCTTCCATAGATGAACGGTTTTCCGCATTTGACGCAAACGTCATTGATCGCATACCTGCTGAGCAGGTTATCGGTGGCATCGATCACCACGTCATATTCGTTTACGATTTCTTCAGAATTTTCTGTAGTGAATCGCTGTGTGTATGAATGTATGCAAATATACGGATTCAGAGCCTGTAATTTGCCGGCGGCAACTTTTGTTTTCGGTTCGCCGATACATCGGGTGTCGTATAATACCTGCCTTTGCAGGTTGCTTTCCGATACCGTGTCATCGTCCATAATGCCGATTGTACCGATACCTGCCGCTGCCAGGTAGAGCAGGACAGGAGAACCCAGGCCTCCGGCCCCGACCACCAGAATTTTAGCGTTTTTGATCTTTTCTTGTCCCTGCTCGCCGATTTCTTCCAATAAAAGATGCCGGGAGTAACGTTCTTTTTCTTTTTCCGATAACATGTTTTATTTCTGTTTACATCCAGTTATCCCAGTCTTTCCATACCGGCTCGTATCCTAATTGCTGAATTTCGGCAGCTACTTCGGCAGGGGTGCGTTCGTCGCTGATATGGAATTGTTCCAATGCTTGCGGATAAGTGAAATACCCGCCCGGTTCGGTTTTCGATCCGGCGCTGACAGAAGTCGCTCCCAGGGGGATGATGTGCTTGCGGAAAGTAGCGTTTTCGCGGGTCGAGATGGAAATATCCACATCGTGGTCGAATATCCGGAAAGCAAAGATCAATTGTGCCAGTTCCCTGTCGTTCATCACGACATTGGGCTGAAAATGGCCTTCGGATGGACGCATACGTGGAAAATTCACGCTATAGCGGGTTTGCCAGTAGTTTTTTTGCAGATAACGCAGATGCCGTGCCATCATGGTGACATCGGTACGCCAGTCTTCCAAGCCGATCAGTACGCCTAAGCCGATTTTGTGGACATTGGCCTGTCCCATACGATCGAATCCATTTACACGCCACTCGAATTTCGATTTCATACCTTTGGGATGATATACATTGTATCTGGCCCGATTATAGGTTTCCTGAAAGCAAACCACACCATGTAATCCTGAATGGGTAAGCCGTTCATATTCTTCTGCTTTAAGAGGCATTACTTCAATAGAAAGATTAGCAAAAAGCGGACGTGCCAGTCGTAAAGCTTTTTCCAGATAATCGACTCCTGCGTCTCTCGGATTTTCACCTGTGACAATCAACAGGTTTTCAAAGTTCCCCAATTTTTTAATCGCATGGAGTTCGTTTAAGATTTCCTCTTCCGTCAGGATTACCCGTTTAATCGGATTATTGTGGTTAAAACCGCAATATACGCAAAAGTTGGTACAGGAATTCGTGATGTATAAAGGAATATACATAGACACTGTTTTCCCAAAGCGTTGCAAGGTATATTTACGGCTAAGTTCAGCCATAGGCTCTAAATACCGGGTGGCTGCCGGAGAGATCAGCGCCATAAAATCGCCGATATCCAAATGACTTTTTCCTAAAGCTTGTTCCACGTCGGCGGCTGTCTTGGATTTGATTTGCCGGGTGGTATCTTCCCAGGAATATTTTTCTAATTCTTCTGAAAAATTCATAACGGTTGAATTTTTAAAGTTCATGTTTTGCCTTTTATTCCAAAAATGCAGTCAAAGGCGAACTGGCTGCGGCTTCGAAATGTTGTTTGCCGAGTCCGGCTTCGAATGCCATTCTTCCGGCTTCTGTCGCAGCTTTAAAAGCGATTGCCATTGCCACCGGATCGCCTGCGACGGCTATAGCCGTGTTTACTAACACGGCATCTGCTCCCATTTCCATCGCTTCTGCCGCATGGCTGGGAGCACCTATTCCTGCATCTACAACCACCGGCACATTGCTTTGTTCGATAATGATCCGGAGAAATTCTTTCGTTTGAAGTCCCCGGTTTGTTCCAATAGGAGCCCCTAAAGGCATGACCGTTGCTGCTCCTGCGTCTTCGAGGCGTTTACAAAGTACCGGATCGGCCTGACAATAGGGAAGGACGATAAATCCCATTTTAGCCAGTTCTTCGGTAGCTTTTAAAGTTTCGATGGGATCGGGCAGTAAATAGCGGGGATCGGGATGAATTTCCAGTTTCAGCCAGTCGGTTCCGAATGCTTCCCGGGATAACTGGGCTGCGAAGATAGCTTCTTTGGCGTTTCGGACTCCGGAGGTATTGGGGAGTAACTGAATATCGGGGCGAAGAATATGTTTCAACATGTCGTCGTTTTTATCTGCCATGTCGATTCGTTTCATTGCGACGGTCACCATTTGACTACCGGAAGCAGCAATCGCTTTTTCCATAACCTGATTGGACGAAAATTTTCCTGTTCCGGTGAACAGACGTGAAGTAAAAGTTTTGTCTGCAATTTTTAAAGATTCCATATCATATAAATTTTGTCTGTTTGGTTTATCGTGTGTTACTTATGATCTTTATAAGGTCCCGTGTCCTGGTCGTTAAATCGTTGCTGTTCTTGATCAGGCCGGAAAGAGCGATCCCTTGTATTCCGGTGGCTAAAAGGGGAGGAATGTCGGTTTCCGTTATCCCTCCGATTCCGAAAACAGGGATATGGATACCGGACTGCCGCATCAGCTCCAAAATTCGGTTATATCCCTGTATTCCCAGTATGGGACTTAATTTTTTCTTTGTGGTGGTAAAGGCAAAAGGGCCTAAACCGATATAATCCACCTGTTGTGCCGCCCTTAAAACAACATCTTCCCAAGTGTTACAGGTCGCTCCGATGATTTTATCCGGTCCCAGAATTTCCCGTGCTTCCAGCGGATTCATGTCGTCTTTGCCCAAATGTACTCCGTCGGCGTCCAACTGCCGGGCAACCTGTACATTGTCGTTGATGATGAAAAGGGCATGATACCGTTTGCATATCTCTTTGATAAGCCATCCTTCGTGCAGCAGGTCTTCAGCCGAAGCCTCTTTCATCCGGAGTTGTACCCAACGTATTCCTCCCCGACAAACGGCTTCTACCTGTTCTCCGATCGTCGTGCCTTCCTTGTGGTCGGTGATGTATTGAACGGATAATTCGCAGGGGGACGGTTTGAAGGCATAACCGCTTTCTTCAAGATTGTGAAATCCTAATTTACTGTTATTGCTATCCATAAAGAGCGATGTATAAACTTGTGCTTTAGAGCAGGCGGACGGCAGATTGAGCGAACGTGCCAGTCCTGCCGTGATAGCGGAGGATAGCACGCAGCCTGTGCCATGTTTCCCGTATTTTCCCCGCCGGACAGAAAAAGTATATATCCCGCCGGGGGTAATTAATTTGTCGGTAGATAGTTCGTCTTCGTTGTGCCCGCCTTTCCAAAGAATGTTCAAACGATAAGAACGGCAGAGGTCTTGAAGTTCTTCGGTGGAACAATTGCCGAAAAGCTGCCGGAGTTCTTCGGTATTAGGAGTAATCAGATAGATACGTTTGAAAATGGAATTTAATTTTCGAATGTTCTGTTCGTTGTTGCTGTCATGGAAATGGAAACCGGCGCTGGCTTTCAAAATAGGATCCCAGATGATTCGTACTTCCGGTAATTTTTCCCGGAGATAAGCCGTTAAAGTATCCAGGATATCGAAGTTTTCGATCAGACCGATTTTAACATACCGGGGACGTTTTTGAGTAAATTGCAGCTCGCACTGCCTGCGAATGTCTTCCCATGCCGTCCAGCGTGTCCCTTCGTATGTGTTTTGATTTTGGAAAGTGATGCCTGAGCAAATCCCCAAACCATATACCCCGCAATTTTCAAACGTTTTGAGATCGGCGGTCACACCTGCGCCCGAAGAGGGATCGAATCCGGCAATGCTCATCACTACCGGAGTTTTTAATTGCAAGAAACGACGGATCGCTTCTTCCGGTTTTTCCCATATATAGCCTAAAACCGCCGCACCATAGAAATGGTTTTCCCGGCATATTGCCAGGTTGTCCGGAGTGATGCCTCCCAGCGCGACAATGGGAACAGGGAGTGTTTCCGGTTTAGGAAGTTCTTTAAACCGGCTTTTATATCCCGGTTTGGAAATGCTGTCGAATACGGGACTAAGGAAACAGTATTCGGGCGTAAAAGGGAGGCGGCCGATTTCTTCCAGGCTATGACACGAAATGCTGATATGCCTGAATTGCCTGTAATGTGTATATTCGTTTCCTTGCCCGGATTTCAGATGAATCCCGCATAACCGGTATTGTTGTGCCAAATGGTAGTGACCGTGCAATACGATCCTGTTCCGGTAACGAGGTTCTATCTGTTCGATAAAATTCTTATAGGTGTCTTCTCCTGCTTCCGGTTTTCGCAAGTGCAACCGTTCCAGTCCGTAAGCAAAAAGCGTGTTACAGATCAAAGCTTCGTCTTTCACCGGTTGTGGCGAAGTGATTACAATGATTTTCATTCTATTGCATTTAGGATTTCTTTTCCGGTTCTTTCGGCAGAAGAAAATCCGTTTCTTATTTTTCCCCGTTTTTAATCGCTTCCCTTAATTTTTGGCTGGCGCGCATAGAGCAGAAGTGTTCTCCGCACATCGAACAAAAATGGGCTTCTTTGTGTCCTTCGTCGGGCAGGGTCGCATCATGAAAGCGAATGGCTTTTTCGGAATCGAGTGCTAAATGGAATTGGTCTTTCCACCGGAACTCAAACCGTGCTTTGCTCATGGCATAATCCCTGAAATAGGCGGCAGGGTGTCCCTTGGCCAGGTCGGCGGCATGAGCGGCGAGCTTAAACGTGATTACTCCTTCCTTTACATCGTCCCGGTCGGGTAGTCCTAAATGTTCTTTTTGGGTGACATAGCAAAGCATGGCTGTTCCGAACCATCCGATCATTGCCCCTCCGATTGCCGAGGTGATGTGGTCGTATCCCGGAGCGATGTCGGTAACCAGCGGGCCGAGGGTATAGAACGGGGCGTCCTGGCAATAGGCAAGCTGTAAATCCATGTTTTCTTTGATCTTGTGCATGGGAACGTGTCCCGGCCCTTCGATGATGGCCTGTACGTGATGTTTCCAGGCTATTTTGGTCAGTTCTCCCAGGGTTTTCAGCTCTTCGATCTGTGCCGTGTCGTTGGCATCGGCTATACAACCGGGACGTAGTCCGTCGCCCAATGAAATGGCGACATCGTATTTTGCCAATATTTCGCAAATATCTTCGAAATGCTCGTATATAAAGCTTTCCTGTTTATGAGTGGTACACCAGTGCGCCATAATGGAGCCGCCGCGCGAAACAATTCCGGTAAGCCGCCGTAATGTCAGCGGGACATGCTTCCAGCGAAGCCCGGCATGAATGGTGAAGTAGTCCACTCCTTGTTCCGCCTGTTCGATCAAGGTGTCGCGGAAGATTTCCCAGTTCAGTTTTTCGACATCACCGCCTACTTTTTCCAGGGTTTGATAAAGCGGAACGGTTCCCACCGGAACAGGGGAGTTGCGGACGATCCATTCCCGCGTTTCGTGTATGTTTGCCCCGGTAGAGAGATCCATAACGGTATCCGCTCCCCAGCGAAATGCCCATACGGCTTTTTCCACTTCTTCTGCAATTTTAATAAGGTTTATTTGTGTTCTTCCACAGGTAGGACATGAAACAAACTGCATTCCTTGCTTTCTTAAGCCCAATGCAATAAGCATTTCCTTTGCAACCTTTATTTCTTCAATTGGATCACTGGTAAGTGATACCCTTATGGTATCACCTATTCCTTCTGCCAATAAAGTACCTATACCTAATGTTGATTTAATGGTACCTCTGAAAACAGTTCCTGATTCAGTAACTCCTAAATGAAGAGGATAATCACATTTTTCACTCATAAGTCTATATGCTTTTATCATCATTGGGACATCTGAAGATTTTATTGAAATTACTATATCGTAAAATCCTACTTCTTCAAGAATCTTAACATGATTCATAGCAGATTCA
>UQTM01000100.1 GCA_900544025.1 uncultured Odoribacter sp.
AAGGATAGTTTGCCGGCGGGTTCTGTTTGTTTGTCGGAAATCCCCAGGCGCTGGAAAGCCGATTCGATCCATTCCCGGCTTTTAAATCCGGTCAGGTTGTTTTTGAGCCATACGTTTTCCTGGGCGGTCAGTTCCGGAAATAACCGGAGGTCTTGAAAAAGCAGGCTTAAAGAATTTCTCCGGAGGAGGTTCCACTCCTCCCCGGAGAAATGATGTATATTTTGTTCGTCGAAACAAATATCACCGCTGTAATCTTTCCGGTAACCGTACAGGAAACTGCAAAGCGAGGATTTTCCCGTGCCCGAAGCCGCTTCGAGCAGATAGTATTCCCCTTTCTGAAAAGTGGTTTCCTGCAACCATATTTCAGAAGAAAGTTCTTCCTTGCTTTGGAATATATCCGGTAAGACGGAATGCAGGGTGATCCGGTTCATAAACGTTTTTATTTAGAAGAAATCAGCGGCAAAAGCTGTTCGGCTCCGCTGGTAATGGTTTTCAGGGAATTTTGAGTTTTATCGGTCAGGAAAAGATTCCAGATCGCCTTGGTCTCTGTGGGAGCGAAAGCTTCCATATAATCCAATGCGTTCAGCATATTCTTTAGGATAGCAGCCTGCGGTCCGGCTTTCGAGACAGCCATTTGCACAATAGGCATTTGATTGATCGCGCTGAAATTGATGAAAGCACAGGAATACGAATTTTTCATATCTCCGCCCTGTGGCGTATTTCCCAACGGATTTTCTGCGGATTTATCGATGCGTGCATAAAGGTCCGGATCGTTGGTAATATACAGCTGTCCCTTTTGTACGCCCATATAAATCGTCATGTTCAGCATTGGAATGATTCCTTTGACAGCATTGTCTCCGTTCGGAGTGAAGGTCATCTGGTCTTTTAACTGTTCCTGAATGTAAGTCATGAGATACTCATCCTTTACCTCTGCATAAAGCAGTACGGAAGGGAGATTCATCATGCCTAACTTCGTGATTCCGAAAGAAAAATCTCCGTTGATCGAGGTGATCAGGTGTTTCAGTTTTTCCCGATCGATAGCCGCCGGCAGGGTTTCCAGTTGCGGAGCCGCCAACTCGTACAGTTTTTCTCCGTTCAGGCTCGAACCTACATAGTAAAGCGTAGAGGCCGGGAAACGATTCAGGAATTTATTGCTTTGTTTCTGACCCATGAATGAAAATTGCTTGAATTTTTCAAGAGTGGCTTTTTCATTTGCTTCATAAGTTATTTCTGTACGAATATTGCCTTTTTCAAAATTCAGTTCCCCCAGCAGGTATAGATCTTCCCAAACGGTACTGTCCTGTATAAAGGAGAAGTTAGGCATGCCTTTCATCGTTGTGCGGATTAACTCCTGATAGCTTGCCATAGATACACACCCGCTCAGATCCGATCCTTTTTCAATCGCTTTTTTATAGAATTTGTTGGATAGAGCGCTTTGGCTTTCGTTCTGAGCCATATAGGCTGCCGCTTGTTCCTGTGTGGCAGCCGGATTGCCGGAGGTGAATAACATCAACACGGTTTCGCCGTTGTAGGTGCATACCAGGTTTTCGCTGACGATTTCCGTATAACCGTTCTTAGAAGTAGAGGTTACGTCTATTCCTTCATTTTTCATTGCAGCGAAAAGGTCGTCGAGTTTTGATGTACTCGAGGTCTTAGCCACCAATCCCTGGTTTTGGGAAGATTTGAAAAAGATGCCGGATGGTGTTTTGCTTTGTCCGGTAACCACGGCTCCTTGCGGAGTTTCGAAAAAGACGATAATGGGAGATTTTAAAGAAATTCCCGATTCTTCCGGGTCTTTGAATATTTTTTCCAGCTTTTCGGTGTTCTGCGACTTCATGCCGTCCTTCAGGATTTGCAATACCTGTGCTTTGGTCGATTCGTTTAATTCGGCTTTGTCGGCCATTTGCTGGAGACGGATCGCCAGAACGCCGGAAACGTTTGCCGGAATCGCATTTTGATAACTGTTGTCGGTCGTTCCGGTTTGGCAGGATATGGTTGCCAGTATGAATAAAACGATGGCAACGAATGAAAATAATGTTTTTTTCATGGCTTGTTCTTAAGGGTTAATTATAATTCGGATATATTTTTTTTAAGTTCTCCGATAGTCGTCGGTTTAGCAATGATCGTGTTGTCGGCATCGATCAGAAACATCGATGGGGTTGCGAAAAGGTTGTAGGCTGCCGAAATTTCATTGTCGAAGCCTCCGTCGATGTGGGTGTTGATCCAGTCCAACGGGTGATCTGCTGAAAATTTTTCCCAGGATTCCCGGTTGTCGTCGATAGAGATTCCAATGAGTTGTACCTGATGTTTTTTAAAAAACTCCTGTTTAGCCAGTTCGGGAAGCTCGTCCAGCAGCACCTGGCAATGGCTGCAGTCCGTGTGCCAGAAAATAATCAGACGATAAGGCGACAGCAGGTTATAAAGGTTTACCGGATTGTTTTGAATGTCCATAACAGTAAAATCCGGTACGGTTTTCCCGACCGCCATTTTCTGATAGCCTGCCAGGCGGCGTTCGATCACCGCTTTAGAGCCTCCGCATTGTTGCAGATAGTTGGAGGAAATATGCGCCAGCACATTTTCGAGCTTGCTTACCTCGAAGCCTGTGATCAGAAATTGGAGCAAATGCTGCTGAATGTTGGGGTTTATATCCAGGCGGGGCACTAAAATGTCGAGTGCCCGGATAATATTGTTTTCGTTTTCACGGGGCGAAGCTTTCCGATCGACGAACATTTCGATGAATTGCATCACTTTGTCCGTGTATATGTCTGTATATAAAAGTGTGGTATCGTTGAATTCGAACGTGGTTAAGAAACCGGATTTGAAAATCGAATCGCGGGTGGCGGGAGCCATATTGCCTTCTGTGAAAGGCAGCTTTTTGGTTTTTATAATCTTGCCTGCCAGCGAATTCTTGTTCTGATTGTAGGTTTTGTCTATGAATTTTTCCCGTTGTATCTGATATTTTTTGTAATAATCCACCGCCATTTTATAAAAATCGTCTTTGTCGGGATAGTTTAGGATGACTTGCTCCAGCATTCCTAATTTGCGGAGAAAGGCTATGTCCGACCGGAGGAAATCGAAATATATCCGGTTTTCTTTCGACCGGATGACCTGCATGGTCTGGTCTGGTTTCTCGAAGTTCATGGCCAGTTCTACATCTTCACCGTTAAACAGGAAATTGACCATCGTGGGTTGTCCGTTGGAATATCGCGCATAAGTGGACAGTCCGAGGACCGCCCGCAGCATACCTGTGGGTGTTTTTTCGGGAACATGGAATATAATAATGCTGTCTTTCACCTGTGGCACACTGTCTATGAGGTAGGTGTCTCCGTTGTAGATGCTTAACAGGGCGGGCTTGCCGTTTGCGGGCAATCCTGAAACGTGGAGTTTTACCTCATATTCTTTTCCAAAGGTGAGTAGAGGAAACAAAAGAAGAAACAATAGTGTTGATTTATTCATCGTGTGTAAGATTATTCAAAATAAAAGTCGTTAAAGCCGGATCAGGTTTTGAGGGGTTCCGGCAAGCCACATTTCAACGTTTTCCACCACAATGCCCAGACGGATGCCGAAGGCTTCTTTGGTTGCGTATCCCATGTGTGGCAGCATAAGCAGGTTAGGAGCATTGAACAATTCCATATTGGCGGGAAGGGGAGGTTCCTGATCATAGACATCCAAGGCCGCTCCTGCGATTTTTCCCTTTTTCAAAGCATTATAAAGGGCATCCTGATTTACAATAGGACCCCGGGCCGTATTGATCAGTATGGCATGGGGCTGCATCAGCCCGAATTCTGCGTCCTGAATAAAATTCCGGGTATCCGGCGTCAGCGGGATATGGAGAGAAACGATATCTGCTTTTTTCAGCAAAGTTTCTTTATCCGTCAGTTCTATATCTCCGGTGGTTTTTCCGCTCCGGTTAAAGCCTATCGTTTTACAGCCGAACGCCTGCGCCAGCTGCGCTACCCGCTGCCCGATGGCGCCTGTCCCGATAATCCCGACCGTCTTGTCGTGCAGTTCCGTGCCCAGAAAATTTTGCCGGTCGCCTCCGATGCGGGTGATGGCATCCCCGCCGGCGATCTTCCGGTAAACGGCGATCATCATGCCGATGGCCAATTCCGCAACGGCCTGGGTGGAATATCCCGCTGCATTGCAAACGGTGATTCCTTTTTCTTTACAAGCTTGCAGGTCGATATGATCGACACCGGTGAAAGCGACCGATATCATGCGTAGCTTCGGACAGTTTTCAAAAAAGTTTTTACGAAGGGGGATATTGCTGATAACGATAATTTCCGCATCTTTCGCCCGTTCTATCAATTCTTGCTCGTCTTCACTGCGATTATCGTAGAACATTATTCGATGTCCTGCATTTTTCAAGGTTTGGCATTGTTGCATGACATTGTTTTTGTCCATGCCCAGCGGTTCGATAAATACAATCTTCATACCTCGTTTGTAGAGTATTTATGTATCGGTTACATTTCTACAAAGGTAGTAAAATAAAACAAAAAGCTGCAACTTGTTCCGGCCTGTTTCGTTTTATTAAAAAAATGTCTTCGAAAGATAAAAAACTCAATTAAATATATTCAGAGATATGAATCGTCAGGAATTTATTAAGGGGATTGCAGATGAGTCTAAAGTATGGGATTATGCTGTGATCGGCGGCGGGGCAACCGGATTGGGTGTTGCTCTGGATGCCTTGTTACGCGGTTTTAGTGTGGTGTTGTTCGAGCAGGAAGATTTTACGAAAGGAACTTCCAGCCGAAGTACGAAATTGGTACATGGCGGAGTGCGGTATCTGGCGCAGGGGGATGTGGGATTGGTGTTGGAAGCCTTGCATGAAAGAGGATTGCTCTGCAAAAATGCACCCCATCTGGTGAAAAACCAGTCGTTTGTGATTCCGAATTATACCTGGTGGGATATGATTTTATATACTGTGGGACTGACGGTGTACGATATTTTGGCAGGCCGTTTAGGGTTGGGGCGTTCGCTGTGTATCGGCAGGAAAAAGACCTCGGCCCATTTACCTACTGTAAAGATTACGAAGCTAAAAGGCGGCGTGGTCTATCACGACGGGCAGTTCGACGATTCGCGCCTGGCGGTGAATCTGGCACAGTCGTGTGCCGATAACGGCGGTTATGTGATGAACTATTGCCAGGTGACCGGGTTGCAAAAAGAGAATAAGCAGGTTTCCGGAGTGACGGTGAAAGATTTGGAATCCGGAAAAGAGTATGCTGTGAAAGCGAAAGTCGTAATCAATGCTACCGGAGTTTTTGTGGATCATATTATGCAAATGGACGTTCCGACCGGGGAACATCTGGTACGTCCCAGCCAGGGAGTACACCTGGTGCTCGACCGTTCTTTCCTGCAAAGCGATTATGCGATTATGATCCCTAAGACCGACGATGGGCGAGTGTTGTTCGCTGTGCCCTGGCATGATAAGGTGGTGGTGGGTACGACCGACACGCTTATGGAACAGCCTGTGCTTGAACCGGTGGCTTTGGAGAAAGAGGTCGAATTTATTTTACGGACGGCAGGACGTTATCTGAGCAAGCAGCCTGCCCGCGAAGATGTGATGTCCGTATTTGCCGGATTGCGGCCTTTGGCAGCTCCTAAAAAAGAGGGACAGAGCACGAAAGAGATTTCCCGTAGCCATAAGATCATCGTTTCTCCGCATAAATTGATTACGATTACCGGGGGGAAATGGACGACCTACCGGAAAATGGCGGAAGATACCGTAGATAAGTCTATGGAATTGGGGCTTGTGCCTCACCGGGAATGTGTGACCGAAAGATATAAGATTCACGGTTACCGTCCTAATCCCGACCTGACCAATCATTTGTATGTGTATGGCTCGGACAGGAATGCCATAGAAGATTTGATGAAAGAAAATCCGGAAATGGCACAAAAATTAAGTCCGAAATACGATTATACCGTGGCCGAGGTGGTCTGGGCGGTACGGCAGGAAATGGCAAGGACTGTCGAAGATGTGCTGGCTCGCCGGGTCAGGCTGTTGTTTTTGGATGCGCGGGTGGCGGTAGATGTCGCTCCGCAGGTAGCCAGGGTTATGGCGGCGGAACTGGGGAAAGATCAGAAATGGATCGACCGGCAGGTAAAAGCATTTACCGAAGTTGCGGAAAATTTTGTGTTGAAATAAATCGGTAACTTTTCGACTTGTATTCTGAATCATTCTTTCTAATTTTGTAGAAAATTAGAGCGAGTTGGATACAAAGGATTTATTACAAGAATATCTCGGTTCTTCGGTTGTGGAGAAGCTGGCGGGGAGACTGGAAAAGCCCGGAGAGCGGAAATATAAGCTGGTGAATAATGCCGGTTCTGTGACAGCCTTACTGATCGGGGCGATGCGCATCAAACGTCCGGGAATCCGGGTAGTGGTGCTGAGCGACCGGGAAGAGGCCGCTTATTTTTATAATGATTTGGTGACGATTGCCGGGGAAAGGAACGTCAGTTTTTTACCCTCGTCTTTCCGCCGGATGATTAAAGAGGAGGAGAAGGATAACGATTCCGTGCTGGTGAGGACGGAGGTGCTGAACAATATCCGGCAGGGGGAAGTGGATACGGTGGTTACTTACCCGGAGGCATTGGCCGAACGGGTGGTGGATCAGCGCGTATTGGCGCAAATGTCGATGGTGGTGAACAGGGGGGATGTCCTTTCGATTTCGTTTATTGAAAATTTATTGGTGGAATACGGTTTCGAACGTAGCGATTTCGTGTACGAGCCGGGACAGTTTTCCATTCGCGGAAGTATAGTCGATGTATATTCGTTTGCCGAGGAACAGCCGGTACGTATCGACTTTTTCGGCGACGAAGTGGATTCGATCCGTTTTTTCGATGTGGAAACCCAGTTGTCCGACCAATTGGTGGAAAAGGTGTCGATCGTGCCCGACCTGAGCCGTAGCGAAAGCGGATATACCCATGCCGATTTATTCAGTTATTTCGATAAAAAGCCGGTGTGGTGGATACAGAACGGTATGTTCCTGAACGATAAAGTGAAGGCTCTCCGTAAAGAGGTCGAGGGGGATGTGATTACGGGCGAAGCGGTTTTAATGGAATATATTGAAAACTGCCCGGTGGTGGAATGGGGGCCGGATTTGTTTTTCCGGGGAGAAACGGTGGATTTGCAGTGCGAGGCGCAGCCTGCCACGAATAAACATTTCGATTTGCTGGGCGAAACGCTGCAATCGCGGCAGGCGAACGGTTACAGGCTTTATATCTGCTCTAACAACGAGATGCAGATACAGCGTATCCGGGATATTTTTAAGGATAAGGGCTATCCCATAGATTTTACTTATTTGCAGGGTACGATACACGAGGGTTTTTCGGATGCTTTACTGAAAATATGCGTATATACCGAGCATCAGATCTTCGACCGTTACCATAAATACCGTTTGCAAACCACCCGTTTGCGGAAAGGCAGAGAGTCGATCACACTAAGCGAATTGCAGAATTTACACCCGGGGGATTATGTGGTGCATATCGACCACGGAATCGGGCGTTTCGGCGGACTGGTCAAGATCAATAACGACGGGAACGAACAGGAAGCGATCCGGCTGGTGTATAAGAATAATTCGGAATTGTATGTGGGGTTGCATTCCTTGCATAAGATTTCAAAATATAAGGGAAAAGACGGTGTGCCGCCCGTGGTGAATAAACTGGGTGGAGATGCCTGGAATAAGCTGAAACAAAAGACGAAGTCGAGGGTAAAGGATATTGCGAGGGAGTTGATCGCTTTGTATGCCCGCCGGAAAAAAGAGGCTGCTTTTGCTTTTTCAAAGGATAGCTATTTGCAGGAGGAGATGGAAGCTTCGTTTATGTATGAGGAAACGCCCGACCAGATGAAAGCTATCGAAGCCGTGAAACAGGATATGGAACGGCCTCAGGTGATGGACCGGCTGGTGTGCGGCGATGTGGGATTCGGCAAGACGGAGGTGGCGATCCGGGCGGCTTTTAAAGCGGTGGCGGACAGTAAGCAGGTGGCTGTGCTTGTGCCGACGACCGTACTGGCGTATCAGCATTACAATACGTTTATGAAGCGGCTGGAAGGAATGCCCTGCCGCATCGAATACATTAGCCGGATGAAGCGTCCCGGCGAGATTAAAAAGATATTGAAAGACCTGAAAGATGGAAAAGTGGATGTTGTTATCGGTACGCACCGGCTCACCAGTAAGGATGTGGAATTTAAGGATTTGGGGCTGCTGGTAATCGATGAGGAACAGAAATTCGGCGTAGGCGTGAAAGAAAAGCTGAAACGCTTGAAATTGAATGTAGATACGATTACGATGACAGCTACCCCGATTCCGCGTACCCTGCAATTTTCTTTAATGGGAGCGAGGGATATGTCGATTATCCGTACTCCGCCGCCTAACCGTTATCCGATTGTGACGGAGCTGCACCGTTTTGACGAACAGTTGATCAAAGAGGTGATCCTCTACGAAATGGCGCGTAACGGCCAGGTGTTCTTTATCCATAACCGGGTGGAAACGATCCGGGATATAGAAGGCATGCTGCACCGGATTATCCCGCAGGTGAAAACCTGTGTCGCGCACGGGCAGATGGGCGGAGAGGAACTGGAAAAAGTGATGCACGATTTTATCCGTGGCGATTACGATGTGTTGCTGGCGACGACGATCATAGAATCGGGTCTGGATATTCCGAATGCCAATACGATGATTATCAATCAGGCGCAGAATTACGGATTGAGCGATTTACACCAATTGAGGGGGCGTGTGGGGCGTTCGAATAAAAAGGCTTTTTGTTATTTACTGACTCCGCCTCTGGATATGGTGAATCCGGAAGCCCGCCGCCGCCTGAAAGCGATAGAGGATTTTAGCGGATTGGGAAGCGGGTTTAATATTGCCATGCAGGATTTGGATATCCGGGGAGCCGGGAATATATTGGGAGCGGAACAGTCGGGATTTATAGCCGAGATCGGTTATGAAACCTACCAGAGGATATTGAATGAGGCGTTGCTGGAATTGAGGGATGAGGAATTTCCGCAATTGGAGTCCGATATGCCGGACAAGTTCCAGGGCTATGTGGCGGATTGTGTGATCGAGTCCGATTTCGAGGCATTGATTCCGGATACCTATGTGGAAAATATCAGCGAGAGGATACGCCTGTATCGTGAGCTGGATAACATCGGCGGAGAGCCGGAACTGGAGAGATTCGAAAAAGAACTGAAAGACCGTTTCGGGGAGATTCCGGTGCCGGTGGCGGGATTGATGGAGATTGTAAGGGTACGGCGGTGCTGTATGGATATGGGAGTGGAACGTTTGTTGGTGAGAAACGGTAAAATGATTATGTATTTCATCAGCGAGCAGACTTCTCCGTTTTACCAGTCGGCTGTTTTTACGAATTTGCTGCATTTCGTACAAAAGCAGGTGTTGCCTTGCCGGATGAGCGAGAAGAACGATAAGCTGACGCTGGTTTTCACGGACATAACGAACATAATGAAGATGTCGAGGTTTGTGAAAAAGATTCACGAAAGTATCACCGTTTAATGGGGGGGATTCCGTACATTTGCCGATCAGAATTAAAAAATGAATGTTGTTATAGATATTGGAAATACCCGTACTAAATATGCCCTGTTCAGCGGGCGGGTTTTGGTGGAAGCGGGTTATGATATCGGAAAGATATTTGAAAGCCTGCAACTGCTGAAAGACAGCGGGGAGCGGGTGGATATTTTTTTGTCGGGCAGCGGCAGGCTGGGCGAGCCGGTTAAGCTG
>UQTM01000101.1 GCA_900544025.1 uncultured Odoribacter sp.
ATAGCCGGTTGTTAATCATTATAAATGGAATGTTATGTGGAAAAAATTATTATATGCCGTTGGGATAGGGATACTTGCCGTCGGTTTTTGCGGGGCATGCCGGGGAAAGTTGCGGGAGGAAGAGGGTGGATTGAAGCGTATCCGTTTCGAGGAGAAAAAAACAAAATTAAAACGGTCGGATCTGCTGGAAGTCGTCGATATGATCCATTTGGAAACAAAGGATAGCAGTTTGCTCGGGTACATTCCTAAATTAATCAAACGGCCGTCCGGTTTTTATATTTGGTCTGTGGGACAGATCGTAAAGTTTGATCCGGAAGGGCGGTTTTTATACCGTATCGACCAAAGGGGACGCGGGCCGAAAGAGTATCAGCATATCGATGCGATCAGCGTGGACGGGCAAGACCGGTATCTTTATTTGCACGACGACCACTTGAAAAAGGTGATATGCTATCATGCGCTTACCGGAGAGTATGTCCGGAATATCATGCTGGATTTCAGGGCCTTTACTTTCATGGTAATGCCCGATTCGCGGCATTTTGTGTTCTATTGCGGCTTTTCGCCTGCCGACGACCTGGAAAAGGGAAGACAGTTTCCCCGTTTCATCATAGCGGATAGTTTGGGAAAAGTGGAGAGGACTTTTGTCTATTGCGATAAAAATGTAAATATTCCCGATCATTACAGTGCTAAAGATGTTTTTTCCGTACTCGATACGTCTGTGTATTGTTTCGCTAATTATAGCGATACGGTTTTTCGGATAAGTTCGGCTTTAAGTATCGATCCGGCTTTTGTGCTGGACTATGGAAACGAAAACCAGAAAAAGAACGATATGTTAATCAATAAGCTCACTCATCTGGAGAAAGTGGAGGGCAGTCCCGAGGGAATGGGAAACGAGGAAATCGTTGTTTTGTCGCGTATCGTCCGCACGGCTAAGCATGGGTTATTTATAGGAGGAACCGAAGATAAATCGACTTTTTGGTTATACGATTGGGAAAAGCAGGAAGGGATCGATTTAGGAGAAGTCGAAGACGATCTTATCGCTCCTTTCTATTTCATGGATGCCGATTCCGGTTATTTTTATTCTCCTTCTTCCGTGTCCGGTTTAAAGGAAATGATTATTGATACTCCGGAGAAATACGATGTCCAAACGGTAGAAACGGTGAAAAAATTAGATGAGGATGCAAATCCTGTGATCTTTAAAATAAGGGTGAAACCGATGTGATCGGAAAAATCGCTTAGGCATAGAAATGCCTCCGGATTTTTATCCGGAGGCATTTTTATAAAAACCGGAATCGTGGAAAATTATTTCCAGATGATTTCGTGTATATCGATGGTTACCGGCGTGCTGATCTCGATGGAGGTCGTGTTTGCCGGTAAATCGAACGAGGCAAAGGCTGTCAGTACCCTGCCGAGCTTTTGTTTACGGTTCTGGTCATCGATAGCCCATACCCAAAAATTGGTTTGCGGGTTCGGGGCGGTCAGGATGGTCACCTGTGCCGGTGTGCCGTCGATGGTTTTGGCAAATGTCTGAGCACCGGCCAGCACGAACGAAGTGTTCAAATCGCCGTCGAGGGCTGTCAGGGAATTCCCGCCTTTACCGGATAGCTGTTCCGACTGCAGGATAAATTTCCGTAAATGAAATTCCCGGGTGCTTGTCCCGGCATTGGTAAAGCGTACCCATTTCACAGGACGATTTTCGAAGTTAGCGGTGAAATTGGTGCCTTTCAGGTTGAAATCTATCGTTTGCCAGGTCTTGCCGTCTTCCGAGATTTCAATTTTCCCCCAATCGGCTATTTCTTTGTTGTTCAGGTTCGCTTGAACAGAGCCTTTATTTACCACTAACGGAAGTTCTATCGCAAAATATTGTCCGGCGTTGATCTTTACCACTTCTAACAGAGGAGTGATAACGATGTTTTGGTCTGCCGTTTGTAATTGCACTTGTTTCAGTTGTTCGATATCGGTCTGTAAACGAGCCTGTGTCTGTACCCGGCTTTCTGTTTTTGCCTGCCCTGGGTTCAGGTGTTTATACAATTGTTTAGCATTCCAAAGCAGGGTTGCATCGACCAGGGGCTGCATCACCAACGAACCGGTTTTAATGCCCGGCTGATAGGGATTTTGGTTGTTTTTCGTGCTGATGTTATCTTTTTGTGCTTCCAGGCGCAACAGGTTACTGTATTGGTTCCAGCAACCGACCAGGTCGGGCTGCTGCTGGTTTAAAGCTAACAGCAGGTTGAGAGAGGCTTGTCCGGTTTGCCCTAAAATTTGGAATTGCGATAACCAGGGGCGGATTTCTTCGATCAATGCCGGATTCTCGTTGCCGGCCACAATAATTTCCGGAGCTTTTTCGATTTTGATAAATTCTATTTTCAACCGGGCCAGGTCTTTGGTGTCGGGTTGTCCCTGGGATAAATCGTCCAGAAAACGATCGGCAACCGGTTTGATTTCTACCGATTCTTCGCGGCGGTAACCGTGTCCGTTTTTCCCTAAATCGGAGTTATGCTCTGCAAAGATACGGAAAGCTCCGGCTGTTTCCGGCATGATGTAGCGGATCGCATCTTCCCAGTTCTGATACGAGTTGTATTTCGGGGTGTTCCAGGCATAGTCGGCAATGCTGTAAATAGCGATCTTAGAAGCTTCGGCCTTATCCATCGGGTTGGAAACGAAACCGGACATAAGGTTGCCGGCAGCCGTATCGAGCCCGTAGGAACGTCCCAGCAATAAATGGTCGCGCACATAGTCGCTCACCGGGAAATTCCACCAGATGTATGCTTCCCGTTTCAGGCGTTTGTTGATCCATTGCAAGCCCTCGGTGGTAATGTCCGAGATCACCCGGTCGCCTGTCCACATAATACGGATGGAAGGGTCTAATTTATCGCCTAAAATATCCAGATAGGTTCCCGGTTTGGGGTCGGACCAGCTTTTGTTATACTGGGTGGGGCACATGATGAGCGGAGTTACGTCTTTTTTGACTTTTACAAAATTTTGGTGCAGGTAGTTCAGTAAGTCTGCCTGGCGGTTCGGGTCTGTACCTTCTCCCGAAATATCGTCGAAGAAAACGGCGAAGGAACGTACGCCGAGCTGATACATTAATTCGAATTTGTTCAGCAGTAGCTTACGGTCAGCCTCGTTCCATTTGATGTCCTGTCCCGGATGTATGGCCCATACAAAATCCACTTTGTTGGCTTTAGCGGTTTCCACCAATTCCCTGATTTGTCCGGCTTCTTTTTCCGGGTAAGGCTGCCGCCAGTTGGGACTGCTGTGGAAGGGATCGTCTTTGGGTCCGTAGATATACGTGTTCAGCTTGTTGGCTCCGTAGAAATTCAATTGGCTGATCCGGTCGCGGTGGCTCCAGGGTTGCCCGTAGAAACCTTCCACAGTGCCCCGATAGGGAACACTGGGGTAATCGACGATTTCCACAACGGGCAGTTCCTGTTGCTTTAAAAGCTGCGACAGAGTTTGCAGGGCATAGAATGTTCCGCGGCCTTCATGGCCGGCGATAATCATTTGCTTGTCGCCGATATTCAGATAATATCCCCCGTCTTTCGCAGGGATGCGGGAATTATATTTTTTTACGGCTTTGTCGCCTTTTTCTCCGATGTAAACCGGGTAGGCTTTCGAGTCGGTTGTAATTTTAAAAAGTTCTTGCAGTTTTTTTACAGCTTCCGGATCGGCTTTTTCTCCGCCGATCAGCCGGATTTCTTTTACCTGTACGGTCTGATTTCCCCCCTGAATCTGTTGGGGAATGGGATGTACCTTGATTTCACCCGCGTAGAGGGAAATACATGATAAGGTAAGAGCGATTAGAGTGACGATCGATTTACGCATAGTTTAAATTTATAGGTTTGTAAATTATAGTTTCATGGTTTGCTGAAGATGAATGTCGCGGGAGGACGAGCCGATCAGGATTTCAAATTCTCCTTTCTCGAATACCCAGGCGTTTTTCTTACTGTTGAAATAGCGGAAAGCATCGCGATCCAGCAAAATTTCGACGGTACGGCTTTCACCGGGGGCTAAGTTCACTTTTTCAAAGCCTTTCAATTCTTTCACCGGGCGTTCTTCTGCCGATTTTACATCGTGAATGTATAATTGTGCGATTTCCGCTCCCTGGCGTTTACCTGTGTTGGTGATGCGGAAAGATATTTTTACTTCTTGTTTTTTAGGATCGGTGATTTTGATGTTCAGGTCTTCGTATTTGAATCGGGTATAGGATAAACCGAATCCGAACGGAAACAAGGGAGCGATGCCTTTGCGGTCGTATCCCCGGTATCCGGTGAAAATACCTTCGTTATAGTAAATTTTCTTCTCTTTGCGGGTTTCGTCATAATTCCCGTATGCCGGAGAATCCTCCCATTTTTTTTCGATAGAGAAGGGGAGTTTCGCCGAGGGGGTTACATCTCCTGCCAGCAGAGCCGCTAAAGCGTTTCCACCTTCCTGACCGGGATAGAATGCGTGTAGGACAGCCGGAACCCGGTCGATCCAGGGAGTCATATTTACTCCTCCCCCGGCATGGAGAACAACGATTAAATTGGGGGTGATTTGTGATAATTTCTGAATTAAAATGTCTTGTCCGTAAGGCAGGTCGAACGGTCGGTCGCGTCCTTCATACTCGATGGAGCCGTCCAATCCGGCACAAAATATCACGGCGTCCGCCTGACGGGCTATTTTTAAGGCCTCTGAATAATCGATCGCATCTTTATACGTATAGCCCAACCGTATTTCTGCCGGATAGCTGCGCTGGTTGCTGTATTCCAGTTTTATCCGGGGATTCTTTCCGGCTTCTATCGGGATGCTGATATACCGGTAGTCGAAAGATTGCGAGCGGGAAGCGTCGAGTTTCAACTGTCCGTCGATCCACAGGCGATAACCGCCCTGGGCATCTACGAATACGAGCATTTCGCCCTGACGCTCGGCCGGGATGGCCCCTTCCCAGCAGACCATATAATCCTTACCCAGTTCTTGCAGCCCGTGAGGACTGCCTCCCCACTGGTTGTTCACCCTTTTATCCGTTTGTTCTTTCACCAGATTGGCGGGAGCGATCGTGTCTTTGTAATAAGAGGCTTTTAAACCTTCCTGGCCGTCCGGACCGATGAACCGGCTGTTCGAGAATAATCTCGATTTGAAGCGGTTGGATATGCCTTCCGTATATAAAACTCTGGTTTTATCGAACCGGTTTTTGATTCCGTCGAGATCGGTGACGATGTACCAGGGGTTTACTTTGGAACTTCCTCCCCCTCCATAGACGATACCTGAGTTAGAGTGGATGCGGTCGGATATAACGATCGGATTTGCCGTAGGTCCGATAACGGCTATCGTTTTTATTTTATCCGCTTGCAGGGGTAAGGTGTTGTTTTCGTTTTTGAGTAAAACTATTCCTTCTTCAGCCGATTTTAACGCCATTTGGTTGGCTTCGGGATTATAGAGGGGGATCGTCGTGTCTTGTTGAGGACGGTCGAAGAAGCCCATAGAGAAACAAGCCCGGTAAACGCGTCTCACTTTATCGTCGATCGTGGCTTCGCTCACTTTCCCTGCTTCGATCAGGGGGATCAGCTGTTCACGGTTAAAGCAGGATTTACTGCCCATTTCCAGGTCGAGACCGTTGTTGGCGGCTTCTTCGGCAGAATAGGTACAGGCCCAGTCGGACATAAGCATGCCCTGAAATCCCCATTCTTTTTTCAGAATGTCGATCAGATGTTTATTCTGGGTGCAATAGGTTCCGTTTAGCGGGTTATAACCTGTCATGACGGCTTTTACCCCGGCCTGCTGTACGGCGGCTTTGAAAGGAGGCAGGTATATTTCGCGCAAGGCCCTTTCGGAAACTTCGGTACTGACCGTGTATCGGTCGAATTCCTGATCGTTCCCTGCAAAATGTTTAACGGTGGCAATAACTCCTCCGTCCTGAACTCCCTTGATGAAGGGAACTACCATAGCAGAAGTCAGGTAAGGGTCTTCGCCGAAATATTCAAAGTTCCGTGCGCCTTTCGAAGCCCGGTATATGTTTACCCCCGGTGCGAGCAAAAAATGGATGCCTCTGGCACGCCATTCCTGAGCGTACATGGCCCCTGTTTTGCCCGACAGGTCACGATTCCAGGAAGCTGCTAACATCAGGGCGGAAGGGAAAGCCGTCGCCTGCCCGAAAATACCCCAGGAAGCAATTCCCAAAGGCCCGTCTGCCAGCTTAAACGCCGGAATCCCTAAACGCTCGCAGGGATGAAGGAAAAAATCCTGATAACCCGCCAGCAAGTCGATCTTTTCTTCTAAAGTCATCCGGTTTATCAAATCGTTCACCCGTTCTTCTATGGGAAGGTTCTTATTCCGGAAAGGATAATCGTCCGGTATTCCGGACGGTTTTGCGGCAAAGCCCTGAACTGAGCACAGGGCCATGGAAAGCGTGAGGACGGTTAAAATTAGCACTTTCATCAGGTCGGTTTTTAACGGTTTGTAATGATTTCTACTTTGGAAACTTTCAGCCGGGCGGAAAGCCAGCGCTTGAATTGTTCTTCATCGGCAAATCCCGGTTGCTGCCGATAGGTCGTGATAGCCACGGTCAAGGTATCGTTGGCTTGCCGGTCTATATCGGTCCGGACGATCCGGGATACGGCTATGGATTGAATGTAGGGAAACAGAATCTTTACTTCGGGGCTAAGAGCTATTGTGGTGGAATCATAGACCGTATAATTTTCCAGCTGCGCTTTCAAACGGTTGATTTCGGTGGTACGTTGCAATGCTTCCTGCTGGCTGCGGCGGTAAAAGTCCTGTAATACCAGATTATTCAACTCGTCTTTAGGTTTTCCCTCTTCTTTATCGCCGAATCCCTGGGTAATGGTCAGGGGAGTGTCTTTCAGTCCGTAGATTTTCAGTTTTTGCCGGAGCATGATGATAGATTCCTCCGGTAGTTCTTTGCCGACCAGCGATACCGAGATGCCCCGGTTCGGCCCTTCCGGCGTGATACGCTTGTGGAGCACCAAGGTGTTCGGAAAATTGATTTCGTTTGCGACAAAGCGATCGGCATTGGTTATAAATATATTCGTCTTAACCATATTGTAAGTGATATACACGCTGGGAACCATCGTCACGAAGAGAATGGTATAAACGATCTGTTGGACTTTCTTTTCCCTGGATTTATCGACAAACGATTTTTTAGAAAAGTGCATGAGCTTTACGCCCAATGTTGTGGCGAAAGCGATAAAAACGGAGTTGATCATATACAGGTAAAAAGCTCCGAAGAAATAAGAAAGATTACCGCTTGCCAATCCGAAACCCGCCGTACATAAGGGAGGCATTAAGGCCGTGGCGATGGCAACTCCGGGAATGACATTTCCTTTCAACCGGGTACTCGATGCCACAATGCCGGCCATACCGCCGAAGAAAGCGATCAATACATCGTATATACTGGGGGTGGTGCGTGCCAGCAGTTCGGAACGGGCTTCGTTCAAGGGGGAGATCAGGAAATAGAGCGTGGAGGTCAGTATTCCGAATACGGTGGCGATGGCCAGATTTCGGAACGATTTTTTTATCAATTCAAAATCGTATATTCCTAACCCAAGCCCGATGCCCATGATCGGGCCCATCAAAGGCGAAATAAGCATGGCTCCGATAATAACAGCCGGAGAATTTACGTTGAGGCCGAGCGAGGCGATGAATATTGCAAAAATCAGGACCCAAAGGTTACTGCCTTTGAAATCGATGCCTTTGCAGATGTTATCTATTGTTTCTGCTTCGCTTTCCCGGTCGGCGGAAGGATCGAGAATACCCCGGAGGTATTTTTTGAATTGGCTGAACAGTTCCGAGAAATTCATGGCATCAATGTTTGTTGTTTTTGAAAAAACGATTTATATAAGGGATTTCCCGCAAAGGTAAATCGGTTTTAACCAGGTAAATTGCATATATAATCAACAATACGGTTCTGAATCCCAGGCGCAAGGCAAGATGGTCTATTTTTACCCAGGCGGCGATTCCGTAGAGGATCAGCGCCAGCCCGACATATTTCCCGATGCCTTTCAGGTCGTAGCGGATGGGGTAATAACGTTGTCCGAAAAGCCAGGAAAGGAACATCATCACAAAATAACAGGCGAAAGCCGCCCAGGCACTGGCTACATAGCCGTAGCGCGGCACGAGGCACACATTCATCGTAACGATGATGGCCAGGCCGACGAGCGAGAAATATACACCCCATTGTGTCCGGTCGGTTAATTTGTACCACAGCGACAAATTGAAGAATACCCCGGAGAAAAGGTCGGCGAGCATAACGATGGGAACGATGTTCAAGCCTGCAAAGTAATCCGGATTGACGAAATACCGGATAATGTCGAGATAGAACATCACGGCTAAAAATATCAGCAGATCGACAATGATAAAGAATTTCATGGCCAGGGCATAGGTCGTCCGCTTATCTTCGCCTTTACTGCGGGCAAAGATAAAAGGATCGTAAGCGTATCGGAACGCCTGAGTAAACATGACCATCACGACCGCGATCTTGGTATTGGCTCCATAGATGCCTAATTGTCCCATAGCATATTCGTGGTCGTCGAACAGGAACGGATAGATCAGCTTGTCGAGGTGCTGGTTCATCATTCCTGCCAGTCCCAGGATCAGTAAGGGAAAAGAATAGCGCAGGATTTCTTTCAGCAGGCTGTAACGAAACTGCCAGCGTATTTTTATGATTTCGGGGGTTAAGGTCAAGAGCTGGATGAAAGAAGACAGAACGTTGGACACTAAGATATATCCGACCCCGTAATCGGGGATGTAGAACCAGGAAATCCAGTCGGGATGCGATTGGTGGATTACCGGGCAAACGACCAGAAAAAACAGGTTAAAGCCTATATTCAGGGCAATATTCAATAGTTTGAGAAAGGCAAAGCGTAACGGGCGCTTCTGATAGCGCAGATAGGCAAAAGGCAAAGTGGCCAGGACATCCAGGCTGATAATCAGAATCAGCATCAGGACATATTCGGGATGCTGCGCCGCTTCCAGTAAATTAGCGATAGGATTTAGAAAGAGAATGGCTAAGGTCGTAAACAGCAACGTGGTCGTTCCGATCGAGGCCATACAGGTGGAATATACTGTCTGTGGCTCACCTTTGTCTATGTCGTTGGCAAAACGGAAGAAACCGGTTTCCATCCCATAGGTCAATAGTACCAGCATTAAAGCCGTCAGGGCATAAAATTGAGTGAAAATACCGTATTGGTCTGTGACCAGCACATAAGTATAGAGAGGAGTCAGGCACCAGTTCAGGAATTTTCCCACGATGCTGCTCATGCCGTAAATTGCCGTATCCTTGGCTAAGCTTTTAATTCCAGCCATATCGTAAAATAAGTATGATTTGAAAAAGGGAACGCCCTTATTTAATCTCACAAAGATATAAGGAAAAGTAGTATTTAAATATTTTTTTGTTTCAAATTCTGCCCGGATGTTCAACAACATAAAAATTTGTTGCATAAAAATACCCGCAAAAGATCACAGGGCTGTTTCCTTTGCGGGCAAGGTTTATATCGTTACGTAAACGATCGTGTTATTCTTCCCGGAAATTGGGATACATATAGTCGGTTGCCGGGATAAAGGTTTCTTTGATACATTGCGGAGAAACCCACCGGAGCAGGTTGAAAACCGATCCTGCCTTATCGTTTGTGCCGGAAGCACGTCCTCCGCCGAAGGGTTGCTGATCGACAACGGCTCCCCCCGGGTTTTTGTTTTTGTTAGAAATTCCATGCCGATGT
>UQTM01000102.1 GCA_900544025.1 uncultured Odoribacter sp.
ACGATAATTTTCGGAAGCAAGGCGGTGAACCCCGACACCCACCACCACCGCATCCGGCTTCACCATATCGGCGGTCACAAAATGCGGTTTCCCCAAAGCCACAATTAAAATATCGGCCTGGCGGGTAATCTCCCCTATATTTTGCGTACGGCTGTGACAAATCGTCACCGTGCAATCCGCATATTTATCTTTTCTCGACATCAGCACCGCCATAGGAGTTCCCACGATATTGCTACGCCCGATCACCACACAATGCTTGCCCTGAGTGGGAATGTCGTAACGTTTCAGCAATTCCACGATCCCGGCAGGAGTAGCCGGTAAATAAGCAGGCAGCCCCGTCACCATTTTACCGACATTACAGGGATGAAAACCATCCACGTCTTTGGCCGGATCGATCGCCAGCAATACCTTTTGTTCAGAAATATGTTTCGGCAAAGGCAACTGAACGATATAGCCGTCCACATCCTCATCCTGATTCAGTTTGCCGACCACCTGCAACAATTGCTCCTCGGTCATATCTGCCGGATAACGCAACTCCGTGCTTTTAAAACCCACTTCCTGACAGGCTTTCACCTTACTGGCGACATAAGTTTCGCTGGCAGGATCGTTTCCCACCAATACTGCCGCCAAATGAGGCGTTTTTTTACCGGCTGCCTTCATCCGGGCTACTTCATCCGCCAACTCCTGTTTTACCTGAGCCGCGATTTTCTTACCATCGATTAATTCCATGATCCTATATTTTCTTGATTCACACCACCGGATAACCGCTTAGCGTTTCATGCCCGGCATACGCCGCATGAGTTTACCGCCACCGGACAGCATTTTCATCATTTTTTTCGATTCTTCAAACTGCTTCAACAGGCGATTGATATCCTGTACGGTCGTTCCGCTACCCTCGGCTATACGTTTCCGGCGCGAACCGTTGATCAAAGAAGGATTTTCGCGCTCCAAGGGAGTCATGGAATAAATAATCGCTTCCACCCCTTTAAACGCATCGTCGTCGATATCTACATCTTTCAAAGCCTTGCCGACTCCGGGAATCATCGAAGCCAGGTCTTTGATATTACCCATCTTCTTAATCTGCTGAATCTGGCTCAGAAAATCGTTAAAATTAAACTGGTCGCGCGAAATCTTCCGTTGCAACTTCATCGCTTCTTCTGCATCGAACTGCTCTTGCGCCTTCTCCACCAAAGAAACAATATCCCCCATTCCCAAAATACGGTCGGCCATACGTTCCGGGTGGAAAGCATCCAAAGCCTCCAGTTTTTCACCCGTTCCTACGTACTTGATCGGCTTATTCACCACCGTACGGATCGACAGGGCGGCACCACCACGGGTATCACCGTCGAGTTTCGTCAGGATCACCCCGTTGAAATCCAAACGGTCGTTAAATTCTTTTGCCGTATTCACAGCATCCTGTCCTGTCATGGCATCCACAACAAACAGCGTTTCATTCGGATGAATCGCCTCTTTGATCGCAGTGATCTCGTTCATCATTTGCTCGTCCACCGCCAAACGTCCCGCAGTATCGACGATAACCACATCGAATCCCTTGCTGCGGGCATATTTAACAGCATCCTGTGCAATCTTCACCGGATCCTTACTGTTCTCATCGGTATATACCTCCACCCCGATCTGTTCTCCCAGCACTCTCAACTGCTCGATAGCTGCCGGACGGTAAACGTCGCCGGCCACCAACAAAGGATTCTTTCCTTTTTTCGTCTTTAATAAATTTGCAAACTTACCGGAAAAAGTGGTCTTACCGGAACCCTGCAAACCGGACATTAAAATAATAGCGGGATTTCCCTTAATATCCACCTCTACATTTTTTCCGCCCATCAGCTCCGCCAATTCGTCGTGAACGATCTTCACCATCATCTGTCCCGGCTTCACGGCCGTCAGCACATTCATACCCAAAGCCTTTTCTTTCACCCGGTTGGTGAAATCCTTAGCGATCTTATAATTGACATCAGCGTCAAGCAATGAACGCCTCACTTCCTTCAATGTCTCGGCAACATTAAGTTCCGTAATCTTTCCCTGTCCCTTTAACACCTTGAAAGACCGTTCCAGCCTCTCGGATAAATTCTCAAACATATATCAGTTCCTTATATTAATGATTACATTTTGTCCAAAATCAACGCTTCCCGATATTTTTAAGCACCACAAAAGTGGTATCGATCAACGAATTATCCACCACCACGGTAAACTCGTTCGTCGAAGAAATCACCTCCGTCAGGTTAATCCCTTCCCACGACAACTCTTTCATAATAGTATAATAAAAACCGGGCTGCATGCTGTTCCCCTTCGGCAACTTCAACGTAACGGACGATAAACCCGACTGCTTGAACAAACAGATTTCGTCTTTGAAATAATCGTCGATCAGCTCCTCCATCGTATCGCTGATAACTAAATTCGTTTCAAAAACACCTTGCACCAGGGTGTAAAACACATCATCGTTTTTCACCAGATTTTTAAGCACCTCGATATGGCAATCCAGCAAAGTCGGGGAATTCTTAAACGTATAATCGCAAAGATTACTCCGCAATATAATATCTCCCATATTGTTCAGCAACTTATTCAGCTGTACCTGCTCTCTCACCTGTAAATAAGGAGCCAAACGATTTAAAGCCATGACAATGGCTCCTGTGTTCACTTCTTTTTTCAACGACCGCTCTACTTCCCCCTGCAACTGGCGGGCTAACGACGATACATTTATAATCCCCGCCGCCAGCGATTCGGACAAATACGGGCGGTGCTTTACAATATCTTCTACAACATGAGAAATACTTACCATACTCTACTGTTTAATTTTGAACAAAAATAATCCTTTTTAGTCAAAACAGTCAAATTATTCCCGTTTTATTTCTTTGTTTTTATAAAACTTTTCGGATACCTGGAAATTTGTATAATTTCTTCATCTTTCAAACGGATCCATACCTTAAATGTTCTTTTCCCCTCGCTCAGTCCGACCGTCCCCCTCCGGCAGGTTATCATCTCCCCGTATTCCCTCCGGTATAATAACTATTGCGTAAAAATATCTTTCCAGCAAGGCTACCATAATCACGAATATCCACAAAATTTGTCATAACCTTATCGGCCTGCCACATGCAGAGAACATTCCAAAATCGAAACGGAGGGTTTACATGTGCCCTCCGTCTGGATTCCGGTTAAGATCGCCACACCTTATCTGTGCGCCGATAAATTGGACCGTCTTAAACACCGTCCCTGCGAAACTTCAATTCAGATCGCTATTCCGGTCGGAGACCGACCGGAAATAACGATACAACTGCCCAAAATTCAATATCAATATAATTTTTTATTATATACTTCCAACGTCTTCAATTTACCTTTAAATCCTTTTTCCAAATCTCCGATATATTGCAAAGGAAATACCAGGGTATGCTGTATATACATAGCGCTTTCATTACCCGACTTATTCTTTACCACCCGCTTCTGGCTTTGCAAATGCTCGACCAGCTTGCCGTCCACATACAAGGCTGTCCCCTTGTTATCCCCCTGAATGGCGACATTAATCCACTTGCCGGCTTCAGGTACATAATTAAACGTATAAGAATAGCCTTCCCGCTTAAAACCTAACTTTCCGCTTCCTTCCGCATTCAACGAAACCACAGCATTCGGCGACTTAAACAACACCGCATCGGCCTCATTGCCTGCCGAGGGACAAAGATCGAAACGTACAGTATAATTATACCCGATTTCCGGCACAGGCAACTCTGCCCGGGTATTTCCGGCAAAAACAATTCCGTCCGTCTTATCTACTTTGGCATTCTTAACCCGGCTCATATCGTACCCGTTCCCGGACTGATCTTTTTGAATCCCTTTAGCAGCCTCGTATTTCAACACAACTTCGCTCATCGAAGGTACCTTAGCCATAATATTTATGCCGGGTGCTTCAATCATCGTCGATGCCAATTGGTTAAAACGGGCATAATCCGCACCCTCACGTCCGCCTGTCCACATTTTTTCTGCCAGCACTTGCATAGCGGGGAAAGCTCGGTGATGCACATCCTTCTCAGTGATTCTATTCCCGGAATGATCGTTCCACACGGCAAAAGTGCCGCCGAGCACCTGAGGATGTCCCATGGGGAACAACTGATTCCCAATCCTCACAGGTTCCCAGCTATCATAGAGATATTTCGTATTCAAATAATCATAATAATATCCGGCTGCCGGTACAATATAAAGATAACCGTCCGGCGTACTGATCAGATCGAAGCCCAACCGAATCATCTCTTTGGGATTGGCATAACCGTTATACCAGGCATTCATAATCACCCCTTCGGAAATCACCGGAGTTTTTCCCGGAGCATGCGACAATGCCCCCCAAAGCCGTGCCCGTTTACCGAAACTCTGCACATAACGCAAATAGTGATCGGTGAAAGCGCGGAATTCTTCGGCAGCCTCTCTGGAATATTCATCCGTACCGATATGTACCTCCGGCCCGGCAAACACCGGATCGTCACCCTCTAAATACTCCCGAAACAAAGAATCCAAAAAAGGATAGATTTCAGGATTGAACAAATCCAAATGATCCATCCCGTATTTCTCGCTCCCCAACGACTTCCGGAAATGGCTAAATGCCAATGAGTGAGCCGGCACATCGATCTCCGGCACAACATTCACACCGTAAACCATCGCATTTTTTTGCAATGTATTAAACTCCTTCTTCGTATAATGCCCGTCTTTCGCCGTCAATTCCGGAAAATAATCCGATTCCAAGCGAAAAGCCGCATAAGTCTTATCCCAATCGTTATCGAAAAACTGCACGAAACCGTTGTCATTCAAATGGACATGAAACTCATTCATCTTATAGTAAGACATGATTTTCACATAATCCTGCAAAAAAGGCAGGGATATAAACTTCCGGGCAACATCCAGCATAAATCCCCGGCGGGAATATTTCGGATAATCGCGGGTGGTACCTTTCACCAACTCCGTCCCCTGTTGCTGCAACATCTGCAACAACGAACGGGTAGCCCAAAAAGCACCTCTGGCAGCCGGAGCCTCGATGGTCACACCCTCTCCGATCGTCATACGGTAACCTTCCTCTCCTAACTGCGTGTCGGAAGTCTCTAACGTCATGTAAATGGCATTCTTCTCCGGCTTTCCGGCCTTTACCACATATTTCCAATTTCCCAAGACCTTCAAATCTTCTGCCAAAGCCTCCGCTCCGGCCTGCAACTTCCCGGCATAAACCGGATCGATAACGATCGTCCCTTTTTTAGGAAAGGAAAATTTTCCGGTAGCTCCGACCCACTCCCGCAAAGCAGGAACAACGGCGGGACAAGCATTTCCCCCCGGCACATTCTTCCCTTCACCCTTCACTTCCACACTTAAAGAAGTAATATCTTTTTCCAGACCTGCCCCCTGATCCTTCAACACAAAATATAACTGCACTTTCTGGTCCGTCAACGGCATACCCACCCGGCCTCCGGCATCGACCACCGGCAGTTTATCCGTTCCTTTCAATTCCAGCGAATAACCTTCCGGCACCTGTGGAAATCGGATTTTTTTATCTCCTTCCCGGAACTCCGGCATCTTCAAGGTCTCTGCAACATTTTCCAACTTACTCATTCTCACGCTATCCACAGCAGCGCAAAGATTCAGGTAAAGCAAAACACCCAAACCAGTTAAAATACATTTTACCATATAGTTCTATTTTAATTTATTTATACGTCTCACCCAATCGATATAACACGATAAAGCATGTATGCACTTTTCGCCCAAACGAACCGATTATCATCTTTATCATATCGCGCAGCCACAGGTAGGGCACTACCCGGTTAAATAAGAAAAATAATTTTTTGCACAGCCATTTATTTTAATATATTTGACAAATATAATAAACAAATGAAAATTCAATGCAACAAATATACACAGATTCCTCTTTAAACTGTTAAAATTATACAACGACGCAGTATCTTTCTCCTCATAATTTTAATTTAGAAACCACTTGAAAAGCCCCTCTTTGATTGTCTCACACAGCAATTTTATACACCTATAAAGAAAATTTTCCGTAAAGTCCGGTTCTTCCGGCTGTCCTGCTTTTCCTTTCTGCCTTTACCTCCGCCACAATTTTACTTCATTTTTCTAAAGAGATTCACTCAATATAATTTAATCCATTCGTACCCATTGCCGGAAGCCTCCATATAACGGATAAAATCTTCAATCCGTATCGCCAACGAAGCCCGGTTATCGTTCGGATGAAAAGATAACTTTTTAGCCTGTTTTAAATTTTCGTCTAAAAACACATAAACATGATGCTCCGTGTCGTTCACCAATCCCAAAGGACTGACAGAGCCGGGTTTCAGCCCTAAATATTTTTCCATGCGCTGTTCCGAAGCAAAACTCAGCTTGCCCTGCTTCAGCAATTGTTCCAGATCATGAATCGCCAACGATCGGTCACAATGGAAAATCACCAGATAATGGCGGTTCCCTTTATGATTCCTGAAAAAAAGATTCTTACAATGCGTACTGTCCAGATTCGTCCAATATTGCCGGGCTATCTCTATCGTCGGCGCAGCCGGATGTTCCAAATAATCGAACTCGATCCCCAGCTCTCTCAATCTTTCATACACTTTTTCCTGTCCTACCATACATGTACTTTTTATTACATTCACTCTTTCCTCTGCTTTCCTTATTTTCCCGAACAAACACGCCTTTTAACCGGCCATCCCCTCTTCTTTCGAAAACCCGCATAATTTCCCTTGCCACATTTCCTTCTCTTTCAAACGCTTATCGAGCTTGGCGACGAACTCATAATTTTTAACGCCCCATTTGGGAGCAATCAAATACTCTGCCGGAGCTTGATTCACAAACCGTTCCAGATACACATCCGGTCGTATCCGCCCGATCACATCCACCACAAAATCAAGATACTCCTCCAGCGAATACAAACGAAACATTTCAGGGGATTGCAAATACTCTGCCGCCATCCGTGTCCCCCGGATAATCTGCAATTGATGCAGCTTCAAAATATCGATCGGCAAACGGCTCAACCGGACAGCCCCCTCCAGCATCGAATCCCGATCCTCGCCCGGCAAGCCGAAAATCAAATGAGCACCGATATAAATACCCCGGCAGGCTGTACGCCGAATAGCCTCCTCTGCCTCTGTAAAAGTATGTCCCCGGTTTATCCGCTTTAAAACTTCTTCATTCGACGATTCCACCCCATACTCGAGGCACACATAATACTTCTGCGCCAATTCCTCCAAATAATCCAAAACTTCATCTTCAATCACATCGGGGCGGGTAGCCAACACCAACCCTGCCACCTGCGGATGCGCCAAAGCCTCCTCATATCTCTCCCTCAACACCTTCAACGGTGCATAGGTATTAGAATAAGCCTGAAAATAAGCTAAATATTTTTGTCCCTGATATTTTGCCTGAAAGAAACGTACCCCCTCGTCGATCTGCCGGGTGATCCCCTGCACCGAACGGCAATAATCGGGATTGAAACTCTCGTTATTACAAAAAGTGCAACCTCCTGATCCCTTTTTTCCGTCACGGTTCGGACAGGTAAAGCCGCCGTCTATCGACAACTTCTGTACCCGCTCCCCAAACACACCCCGGCAAAAAGACGGAAAATCATGATATCTTCTTTGTTCCAAAATCGTTTTATTTGTCCTACAAAAATAATGCTTTTCAGTAAGTAAACCGCTTTTTCAAAACGATCGGGACATAAAAGATCACTTTTCCTCATACACAAATAAAACCGGATTGTCTTCATCGTCCAACTGCCGGCTAAGTTTGTAGCCCGCAGAAGTTTCCACTTTAAAATCCTGTTCCTTGATCTGTAAAGGCATATTGTATAGCACCAGATTCCCCTCAAAACCGGAATGCTGCATATAACGGTTTAAAGGCAATTCATTGGTTTCGTCGTACAAAGCCCTAAGCACATACGCATCCGGCTCTCCGATCTTTCCCACAAAATAAACCATTTCCCCTTTTCTGCCACAGAAAGCCGTAGTTAAAACCGTCCTCTTCCCGACATACTCACTACTGAAAATATAATAATCGAAAATAAAATTCCGTCTAAAATCTTCAAAAGTCAGCTTTTCCACTTCCGGCAAAAGCACCCCTTTTACATCGAACTCATAACGGGGCATAAACTCCATTTTTTCGGGCACATACTCATAAATCGTATTCTCCGTAATAGGCGCAATATAGCAACGTCCTCCGGACTGATATAAAGAAGTAACCATTTTTACAGGCAATACCACCCGAATTTTAGGCAAAGGAAAAAATCCCTTGACACACTTTCCGTCAGGATCGGTCACTCGTACCATAAAAGCCGTATCCCGAAACAAAGAATTCAGAGAGAGCACGTAATTCAGTACACAACTTCCATCCGGCAAACGTTCTATGCCACCCACAAAAGCATCCTGCTTGGAATCTCTTAAAAAATTTCCATCCCAATCATAAAAATTCAATTTCCCTTCGCGGGCATACACGACAATCTCCTCCGGTTCCTCCGTCACCATAAAATCGGAAATCTTCAAATACTCCCCCGGTCCCCGGCCTTCCTTATCTATCCGGCTGAGATACTTTCCCGACCGGTCAAATATAAAAATACTTTTCCCATTCCAGGGAGCGACAAAAATACGCCCTTTAGCCGATATCACTTTCATGATATCCCCCATCACCGAACTGTCTGTCGTTTCCAAAGGGATCACTTCTTTCAAACGATAAAAATGATCGAAACTCTCTTTGCTTTCCGACTCCGGATTCACCTGAAACACCTGATATTCTGCCGTATTTTCATGATTACATGCCCAACAACAAACAATCCACCCCAATAAAAAGATCCATTTCATACATATTCAAATTCTATTATCAA
>UQTM01000103.1 GCA_900544025.1 uncultured Odoribacter sp.
GGCTCGACGACGTTCAGTCGCCACATCATAACCTGTCCTAAAAACGTAAACAGGCTATGTTAGATAAAACTTTATCTGAATTGGCTTGGTGTTGTGTGAAAGTGTTTGTGAAAGAATTTATTAAAAGCACTTTGGCTTTCAAAACCTAAAAGAAAAGCTATTTCTGTCAATGGTATATTCTCGATTAGATATTTTTGTGATAACTCTATGCGGAGGCTATCAAGAATTTGCTGATAGGATGTCCCTTCCGCTTTTAGTTTCCTTTGCATATTACGTTCGCTCATATTGAATCTTTCTGCTACAGGTTTCAAACCCAGTTCCGATGTGGATAAACTATGCATTAAGTATCTACGGACAACATTAGATAATCTGTTTGCATTATACCTATGTGCAATGTAGCTCATTGCGTTTTCAAAGAGAGACAGATGTTCTTTTTTTGTTGTTATAACAGGTAAATCCAATATAGATTTTTCAAATATGAGCGTTTGTGTATTCTGATTAAACCGTATCGGACAATTTAAATATTCTTCCAGTTTATCAATGCTCCCCTCCTTGTTATATACAGAATAGGCTTGTATGGGTTGAATAAACCTTCCGGTATAACTATGGGCATATTGATATGCGATTCCATATTGCATTTCCCTCCATTGGCGGGCAGCTATAGGATATTTTTCAACAAACTTGTTATGAATGGAGATTTCGTAGTAAATCAAGTTATGATCTATTCTTATGGAATAATCGGTTATATTATTTGCGGTAGAATCGAATTTCTTCAATTCCTGGAACAAATCGCGAACAGTCCTGCTTTGATGATAAAGATTAAAGAATGTAGCAGTTAAACCAAAAGGGATAACAAACCCTGCTTTTAGCCCTGTTCTGTTATCTTTTTCTTTAGATACGACCTGTTCAAGATACTCTCCTAATATATTGGCATCCAACTTTGCAATAGGATTGTCCAGGATATCGATATTTGTTTTAAATTCAGTAAATATCTTTCCCAAATCAATGCCTAAGTCTTTGTACTGGGCTTGAATGATATTGAATAATCCAGCTATGATATACATGAGCATATAACTTTGTCGCTATTGGACAAAATTATGACTTTATATTCAACGATACAAATAATGGGTATATATATATTTACATCATCGGTATATCAGAGACCATTGAATGATGTATTTTATTGATGAATATACTATTACTATACTGTTCGATTCTCCTTTTTGGATCGTTCTTTTCGAACGAATTGAAAAAGGAAAATATTCTGTTGCTAAAGAGATTTTAGGCACTTCGGAACCGACGAATGCGGAAATTGCACTTTTCTTCGATAAGTTGGATTGTAGCAGAATACGCTATTCTTTTCCTATCGAAGAGGAAAAAGCAATCCGGCACAAAGTGAATTTCAAAAGGATGCAAAGAGAAAGTAGGAAAGCGACACAACAAAGCGAGTGTAAATATACTTATAGCAAGGCACACGAAGAATTGAAAAAAATGCAAGGGCAACGTAAGACAGAGAAAAAAGCTAATACAAAAATAGAGAAGGAGCAGGAAAAAGAACGAAAATTTGAAATAAAGCAGAAAAAGAAAAAACAGAAAATGCGAGGGCGTTAATATCAATCGTCTGCATAATAAGCTTTTCGGCTATATAAAGTTAAAAGTGGGAAAGGAGGGGGGACGGAATGTTTTTTTATTTTATGGGAAGTGTACTTTTGTACTGAAATTCGTTGGTTGATAAGCGAATTAAATGTATCTTTGTGCCGTTTTAACGATATTAATCAAATTAAAGAATTAGAAATCATGTATTTAACGTCTGAAAAGAAAGAAGAACTTTTTACCAAGTACGGGAAGTCTAATAAAGATACTGGTTCTGCGGAATCTCAGATAGCTTTATTTTCCTACCGTATTGGCCATTTGACCGAACATCTGAAGAAAAATCACAAAGATTTCGGTACACAGAGATCATTGATTAAATTGGTTGGAAAACGCCGTGCGTTATTAGACTATTTGAAAGACCGCGACATTGAAAGATATCGTGCAATCATTAAAGCTTTGAACATACGTAAATAATATACGTTGTCACACAAGCCCGGTTCGTCCGGGCTTGTTTCTATTACCTCCCCTCCCTCCTCCATTATCTAAAAGAATTCCGTTAAAATTATCATTTTAACCGTTAAAAAGTTATGAACGTTATTGAAAAAAGTATTACTCTGGCAGACGGCAGGGTGATTACGCTGGAAACAGGGAAATTGGCAAAGCAAGCCGATGGCGCTGTGATGGTGAAAATGGGCAATACGATGTTGCTCGCGACTGTTGTGTCGGCACAGGATGCCGGCCCTGATGTGGATTTTATGCCATTGTCGGTGGATTATAAGGAAAAGTTTTCTTCTATCGGCCGTTTCCCCGGCGGATTTACGAGAAGGGAAGGAAGAGCGTCTGATTACGAAATTTTAGTGTCCCGTTTGGTGGACCGCGCTTTGCGTCCTCTTTTCCCGGACGATTATCATGCAGAAACTTTTGTACAGGTAACCCTGTATTCTGCCGATGAGGAGTCTATGCCGGACGCTCTTGCCGGTTTGGCCGCTTCTGCTGCCATTGCCGTGAGCGACATTCCTTTCCACGGACCGATCTCGGAAGTGCGGGTAGCGCGTATCGACGGAGAGTTTGTGATCAATCCTACCGCTTCCGCTTTGAAAAAAGCAGACCTGGATATTATGGTGGGGGCGACCTATGAAAATATTATGATGGTGGAAGGGGAAATGAACGAGGTGTCTGAAAAAGAAATGCTGGACGCTATCAAGTTTGCCCACGCTGCTATCAAAGAGCAATGTTTGATCCAGAATGAACTGGCTGCCGCTGTCAATAAACCGAAGCGGGCGTATTGCCATGAAGTGAACGATGAAGAATTGCGCAAGGATATTTGGGACAAATGTTACCAAAAGGCTTATGATGTAGCCCGCCAATGCAACGCTAACAAGCATCTTCGCGGAGAATTGCTGAACGGTGTGCGGGAAGAATATCTTGCCACTCTGAGCGAAGAAGACCAGGAAACGAAAAAGAATCTGGTGGCACGCTACTACCACGATGTGGAAAAAGAAGCTATGCGCCGTATGATTCTGGACGAAGGTGTCCGTTTGGACGGACGTACTACCGAGCAGATCCGTCCGATCTGGTGCGAAGTGGACTATCTGCCGGGTCCTCACGGTTCTTCTGTATTTACCCGTGGTGAAACTCAGGCGCTGGCCACGGTGACTCTGGGTACAAAACTGGATGAAAAACTGATCGATGAAGCTACGATACAGGGAAAAGAACGCTTTTTGCTGCATTATAATTTCCCTCCGTTCTCGACCGGAGAGGCTAAGGCTTCGCGTGGAGTGGGACGTCGTGAAATCGGTCACGGAAACTTGGCGCTTCGTGCGTTGAAGCCGATGATTCCGCAGGATTTCCCCTATACGGTACGTATCGTGTCCGATATTTTGGAATCGAACGGTTCGTCGTCTATGGCTACTGTTTGTGCCGGAACTCTGGCGCTGATGGATGCCGGTGTACCGATGAAAAAACCGGTAACAGGTATTGCAATGGGATTGATTACGGATAAAGGTTGTACCAAATATGCCGTACTTTCGGATATTTTGGGTGATGAAGACCATTTGGGCGATATGGACTTTAAGGTTACCGGAACCCGCGACGGTATTACTGCTACGCAGATGGATATCAAGGTGGACGGTCTTTCATACGAGATTATGGAACAGGCTTTGGAACAGGCTAAACGCGGGCGTATGCATATCATGGATATCATCACCGAAACGATGCCGGCTCCCCGTGCCGATATGAAACCGCATGCTCCGCGTATCGTGACCATCACGATCGATAAAGACCAGATCGGTGCGCTGATCGGTCCTGGAGGTAAGATCATTCAGGATATTCAGGAGAAATCCGGTGCAACAATCAACATTGAAGAAGTCGGTAATAAGGGAGTGGTCGATGTGGCTGCAACCAATGCTGAATCCATCAATCTGGCTATGGCACGTATCCGTGCTATCGTTGCTAAACCGGAAGAAGGCGAAATTTACGAAGGTACGGTGAAATCGATTATGCCGTTCGGTGCGTTCGTCGAAATCATGCCGGGTAAAGACGGGTTATTGCATGTATCCGAGATCGATTACAAACGAATCGAGAGGGTAGAAGATGTCCTGAAAGAAGGCGATAAAATCCGCGTGAAGTTATTGGAAGTCGATCCGAAAACCGGAAAACTGCGTTTGTCGCATAAAGCATTGCTGCCGAAGCCGGAAGGTTATGTAGAACGTCCGGAACGTCCTGAAAGACGGGAGAGAGGTGACCGTCCCGACAGACGCGACCGCGGCGAGAGAGGGGAGAGACACGACAGAGGTGAGAGACGTGAACGCCCGGAAAATAACGAAGCGTAAGCGATAGCTGCAACGGAAAAATTCCGGGAAGAGGAAACCGGACACGATTTTGGCGGTAGCCGGAATGTGTAAGGAGGAAAATTATTCCGGATATTTTCGGGCAGATCGATATAAGGGATAAGAAAGAGAACTTTCTTATCCCTTTTTTATTTATGCCGGGCGATGGTTAGGAATTATGCCGGTGTAATCGTTTCGGGAATGGAAAAGTTTAGTCCGGACGGCTTTTTATACGGTAATCTTTTTCTTTCTTATGCCGCCGAAAGGCTCCAAACTTAAAACTTATTTACTATCTTTGCAATCTAAAAATGCTAAACGATGGAGAACAGATTAAAGGTCGGTGTCACTCAAGGAGATGTGAACGGTATTAGTTACGAGTTGATAATCAAGATTATGGCGGAGAACCGGATTTGTGAGGTATGTACGCCTATTCTTTACGGTTCGTCGAAAGTGGCTGCTTATCACCGGAAAAACCTGAATGTCGAGAACTTTAGCCTGAATAGCATTCAGAGTGCGCAGGATGCCAACAGTAAGCGTTGCAACATCATTAATTGCGTGGACGATGCGATCAAAGTCGATTTGGGAAGAGAAACGCCGGAATCGGACGAAGCCGCCATGATTGCTTTGAAAATGGGGTTAGACGATTTGGACAGGGAGGGTATCGATGTGCTGGTAGGTGCTCCGCAGGGATGTAATGCCTTTAAACCCGAATCCGGTTGTCCCGCTTTTTTGGCCGGACGTTATGACGTGAAAAATGTCATGCCGTTGCTGATAGGCGAGAAAATGAAAGTCGGATTCGTGACGACTCACGTGCCTTTTCAGGAAATTGCTTCTCAAATTACCATTGCCAATATATACAATAAGCTAAGATTGCTGGATAGCTGCCTGAAAAGGGATTTCACGATCCGTAAGCCCCGGATTGCCGTGCTGGGATTGAATCCGCATACGGGTGAAGGGTGCATGTACGGGGATGAGGAACAAAATGTGATTATACCTGCTATCGAGAAAGCCCGGAACAGTGGCATTACGGCTTTCGGGCCGTACGCTGCCGATGCTTTGTTCAGCGGGATTGAATTTGAGAAGTTCGATGTGGTTCTGGCTATGTACCACGATCAGGGAATGATTCCGTTTAAGTCTATCGAGGGGTATGGCGGAGCCGTGTTGATTGCCGGATTGCCGGTGGTTTATACTTCTACGGTGAGCGGGACCGCTTATGACCTGGTCGGGAAGGACCTGGCCGACGAATCGGGATTGAGAAATGCGCTGTATCTGGCTATAGACGTTTACAATAACCGGAAGATGAACGACGATTTGCAACAAAATCCGCTCAGACATTACGATATTGCCGGAAATGCCAACGAAAGCGATTTGAATGTGGAACAGATAGCCGGATTGAAAGGGGATGAGGCGGAATAAGTCCGGACTTTTAAAATATATCGGAAAAGTAACTTCGTCATGAGGTTACTTTTTTAATTTATGAACGATTGGAAACGATAAATACGACGGTATGAAAGGTTTGATTCTGAATGGCAGCCCGAGGCGGGACGGAAAAATCGGCCGGTTGATGAAATATGCGGCCGAGGTATCGGGAGAGGATGTGGAGGTCGTGAATGTGTACGATCTGAATATACGCCCCTGTACGGCCTGTATGAAATGCCGGATAACGGGGCATTGTGTTTTGCCGGAAGACGACGGTCATCGGCTGGCACGCCGGATTACGGAGGCGGAGTGGCTTGTGGTGGGATCGCCTACGCACTGGGGAAATATGAGTGCCGGATTGAAGAATATGTTCGACCGCCTTGTGCCCGTATTTATGGGAGAAAGCAGCCTGGGAATACCACGTCCCCGGCAGCGGGGGAAACGGGCGGTGGTGGTGGCTACCTGCACTACGCCATTTCCTTTTAATGTGTTTTTCCGGCAGAGCCGGGGCACGGTGAAGATGATCCGGGAGGTTTTGCAGACCGGAGGATTCCGGGTGTATTCGCTGGAAGTGCCCGGAACGAGGAAATGGGAAGTAATCCCCGGTAAGTATTTAAAGCGGCTGGCCCGTAAGGTTAAAAAAGCGCAATCGAGATGATGAACCGCCGGATATTGAGGCTTGCGATACCGTCGATCGTGTCGAACATCACGGTGCCCCTGCTGGGGCTGGTGGATGTCTGGATTGTCGGTCATTTGGGAGAAACCGCCTATATCGGGGCCATTGCGGTGGGAGGGATGTTGTTTAATATCCTGTATTGGAATTTCGGTTTTTTGAGGATGGGGACGAGCGGTCTGACTTCTCAGGCTTATGGCCGAAAGGATTACGCCGGGGAAATGAGGGTGCTGGTGCAGGCGTTGAGTGTGGGGTTGGTGTCGGCTTTGGTGATTTTGGCGTTACAGTATCCGGTGGAACGGCTGGCATTTTATCTGCTGGAGACGAGCAAAGAGGTGGAATTGTATGCCGTTCGTTATTTCCGGGTGTGTATCTGGGGAGCTCCGGCGGTATTGATGATGTATGGCTTTAAAGGCTGGTTTATCGGCATGCAGAATTCCCGTTTCCCGATGTTTATCGCTATTGCGGTGAATGTAATCAATGTCGTGTGCAGCCTTTTCTTTGTGTTTACTTTGGGGATGAAGGTGGAAGGCGTTGCTTTGGGTACGGTGGTGGCAGAATGGTCGGGGTTGCTGATGGCTGTTTTGCTTTGGAATGTGCATTATGGAAAGCTCAGCCGGTGGATCGCTATGCGCGATAGCCTGAAACTGTCGGTCATGCGCCGTTTTTTTGCCGTGAACCGGGATATATTCCTGCGGACGGTTTGCCTGATCGCCGTAACGACTTTTTTCACTTCTTCCGGGGCCCGGCAGGGAGATGTGATTTTAGCGGTCAATACCTTGTTAATGCAGCTGTTTACTTTATTTTCTTATATTTTGGATGGTTTTGCTTATGCCGGGGAAGCTCTTACGGGACGTTATGTCGGGGCACGTGATTTGAAATCGCTCCGGCATGCGGTGAGAAATCTGTTTGGCTGGGGTGGAGCGATGGCTTTGGGATTTACGTTGCTGTATGCTGTCGGCGGTAAGGGTTTTTTAGAGTTGCTGACCAGTGACCGGGAAGTCGTGCAGGCTGCCGGAACTTATTTTTACTGGGTACTCGCTATCCCGGTGGCGGGCTTTGCCGCTTTCATCTGGGACGGGGTTCTGATCGGGGCTACTGCAACCCGGCAGATGTTGGCGGCTATGCTGGTGGCTGCCGGGGCTTTTTTCCTGATTTATTATATATTCTCCGGCTCTACCGACAATCAAGTGTTGTGGCTTGCTTTTCTGGTGTATCTGGCTTTAAGGGGGATAATGCAGACCGTTTGGAGCCGTTCCTTGTTTACGGAGGCTTATCTTGCGAGGATTGGGAATAAGAATAAACATTTTTAAAATAGAAGGAATGGAGTCGTATTGTTATAAATATCCGCGTCCGGAAGTAACTGCCGATTGTGTGGTGTGGGGCTGGAAAAAGGGAGAGGTTTATGTGTTGCTGGTACGGAGGGGAAAAGAGCCTTTCCGGGGATGCTGGGCGTTACCGGGTGGATTTATGGAAACGGACGAGAGTGCGGAGGATTGCGCTGTTCGGGAATTGAGGGAAGAAACGGGACTCTCTGTGGCTTCTGTCCGGCAGGTCGGGGCTTTTTCCGCTCCCGACCGCGATCCGAGGGGACGGGTGGTGACCGTGGCATTTTATGCTTTTGCCGATATGCAACAGGAGTTGCTCCGTGCCGGGGATGATGCGGCAGAAGCGGGGTGGTTTCCTTTCTCCGGTTTGCCTTCGCTGGCTTTCGACCACCGGGAGATATTGGAGATGGCTTTCCGTCAGGTGAAAGCCGACCGGATTACGGACGAGAAAACTTTGCGGAAAAGGGCGGCCGTTTGGCCGGAAGATGCGGTGGCCGGCTGGCTGGGAGCGGAAGGAAAGGGGTAATGTGTTAAATCTTATCGTTTTACCCTCTTTTTTAATTTATTCGATATATTTGTAAAAGGTTGTCCGGACAGTTAAATGCCGTTTCGGGCGATAGATTGCGTTGTGGGATATGCAGGAAATCGGTTAAATTTTAAATTATGAGGTGTTTTAGTTTTTTGCCGGGTGTCAAATGGTTGCTGTTGATGGGATTTTTGTGGCTGTCGAGCGCTTGCAGCGACGATGAGAAGGGAGTTGCTTTGCGTTTGGTGCAAGAGGTGTCGGGAATTCAGCGTTTTACATGGGGAGAATCCCACCGTTATCCTATTGCCAGCGAAAATGTCGATCAATTTATTGTGACCACCAAGCCGAGGGGGTGGACTGTGACCGTCGATGAACAGGCGATCCGGATTACCGCTCCACAAACTATTGCCGGGGTAGAGGGAACGACGGGAGAAGTGGTGGTTACGGCTTCCAACCCGGGCGGGGGGCACACTACTCCTCC
>UQTM01000104.1 GCA_900544025.1 uncultured Odoribacter sp.
AGTTCCAAAAAGTTTATAGAGGCGGTGGTGAACAGTATCCACGAGCCTATTTTGGGACTGGACGGAAACAGACGGATTCTGTTTGTGAACGAGGAGGCTTTGACGGTGCTGAATCTGAAGCGGGAGGAGGTTGTGGGGAGCCTCGCCCCGGAATTGGCCTTGCGGAACGATTTACTGCGGCGTCTGGTGAGGGAGTTGGTCAGCCCGGACGAACATAAGGAGCCTTTGAAGATTTATGCGGACGATAAGGAGAGTTATTTTCAGGCGGAATATATTCCGATCCGGGTGACCGATCCGGGTGAGAAAAAGGCGAAGTATATCGGGGATGTGATTTTGTTGAAGAATATCACGGAGTTTAAGGAGTTGGATGCAGCGAAAACGACTTTTATCTCTACGATTTCCCACGAGCTGAAAACGCCTATTTCGGCTATCCTGATGAGTTTGAAGTTGCTGGAGGACGAGCGTGTCGGACAGCTGAACGAGGAGCAGCGGTCGCTGGCCGACGGGGTGAAGGAAAATAGCGAGCGTTTACTGGGGATCACCGGGGAGTTGCTGAAGATGACGCAAGTGGAAACCGGGAAGCTGCAACTGAATCCGAAGGTAACGAAGCCTATCGAGCTGATCGATTATGCGGTGAATGCTACGCGGGTGCTGGCAGAGCGGTTCGGCTGCAATGTGGAGGTGGAATATCCGGCCGGAAAGATGCCGAAATTGTTTGTGGATAGTGAAAAAGTGGCTTGGGTGATTACCAATTTGCTGTCGAATGCCATTCATTATTCTAAGGAAAATTCGAGGGTGGTCGTCGGGGCGGTGCATATAGAGGGAGCGGTGGAGATTTATGTGCAGGATTTCGGAAAAGGGATCGATCCGAGGTATCATCAGAGTATTTTCGACCGTTATTTCCGTGTGCCGGGGACGAAGATACAGGGTAGCGGGTTGGGGCTGGCTATTTCAAAAGACTTTATGGAGGCTCACGGCGGAACGATCCGGGTGGAGAGCGAAGTGGGGAAAGGGAGCCGTTTCACGGTGTCGTTTCCGGTGCGCTAATGAGATAAAATGGGGAAGGTTGTAAATGGCGGGAAGAGAGGGGAAAGAAAACGTGGTGTTTATTATGAAAAAATCGTTACCTGTACGGGTAACGATTTTTTATCATGTGGGGTGTCTGTCCGCTTCGTTCTTTGTGCCGTCGTTAGAAATGCGGAGTAAGAGAAAAACGGGTTTTATACTTGCTCGATGTTTAATTTTCCTTTTTCATCGGAGGTAAATACAAGGCATTTTTGGAGCAGGGTTTGTTTTTCAAAATCGATAATCAGGTTCGGATCGATATGTTTCCCGTTAACGCGCACTTCAAAATGCAGGTGGTCGGTGCTGGCACGCCCGGTCTGGCCGGAAACGGCTAAAACCTGTCCGGCTTTTACCCGGTCGCCCGATTTTACGAGACGTTTGGAGTTGTGTCCATAAACTGTTTCCAGTCCGTTATAGTGGCGCACTACGATCACATTGCCATATCCCCGTGCTGTCGAAGAAATACGGACAATCCCGTCGAAAGCGGCGAGAATGGTGTCGTGGCGGTTTATTTTGATGTCGATCCCTTCATGGTTTCTGCCTCTCGCCGTCCCGTAGGGGGATATGACTCTCGCTCCCGGCAACGGAAAACAAAAAGCATCGTCGGTCAGCTGGCTGAAATCGATGATTAATTCCTGTTTTCTGTCGATAAAATTCTGGTTTGTGAATTTGACGATATAGCGTTCGGCCCCTATGAAGTGTTCACTGATCTGCGGGGTCGGTTTGTATATTTCAACCGGTTGTGGCCGGTAGAAGGAAAGGTTGATTTCGGAGGATGGGAAAAGGGAGTCGAGATCGGAAATAAACGGAGTAGGATGGTAGGATATTTGTGCGGGGACGTTAGCGTGCCTTGCGCAGGATATTGTGCCTATGACCACCATACAGGGAATGATCAGGGTCTTCCATTTAAATTTCATGCTTTTCTTTTTGGTTAATACTGTGCTGTTTTTTATCGTATTGATTTACAGCTCGAATGCAAATTTAGGTGAAATATTTCCGTTTCACCGGAAATTGTTTATTTTAAAACGTAATTTAACGCGGAAACGTTTGTATTTAACAGTTAAAAGGGCTTTAAAAGTGGTATATTTTAACTTTTTGCTTCATCCTTTGTGATTTATTTATGCTACATTTGCCGGAATTTTAGACAGGTATCGATTTTGTTGTTCGTATTATGGAATGGTTGAATAGTATTTTTGTCGAGCATAGTGTTATTCAGGCGGTTGTGGTATTATCGCTTATTTCGTCGATAGGTCTTGCATTGGGGCGGATCAGTATTATGGGCGTGTCACTGGGGGTGACTTTCGTTTTTTTTACAGGAATCCTTGCCGGGCATTTCGGGCTGTCGATCGATCCGTATATGCTGAATTATGCAGAGAGTTTCGGTTTGATTATTTTTGTATATGCACTGGGATTGCAGGTAGGCCCCGGTTTCTTCGGCTCTTTCCGTAAGGGAGGGATTACGCTGAATCTGCTGGCTGCCGCCGTGATTTTCGTCGGTACGGCCCTGACTTTGGTCTTCCATGTGGTGACGGGGGTTTCACTGCCGGATATGGTAGGCATTTTGTGCGGGGCGGTGACGAATACGCCTGCTTTGGGTGCGGCTCAGCAGACCTTGAAACAGATGAATATCGAATCGGCCGATCCGGCTTTGGGATGTGCCGTGGCTTATCCGCTGGGGGTGGTCGGGGTGATCTTGGCTTTGATTTTTTTGCGGAAGGTGTTTCCGGCTCGTTCGGGGCAGAACCTGACGAGCGACGGGAAGTCCCGCCAGACTTATATTGCCGGTTTCCAGGTTTGCAATCCGGGTATTTTCGGTAAGACGATCAAGGATGTGGCTCATCTGGCGGCGCATAAGTTTGTGATTTCGCGGGTGTGGCGCGATGGGAAGGTGACGATCCCGACTTCGGAGACACGCTTGCAGCCGAACGACCGTTTGCTGGTGATTACGACAGAGGCGGATGTCGAGTCGCTGTCGATGTTTTTCGGGGAGCAGGAAAATGTGGATTGGAATAAGGAGGATATCGATTGGAACGCTATCGACAGTCAGTTGATTTCGCAACGTATTGTGATTACCCGTTCGGAGATCAACGGGAAGAAGCTGGGATCGTTGAAGCTGCGAAATCATTACGGGATCAATATTACCCGTATTTACCGTGCCGGGGTGCAGTTGTTGCCGACTTCCGAGCTGGTGTTGCAGATGGGGGATAAGCTGACGGTGGTGGGCGAGGCCGCTGCCATTTCGAATGTGGAAAAGGTGTTGGGCAACCGGGTGGTGAGCCTGAAAGAGCCGAATCTGATTGCGGTGTTTATCGGTATGGTACTGGGGCTTGCGGTGGGAGCCATTCCTTTTGCAATTCCGGGTATCAGTTATCCGGTGAGGCTGGGAATTGCCGGAGGACCTATTATTATGGGTATTTTAATGGGGGCTTTCGGGCCTCGTTTGCATATGATCACTTATACGACACGGAGTGCGAATCTGATGTTGCGGGGGCTGGGGCTGTCGATGTATCTGGCTTGCCTTGGGTTGGATGCCGGGGCGCATTTTTTCGAAACGGTTTTCCGTCCGGAAGGCCTTTTGTGGATCGGCCTGGGTTTTGCGATTACGGTTGTACCTGTGGTGCTGGTGGGCGTGTGTGCGCTGAAACTGATGAAGATCGATTTCGGCTCGCTGGCGGGTATGCTTTGCGGAGGTATGGCGAATCCGATGGCGCTGAATTATGTGAATGCTACGATAGAGGGGGATAATCCCGCGGTTTCCTATGCTACGGTATATCCGTTGTCGATGTTTGTGCGTGTGATTCTGGCGCAGCTGATTCTGATGCTGTTTTTATAGCCGGCTGTTTTTCCTGTCAATTTATCGAGTACCGTTTCCCGGCGCTGGCGTGATATGCTGACGCTGGATCCGTCTTTCATGCGTATGTATCCCCTGTCGGTGAGGTTACGGTTTCCGTTCCGTTGTTTGTTCCGTGAATCCGGGTGTTCCGCGGGGATTTTGGAAAGTGGTGCCGGATTTTATGACCATGGTGCTTATTTTGTATTTTTTTAGTAAATCGGATAGGCATCAAGTCGTATGATGGCTTTATCTGTTATCTTTGTCTCACGATAAAGCTTTAATTATTTGATATAAATACCATTTACACCATGAAAATTTTATTACCTCTCACCGTTTTCGTTCTATTTATTACCTCTTGTATGAGCAACAGCAGTAAAACGACAGACGACAGTAAGCAACAGGCTACGAGTCCGGCTGTGCCGGATACCTGGGAGTCCAGATACGATAAGATCGAGGCGTCTGCCTTGCCGGACAATGTGATCGAGCTGATCGGGCAGCAATGGATGCTGGTGACGGCAGGAGATAAGGATGCGTATAATACGATGACGGCAAGCTGGGGCGGAATCGGGTATATTTATGAACGTCCTTCGACTTTTATTTTTATCCGTGATTCCCGATATACCTATCAGTTCCTGCAAAAAGAGGAGGGATTTACCCTTAGTTTCTTCCCGGAGCAGTATCGTGGCGCTTTAAGGGTATGCGGAACGAAATCCGGGAGGGATACGGACAAGGTGAAGGAAGCCGGTTTGACTCCTCTGGAAACCCCTTCGGGATTGATGAGTTTCGGCGAAGCCCGCATGATTATCGAGTGTAAAAAGATGCTGGTGCAGGAACTCGATTATGCCAACCTGACCGAGCCTTACAAGGCTAAGGTGATGGAAGAATCTTATGGCAGCGAGCCTTCGAAACATCAGTTGTTTATTTCCGAAATAACCCATATATGGATTAAGAAATCTTTTTAAGACGGTGTGAAGGTGTTCCTTTAGTGCAGGCCTGCGTTTAGGTTGAACCGGCTGTGGGGCAGGGAGAATGACGAGGGATAGAATAAGCGTCCGTATTATTAAAGACAAGCTGCCTGAGTTTACCGGGCAGCTTGTTTTATTTTAGATTTTCATCGGTTTGACTTAACCGATTGAGGAATAAATCTTTCGCAGAGTTTTTGAATTTTAGAAGCAATGATTTGGTAATCGTTTGTATTTCAGTGTTTTGCAGTGTAATGCTATCAAATAACTCGGTTGTAAGGATAAGCAATTTCTTTGGATTTCAATTATATATTTTTCCTTTTTATCTGATAAACACCTCTCTTATGGAGGGAACGAATAAGGCAACACTTTTACGGGAAATACTACCCGAAGCGTAGCGGAGGTGTGGAGATTTTCCGTAAAACCCGTAGGGCTTGGTGTTGACGTTTCGTTCTTGGAATATACCTTTGTGTTCAGATAATAAAGGATTATCCGTTCTTCTTAAAGTATTTTGTAATCCGTTGTTATATTTTTGAGGGTTGTGCAACAGCTATCCTTGTTATATGGCGTTTTTATTATTTTCATTTTAATTTCAATTTCTCTATTTTGTTTCCAATAGTAAACTCTTTCATTTCAAGTTCCAACGTTTCAAAATCTTCACGGAAAACTTTTTTGATAATCTCTCCCTCTTTCAATAAATATATTTCATCGCAGGTATCACTTAGAGTTGAAAATATATGCGAAGATATAATTACCGTTTTTCCTAATGCTTTTAGTTTATGGACAAGGTCAATAATAATTATATTGCTATGAATATCAACGCCATTGAAAGGCTCGTCAAGTATAAAATACTGATTTTCCTGTAGTAAAATAGCCAATAAAGCTAGTTTCTTTTTCATACCTGTTGAATAGGTTGAAGCATATTGATTTAAAGGTAAGTCAAAAATATTTTTATCCTCAATTTTTGATATTTCTTTTTTTCGGGCATTACATAATAACTGAATATATTCTTGTCCTGTGATTTTTGTAAAGAAGAACGGCTCAGTTAATAATAACCCCAAATAATTTTTCAACGGATTAAGTTTTGAGTTTATTTGTCCTTCGTAATTTTCCAATCCTGCAATACACCTAAACAACGTTGTTTTTCCTGCGCCATTTTCTCCTACAATTCCGTAAACACGTCCTTTATCAAATTGAATATTTATGTTTTTTAATATCTGTTTCGTGCCAAAACTTTTGGATAAATTTTGTATGCTTATCATTTCAAATATTCTTTTAGTTTATTTACTGATTGGCTTGCGAATAATGGAATAATTACAACAAGCATTGGTGGGAATAAGCCAATTGCATACATTATCGCTTGTGGTATACCTATTTCTTCGGGATATGCTGAATATTTTGCCAAAATAAAAGTCGTCAGATATAGAAACATTAAAAAAGTGCAAGCAAGTAAAACGCTAATGTGTTCAAAATAGAATACACTCAACAGAATGAGTATAGGCAGACATAAATAGAAAGAAAACAAAAGTGCGGTTTTGATTTTTATAAACAAGAATTTTGCAGGCGTACAACTGTATGACCAAACAAAATATTCATTTTCAGGTTTTAAGTAATAACTTAATGTTGTGAGAAATATAAGTCCTAATGCGAAAACACCAAGATTGAAATTATCTGCTTTTACGGCAATTATTGCAAGTCCGTATCCAATAAAAAACATAAAAAATGAATTTCTGAAACCGACCGTAAATTCAAACGGTTTTTTGTAAAAAGGTGTCGGAATTGTTATATCGTAAGTTGCTTTGAAACTCAACAGCGCCATTAAAACTGTGATTGCAACGAGAAAAATCGTCAAATAAAAATGTTGTTTGTATATGAGAAAAATAACAAAAGGCAGTATGACAATCAGATTTTCCAAAATCCTCACTTTTCTGTGCAGTTCATTTCCAAAACAAATTTTAAGAAAGTCATTTCGTCTTATTTCGCTCAATTTTGAGATAAAGAAAAGCGATGCAAAAGCATAAATGTATGGTGCATAAATAGATTTACTTGAAAGTAATAACACAGAAACTCCTACAAATACGAGCGAAATGAACAATGCCAGCAAATAACCAACTATCGGGCGAGAGTCGTCTGATAGTTTCCTCCTTATCATTAAATATTGTAACTTAAAATATTCTTTCATTTTGTTACCTTTTCTGTTAACACTGTTGCGCGTGAAATACCACCGACTCATATATACAGAGATGCCTTTTCTCTTCTCTGAAAGTGTGTATTATATATCGTTTCCAAAAATAATAAATATTTGACACCCAGCCATAATTATCGTTTAAAACCTTTGCCTTTATTTAGTTCCGGCTTTGCAGGGGGCTTATATCCCTCTTCCTTTCTTTGGTGTGGGTGGGGCAGGTTTCCGTTGGGTTTCTCGCTACCTTTTTTCACGTAAAATAATACTTTGAATGTTGACCTCATAACTCAATGTTTTTTCTGGTTACAAAAATTAGTTATCATTGAGTTACCGGACGGCATGAAAAACTACGCAATGCGCTGAATAAAAATCCATTAGTAAACAATTTGCATCGCTATTCAAGTAACGGGATAGTAACGAAACTCCTGCTGTGTTCTGCCTAAATATGCTTTTCTGCCTTTTGCATTATAAAGCAAAACAGAGCGTAACGAACGCTGTTACAGTTAATTCGCTACACTCTGCTTAAAAATGCTTTCTGCTTAGAAGTTTATTTTATGTTACCGGAAATCAGGGGTGCGGGTAAAAACTGTAAAGTATTCCGGCGAAGACGCTTCCGAAAAGCAGAAACAGCACGATGCCTATGGCAATGACGATCAGGTTTGCTTTAGCCCAGTTCGCTTTGCTGGGATTGCTGCTTGCGCTGAATGCCCAGATAAACAGCATGATGATATTGACTAAAGGGATACACATGATGATCAGGGTGAGAATCCAGTTGCCGAGGGTGACGGACGGATGAATGGTGGTGGTGGTTACTTTGCTTTCCATGGTGTTTGTTTTTTTGTTTGAAAGTTTATTTATCTTTGTTTTGTTTATATCGTTTTTATTCATGAAGGTTAATAAAGATAGTAGCGACGAGGAACTTTTACAGCAGTATCGTGAAAGCTGCAGGCCCGGATATCTGGAGGAGTTATACGAACGGTATATGCCTTTGGTTTACGGTGTTGCATTGAAGTATCTGAAGAATGTGGAGGATGCCCGCGATATGGTGATGCAGATTTACGAGGAGTTGAGCGGGAAATTGCTGCAACACGAGGTGAAGATTTTTAAAGGGTGGCTGTATGTTTGTGTCCGGAACAGTTGTCTGGCGGAGTTACGGAAACGGAAGGGAAGTTTTTTAGTGGAACTGGACGAGCAGTTTATGGATTTTTGCGATGATTTTCATCTTGATGATATAAGGGAGACCGAGGAGAAGGAAGAGGGGGTGCGGGAATGTCTGAAGGCTTTGCCGGAACGGCAGCGGATGTGTGTGGAGCGTTTTTTTATGGAAGAGTTTTCCTACCAGGATATTGTGGAAAAGCTGGGGTTTTCGTTGAAAATGGTGAAGAGTTTTATCCAGAACGGCAAGAGGAATCTGAAATTGTGCCTGGAACGTAAAGGGATCTGTCAATAGTCGGGATATGAAAGGTTTTGAATATATATGGCGTTATCTGCGGGGAGAGCGGAAAGGAAAGGCGGCAAACCGCCTGGAACGGGAGGCTTTGTCCGATCCGTTTTTATATGAGGCGCTGGAAGGCCTGGAGGAAGTCCAGGCAGATCATGAGCAGGTGATGAAGGAGTTGAGACGGGGATTACAGCCCGGAATGGGAGAGCGGAGGCGTTGGAAAGCCGTCCGGTGGGTGGCTGCCGCTTCTATTTTGCTGGTGGGCGGTGTGGCTCTGTGGTTGCTGGCCGGACAGGAGGACCCGGAGTCCGGGCAGGTGGCCTGGATGATGCAAGAGGTGAAAGCAGATAGCGCGGT
>UQTM01000105.1 GCA_900544025.1 uncultured Odoribacter sp.
CGGTCATGCTACGGGCGACCACGCTGGGCGGGGTTGTGGGAGCCGTAAGGCACGGGAGGTAGAATCATACAGCGTACGCCTTGCTGCAAAGCTTGTTCGGCGGCATCCAGCGCAATGTCGTGCGAGAGAATGCAATCGGTCATATAAGGCAGGTGAAGATTATGGGGCTCGGTAGCTCCCCAGGGCAATACAGCGAGGTCGTATGGGACTCCTCTTACTTTTCCGTAGCACGATACCGCGAGGTCTAATTCTTTATTCATAGATTGATTTTTTTATATTCGCTATGCACAAAGTAAAATATTATTTTCAGTAAATCCAATATGGTTTTAAAGCTCCGGGAGGGGGAGCGAAAAAGGAAAGCCGGGGCATTTCCGGTGTTTTGTGAATTGGCATTTCCGGTTGGTTCCTGTATGCACCGATGCGGGGAAAATCGTTTTAAGAGGTAAGGAATGTGTTGAGTGTTAAAAGGTAAAGATTTGAAATCTTGTGTAGGTTTTTTCTATTTTTATTTGTTTCTTTCTAAAAAGGATGTATATTTGTTTTCAAATAAGAAATTTGATTTCTATTTAGAAAATAAGGCGTGTATATATTTAAAAGGATAAGAAAATGACGATAGGAGAAGGACAGGCGGATATTGAAACCGTGAAGGGGGAAGTTACGGATGAAGAAAAGCAGAAATATGGAGTGCCGATGCTGGAAAAAGGGCTGGATTTGCTGGAATTGCTGGCGGAGTATCCTGCCGGGCTGACGGTGCAGGAAATGGTGGATGTGTTGAATCATTCCAAAACTTCGACTTACCGGATTATTAAGTCGTTGGAGGAAAGGGGGTATATTCGCAAGCGGGAAGAGACGAACCATTATTTCCTGTCGAGAAAGTTTTTAAAGTTGGGGCTGGCGGCATTGGGAGAAACCAATATCGTGGAACGTTCGCTGGAACAGATGCGCAAGTTGCGTGATAAGCTGCGCGAAGCGGTGATGCTGGGCGTGTTGGTGGGGAATGAAGTGGTGCTTCTGGAACAGGTGCTGGGATCGCACCGCTTTAGTTTTATCCTGACACCCGGCACTCATTTTTGCCTGCATGCTTCGGCTCCGGGTAAAGTGTTGCTGGCTTTTCAGGAGGAACGGGAGCGGGAAGAGATTCTGAAAAACCTGACTTATGAGGTATTTAACGAACATACGATCCGCGACGAAAAAGAGTTGAGGCGGGAGCTGCAACAGGTGAGGGTATGCGGATATGCGACAGACCGTGCGGAAGAGATGGAAGGGGTACATTGTGTGGCAGCCCCGGTATTCAATTCGTTCGGACAGGTGGTGGCGGCGATCTGGACTTCCGGGCCTTCGGGCAGGTTGGCGCAGGCGATGTTCCCGGAAGTGGGACGCGAGGTGATCGGGGCCGCTGGGGCGGTGTCCGCCAACCTGGGATTTCAGCCGTAAAGTTTTTAAATGATTTGATGTGAACCGTAGAGCTATGAAAAAGTTGTTTTTATCGGGAATAGGGATTTTTATCCTTGGGTTTGCCTGGGGGCAGGGAACTGTTGCGGACTCCGGGCAAAAAGAACTGTTCGGCCGCTTGCAGCGGACATTGGCGGAAACGGCTGTACTGCCGGGCGCGAATGTGGATACGGTGGCGATGGGCAGGGAATTGTCGGGATTGGAAAAGGAGTTTCAGGCGGGAGCCGATTCCGCCGGGGTGCTTTCCGGTAAGCTGGAAACCTGGAAAAAGCGGCTGGCGCTGGCCAATCCTTTGCTGACGGCGCAGGAAATGTTGTATGTGGAACGGCAGCAATATGCCCGTGACCATCACAACACGGAAACCCTGTTTCAATGGGGGGAGATCAACGGGGAAAAATTCCGTCCCGGCTCGGCGTTGAAAGCCGTGCGCTTGCAGACGGGAGAGGTCAGGACGATACTGGAATCGCCCGAAGGGGTGATTCGTGATCCCGAACTTTCGTTCGACGGGAAAAAGATATTGTTTTCGTGGCGGAAGAATAAGGAGGATTTTTTTCATATCTATGAGGTGAATACGGACGGTAGCGGATTGAAACAACTGACTTTTGCGCAGGGCGTTTCGGATATAGACCCGCTGTACCTGCCGGACGGGGGGATCGTGTTCAGTTCTTCGCGCGAGCCTAAATATTGCATGTGTAACCGGCACATTATGTGTAACCTTTACCGTATGGATGCCGACGGGGCGAATATTAACCAGATCGGGAAAAGCACGTTGTTCGAAGGGCATTCCGCCTTACTGAACGACGGGCGGATCGTGTATGACCGCTGGGAGTATGTGGACCGGAATTTCGGGGATGCGCAGGGATTGTGGACGGTGAATCCCGACGGTACCAAACATGCCATTTATTATGGGAACAACACCAATTCCCCCGGCGGGGTGATCGATCCGCGCGCTATACCGGGAACGGATTTACTGCTGTGTATTTTTTCCTCCTGCCACGACCGTCCCTGGGGGGCGTTGGCGCTGATCGACCGGAAGCTGGGGGTGGACGGAGCGGAACCCGTGGTGCATATCTGGCCGGAACAGGCCAGGACGATGATCGGGAAAGGGAATTACGATAAGTTTATGGAATTGAAGATGAGGTATGAAGACCCGTTTCCGTTGAACGACCGTTTTTTCCTGGTGTCGCGTTCGGTGAGGTATGATGAGAAAGCGAAAGATTACCGGATGGGGATCTGGCTGGTGGATCGTAACGGAGTGGAAACTTTGCTGCTGGAGGGAGAACGGGATCTGTTCGATCCGATGCCGGTGGCGCCGCGCCATAAACCTTTTGCCATTCCGCAAAACCGGAATTATTCGGGAGAGCCGGGTACTTATTATGTGCAGAATGTGTACGAGGGGACTCACATGACGGGGGTAGAGCCGGGAAGCGTGAAATATTTGCGGGTGGTGGAATCGCCGGAAAAACGGACGTGGACGAACGGAGGCTGGAACGGTCAGGGCGAGCAGGCTCCCGGCATGAATTGGCATAGCTTTGAGAATAAGGTGATTTTAGGGGAAGTGCCTGTGGAAGCGGATGGATCGGCTTATTTTAAGGTGCCTGCCGGAAAATTTGTATATTTCCAGTTACTGGATAAGGATAAAAAGATGATTCAATCGATGCGTAGCGGTACGATCGCGCTTTCGGGAGAGGTGAACGGCTGTGTGGGATGCCATGAAAACCGGTTGAGCGTGCCTGTGCCCGCTTCGAATCGTTTGCAGGCTTTGCAGCATGCGCCGCATGCGCTGGGCGGATGGCAGGGGAAAGAGCCCGTCCGTTTTTCGTTTACCGGGCAGGTGCAGCCGATTCTGGACAAGCATTGTGTGAAGTGCCACGATTTCGACCGGGAAAACCGGGATAAGCTGGTGCTCGCTTCCGACCGGAATCCGTTTTTCAATGCCGCCTATGTGGATTTGTATGTGAAAAAAGCGGTGAAACTGGTGGGAGGAGGGCCTGCGGCCATACAGCAGCCGTATAGCTGGGGATCGCATGCCAGCAAGCTGACGGAGATTATCGATTCGCGCCACCATAAGGTGAAACTGAACGAACGGGAAAAGCAGGTGCTTTATGCATGGATGGATTTGAACGGAGTGTATTATCCGGAATACGAATCGGCTTATCCCGATCATATGGCGGGGCGCAGTCCGCTGAATAACGAAGAATTGAAAACGCTGGGCAGCCTGACGGGAATAAATTTCTGGCAATTGAACGGATATTGGCGGAAACTGGGGCCGCAGGTGTCGTTCGAGCGTCCCGAAGAAAGTCCCTGTCTGGATAAAATCAGGGACGACCGGGAGAAATTCGCTCAGGCGGTGGCGATTATCCGGAAAGGGGGCGAACGGCTGAAAGAAACCCCCCGGGCAGACATGGAAGGGTTTGTACCCTGCGAACGTCATCGTGAAATGTTGCGCAAGTATGCAGACCGCCTCGAGGAGGAAATTTCTAACCGAAAAGCGATACGAAACGGAGAAAAAAGATACGACCGTTAACATTCCGTAACGCCTTTCGTTGCTCGTTTTTCCTATATATTTTTAAGAATACTCAAAAAGATAATAAAAAATAAATTAATTTTAGGTTGAAATGTTTGTTTGTTAAAATAAACCACTATATTTGTGCAATCGGTTGTACACAAATTTACAGAATTTATGCCTAAAACAAAGAAAAACATTTCTATCTATGACATTGCGAAAGCGTTGAACGTATCAGCTTCCACAGTGTCGAGAGCTTTGCAGGATCATCCGAGGATCAGCTTAGAAGTGAGGAAGAAGGTGCAGAAGAAAGCATTGGAAATGAATTACAAGCCGAACCGGATGGCAGTGAATCTAAAACTTGGGAAGAGTAGTACAATCGGAGTGGTGGTGCCGAATATAAACCGGAACTTTTTTTCTTCTGCGATCGACGGAATAGAGGAGGAAGCTTACAAAGCAGGCTATGATGTATTGATTTGCCAGTCGTTGGAGTCGTACGAAAAAGAAAAAAAACTGATCAATTCTCTCGCACAAGGAAAAGTGGACGGAGTGATTGCTTCCATTGCTTCGGGGACGCATGAATATTCCCATTTCAATAATCTCGAAAATTATGGTATTCCTTTGGTCTTGTTCGACCGCGCTTCCGACCAGGTGGATTCTGCCGGGACGGTGACCGTGGACGATTACCGGGGAGGCTATATGGTGGTTGAACATTTAATCAAACAGGGGAAAAAGAAAATTTTTCATTTTGCCGGTTTCCAGCATGTCGCCATTTGGTATAATCGTTGCCGGGGGTATCGCGACGCGATGAACGCGCACGGTATATACATCGGCGAGGATTGGATTTCGTATGGGGATATTACCCAGGAAAACGGTCAGGCGCTGGCGCAGAAAATTTCGCTTATGGAACCAGCCGACAGGCCGGACGCCGTGTTTTGCACGAGTGATTTCGTTGCGCTGGGGCTGATGCAGGAGTTGAGGAAATTCGGGATAAAAATCCCCGAAGACATCGCTATCTGCGGGTTTGCCAACGAGCCGATAGATGCGCTGATGGTGCCTTCGCTCAGTTCCGTAGATCAGTTCAGTAAAAGAATCGGTCAGCAGGCGGCGCGTATGCTGCTGGATCAGCTGAACGGCGAATCGCCTGCGAATATTATACTGGAGCCCGAACTGGTGATCCGCGATTCGACAATGTGTAATAATTGAAATCTTATATAAAATTTAACGATAATGAAAATAAATTACGAAGTACGTTATGCTTCGCATCCGGAAGATGCGAAGGCTTACGACACAACGCGTTTGAGAAAAGAGTTTTTAATCCAAAACATGATGGTGGCCGACGAGATCAATATGGTCTATACGATGTACGACCGTTTGATCGTGGGGGGAGCCGTGCCTGTGAAAGAGAAATTGGAACTGTCGGCGATCGATCCGCTGCGTGCTCCGTTCTTCCTGTGGCGGCGTGAGCTGGGTATTATCAACGTGGGCGGAGCCGGAATCGTGGAAGTGGACGGAAAGACTTTCGAATTGGATTATAAAGAGGCGTTGTATCTGGGGAAAGGCGACCGGAATGTATTCTTTTCGAGCAAGGATAGCAGCAAGCCGGCTCATTTCTATTTCAATTCGGCGCCTGCTCATGCCGTTTATCCCGATCGTAAGGTGACTAAAGCCGATGCCGTGGTGGTGGAAATGGGAACGATGGAAGAAAGCAATCATCGCGTGATCAATAAACTGATCGTAAACCAGGTATTGCCGACCTGCCAGTTGCAGATGGGAATGACCGAGCTGAAACCGGGTAGCGTGTGGAATACGATGCCGGCTCATGTTCACAGCCGTCGTATGGAAGCCTATTTCTATTTTGAAGTGCCGGAACAGCAGGCTGTGTGCCATTTTATGGGACAGATCGATGAAACCCGCCATGTCTGGATGAAGAACGAGGAAGCCGTGATCTCTCCGGTATGGTCTATCCACTCTGCCAGTGCAACCAGCAACTATACTTTTATCTGGGGTATGGCAGGTGAAAATATAGACTATGGGGATATGGATACTTGCGGTGCAACCGATTTGAAATAAATAAGAATAGTTAATCGATTAAAAATAAATAAATAATGAAAGGTTTGGAATTATTTGATCTGACAGGAAAAGTGGCTTTGGTAACCGGAGCTACTCATGGTTTAGGAATGGCGATCGCTAAAGCATTGGCTCATGCCGGTGCTAAATTGGTGATCAACGACTTGTCGAAAGAAAAATTGGATAACGCTATTGCCGAATATGCTGCCGACGGGATCGAGGCTCACGGCTATTTGTTCGACGTAACCAAAGAAGACCAGGTTATCGAAAATATCGCCAAAATCGCAAAAGAAGTGGGCGATGTGGATATTTTGGTAAACAATGCCGGAATTATCAAACGTATCCCCGCTGTGGAAATGTCCGTTGCCGATTTCCAGCAGGTATTGAATATCGACCTGACCGGGCCGTTCATTATGTCGAAGGCGGTGGCTCCTGCCATGATTAAAAAAGGCGCCGGAAAAATTATCAATATGTGCTCTATGATGAGCGAAGTGGGACGCGACACGGTGAGCGCTTATGCCGCTGCCAAAGGCGGATTGAAGATGCTTACCCGCAACCTGGCGACGGAATGGGCACGCTATAACATCCAGGTGAACGGTATCGGACCGGGTTATTTCGCTACGGCACAGACGGCTCCTATCCGCACCGAAGGACACCCGTTCAATGAATTTATCATCAAGCGTACACCGGCTATGCGCTGGGGATTGCCCGAAGATTTGGGCGGATCGGCCGTATTCCTCGCTTCACGCGCTTCCGATTTCGTAAACGGACACGTATTGTATGTGGATGGCGGTATCTTAGCTTCTCTGGGAAAAGCTTCTAACGAAGAATAAGTATAAATTTTCTGTTTCAGGGTTCGGATTCAGGGAGGATGAGGCGGTGTGCCGGATGTCCCGGAATCGGAAACCTGAAATTCTAATTTGGACACTATGAAATATTTAAGTCTTTTATTTGTATTGGCTTTCATGGCTTGCAGCTCGGAAAAGAGCCTGAAAGTGGCTGTGAAAAATACGACAGACCTGAACCGTACCGATGAAACGGTAGAAGTATGCTGGAAAGAAGTGACGGCAAACTTGCCGGGCGCAACCAAAGAAAATGTGGTGGTGACCGATGCGCAGGGACAGGAAATTCCCAGTCAGGTGATCTTTAACGGTGGCACGGAACCCGTTGCCGTGATCTTTCAGGCGAATGTGCAACCGAATGCAGAAGCTGCATATCAGTTGAAATTAGGCCAGCCGGCCGCTTATCCGCAAAAGGCGTACGGACGTATCGTGCCGGAACGTATGGATGATTTCGCATGGGAAAACAATATCGTGGCTCACCGTATGTACGGCCCGGCTCTGGAAGCTACCGGAGAGATCAGCAACGGCATCGATGTGTGGGTGAAGAGAACCGATGAATTGTTGATCGATGTTTGGTATAAGACGGGAGATTATCACAAAGACCACGGGAAAGGAATGGACTGCTATAAGGTGGGACGTACTTTGGGAGCCGGGGCTATGGCTCCTTATGTAGATGGCAAGCTGGTGCTGGGAAATAATTTCACAAAAGCTCAGGTGCTGGATAACGGCCCGTTGCGTATCAGCTTCAAATTGGATTACGCTCCTTATAAAGTGGGTGAAAACGAAGTGAACGAAAGCCGTGTTATTTCGCTGGATGCAAACAGCCGTTTCAATAAGATTCAGGAAATTTACCGGAATGCTCCCGCATCGATGGAAGTGGCTGCCGGAATCGTAACCCGTCCAGAGCCTTCCGATACGCTGATGGATGCCGCTGCCGGGCTGATCGGTTACTGGGAACCGCAGAACAACGACAATAAGATGAATAACGGTCATGTGGCGTTAGGATTGGTGTTCCCGCAGGGCGCTAAAGCCGTGATGGACAAAGACGGTCATTTGCTGGCTCTTTCCGATTACAAGCAAGGCGAGCCGTTCGTGTATTATCTGGGTACGGGCTGGAGCAAGGGCGGACTGGAATCGGCCGCTGCTTGGTTTGAAATGATTAAAAACGAAAAAGTGAAGGTGAACAATCCACTCGTGGTGACAGTAGTGGAAAATCAAAAATAAATTTGAAAAATAGACTATGAAAAAAGTTGTTACATTCGGAGAGATCATGTTGCGTCTGGCAACTCCGGGATATTTACGTTTCACACAGGCCGGAGAGTTTACGGCTACTTTCGGCGGCGGCGAGGCCAATGTGGCTGTATCGTTGTCGAATTACGGAATCCCGACCGATTTCGTGACCCGCCTGCCGGAAAACGATATTGCAAAGGCTTGTGTAATGGATTTGCGTAAATATGGCGTAGGGACTTCTAATATTATTTACGGCGGCGACCGGGTGGGGATTTATTTCCTGGAAACCGGAGCGGTTGCCCGTGCCAGCAAAGTGGTGTACGACCGTGCCAATTCGGCTATCTCGGAAATCAAACCGGGCATGGTGGATTGGGAAAAAGTATTCGAAGGGGCACAGTGGTTTCATTGGACGGGAATTACCCCGGCTTTGTCGCAAGGTGCGGCTGATGCCTGCCTGGAAGCGATCAAGGTGGCCAATAAGATGGGAATTACCGTTTCCTGTGACCTGAATTACCGGAAAAACCTTTGGAAATACGGTAAAAAGGCTTCGGAAGTGATGCCCGCTCTGGTGGAGGGCTGTGATGTGATTCTCGGAAATGAAGAGGATGCGGAAAAAGTATTCGGAATCAAACCGGAAGGTTTCGACGTTACCGCTACGGCAGGGGGGGGGGGGGGAGGAGGAAGCGGAATGCAGCCAC
>UQTM01000106.1 GCA_900544025.1 uncultured Odoribacter sp.
CCGCCATACAAGGAACGGGAATACCGTTAAGCACGCTGTCCGCCACGGTTTTCCGCCAGGCAGACAGGGAATCGGTGACCTTCTTTTTGAAAAACTCGTCAAACAAAAGGTTGTCTAACAGGGGAGCATTCCGGTAGGCTCTGGTAATCTGCTCCAAAAACGCCGAACGGATAATGCACCCTTTCCGCCAGATCATCGCTATCGTCCCGTAGTCCAACTCCCAGCCGTAGTGCGCGGAAGCACGTTTCAATAAAGAAAATCCCTGCGCATAGGAAACCAATTTCGATGCATACAAAGCCTCTTGCAGTTGATTGACCTGTACTGCCAAATTCTGCTCGGTCCCGGCCAAAGCCTTCCCGTAAATCCGGGAAGCTTTTTCGCGTTCTTCATAAAGCGCCGACAGGAAACGGGCGTGAACGGCCTCGGTAATCAACGTCAGGGGATCGCTCTCTTCCAAAGCGGCGATCCCTGTCCACTTTCCCGTCCCTTTTTGCCCTGCCACATCCAGAATACGATCTAACAAATAACTGCCGTCTTTTTCTTTAAAGCGGAAAATTTCCGCCGTTATTCCAATCAGATAACTGTTTAATTCTCCCTCGTCCCATTTACTGAACACCTCCGCTATATTCACATTTTCAAAACCGAAATAAAGTTTCAGTATCGAACAGGTTTCAGCGATCAATTGCATATCTCCGTACTCTATGCCATTGTGCACCATCTTCACATAATGTCCGGCTCCCCCTTTTCCCATCCATTGGCAGCAGGGAGTGCCATCGTCCAAATGGGCGGCTATACTTTGCAACAAATCTTTCACCAGCGGCCAGGCCCGGTCAGAACCGCCCGGCATGATCGAAGGCCCGGTCAGAGCCCCGATTTCCCCTCCGGAAATACCCGTACCGATAAACCATATCCCTTGTTTTTCCAATTCCTCCACCCGGCGTTCGGTGTCGTGGAAATCGGAATTTCCTCCGTCGATAATGACATCACCCGTTTCCAAATAAGGTAACAATTCCCCGATCACTTCATCCACAGCTTCCCCTGCCTTGATCATCAGCATAACCTTCCGGGGACGATTCAACGAAGCGACAAGCTCCTGAACGGAATAAGCGGGGATAAACTTCTTTCCTGCCCCTCTGCCGCGCATAAAACGGTCCACCACATTTTCTTTTCCGGGATGCAGGCGATTGAACACCGCCACGGTAAACCCCTTGCTTTCGAAATTAAGGGCCAGGTTCTCGCCCATTACGGCAAGCCCGACCAATCCGATATCTGCTTTTTGCATAAAAAAACGTATTAGTTTCATCAACTAATACGTTTTCCAGGTTATAATGTTTAAAATAATCCGTAGTACGAAGCCGTCACCGTTTATTTATTCGTAAAAACGATATGCCCGTCCTTTACGTCCACTACTATGCGACTGTCTTTGGAAACCTGTTCCGACAAAATCTGTTTCGACAGGTCGTTTAACAGGTTCCGCTGTATCACCCGTTTCACCGGACGTGCACCGAATTGCGGATCATAGCCTTCCTCGGCGATCCATTCCACAGCCTTGTCGGTAATCTCTATCGCGATTCCATTCGTGGAAAGCATCTTACCCAAGGATTTCAACTGCAATCTCACAATGTCCACAATCTCTGATTTTTGCAAAGGCGTAAACATGATTACTTCGTCGATACGATTCAGAAACTCAGGCCGGATCGTCTGTTTCAACAATTCATATACCTCTTTGTTGGTTTGCTCCAGTACCTCATCCCTATTTTTCTCATCAAGGCCTTTCAGCTTATCCTGGATAATATGCGCACCGATATTAGAGGTCATAATGATAATTGTATTTTTAAAATCAACGACCCTACCTTTGTTATCTGTCAGCCGCCCGTCGTCCAGCACCTGTAAAAGGATATTGTAAACGTCCGGATGTGCTTTTTCTATCTCGTCGAGCAGTACGACGGAATAAGGTTTCCGCCTCACCGCTTCGGTCAATTGTCCACCTTCGTCATACCCCACGTATCCGGGAGGCGCTCCGATCAGCCGGGACACAGAATGTTTTTCCTGATATTCCGACATATCGATTCGCGTCATCAACGATTCGTCATCGAACAGGAATTCAGCCAGCGCTTTCGCCAATTCGGTTTTCCCGACTCCGGTAGTTCCCAAAAAGATAAACGATCCGATCGGCCTCTTGGCATCCTGCAATCCGGCACGGTTACGCCTTACGGCATCCGCCAGTGCAGCAATGGCCACATCCTGACCTACGACCCGTTTGTGCAATTCATCTTCCAGCGACAGCAATTTCGCCCTTTCGCTCTGCATCATCCGGTTCACGGGGATCCCCGTCCATTTGGAAACCACGGCGGCAATATCGTCGGCCGTCACTTCCTCCCGGATCAGCGATTCGCCGTGTTTCATATCCGACAGCTTCTTCTTCACCTCTTCGATCCGTTCCTCCGCTTCTTTTATCTTACCGTAACGCAATTCGGCCACTTTACCGTAATCGCCTTCCCTCTCGGCACGGCTCGCCTCGAATTTATACTGCTCGATCGCATCTTTATTTTTCTGTATCTCGTCGATCAGCGAACGTTCCGATTCCCATTGTGCACGCAACTTGGTGCGTTCATCGTTCAAATCGGCAAGTTCTTTCTGAATATCGGTCAGTTTCTTGCTCGAACCTTCCCGCTTCAAAGCTTCTTTCTCGATCTCGAGCTGCTGAATTTTACGATCCAGCTCATCGATTTCTTCCGGCACGGAATTCATTTCCAAACGCAGTTTAGCCGCAGCCTCGTCCACCAGGTCGATCGCCTTATCCGGCAAAAAACGGTCGGAAATATAACGGTGCGACAATTCCACCGATGCAATGATCGCATCGTCCGTAATACGCACCTTATGGTGGTTCTCATATCTCTCTTTCAATCCCCGCATGATACTGATCGCGCTCATCACATCCGGCTCGTCGATCATCACCTTTTGGAAACGGCGTTCCAACGCTTTATCCTGTTCGAAATATTTTTGGTATTCGTTCAGGGTGGTCGCACCGATCGCTCTCAGGTCTCCACGTGCCAAAGCCGGTTTCAAGATATTGGCGGCATCCATAGCGCCTTCGGACTTACCCGCGCCGACCAAAGTATGTATCTCGTCGATAAAAAGAATGATCTCTCCCTCGGATGCCAGCACCTCGTTTACCACGGCTTTCAAACGTTCCTCGAACTCTCCCTTATACTTCGCTCCGGCAATCAAAGCACCCATATCCAAAGAATAAATCTGTTTGGAAACCAGGTTGGAGGGAACATCCCCGTTCACAATACGCTGTGCCAGCCCTTCGGCAATAGCGGTCTTACCCACACCCGGCTCACCGATCAGGATCGGATTGTTTTTCGTACGGCGGGATAAGATTTGCAACACCCTACGGATTTCATCGTCACGTCCGATCACCGGGTCGAGCTTGCCGTTACGGGCACGTTCGTTAAGATTAATGGCATAACGTCCCAAAGCATCGTAGCTGTCCTCTGCCGACTGAGAATTCACTTTAGAACCTTTCCGCAATTCGGCAATAGCCGCTTTCGCTTCTTTTTCGGTCAAACCACTGTCTTTCAGCAACTGTGAAACCTGATCCCGGTTATCCAGTAAGCCTAACAAAATATGTTCCAGCGAAATATATTGATCGCCCATCTCCTGGGCGAGTTTGGTTGCCTTCTCCAATGCCTTGTTGCTATCGGAAGAAAGATAAGGTTCACCTCCGGAAACTTTCGGATAAGCATCCACGATCCGGTCGAGAGCCGAAATCAAGTTAGCGCTGTTCACGCCCAGCTTATTGAAGATAAAATGAGTAATATTCTCACCGACATTGATCACGGCTTTCAACAAGTGCCCGGTCTCGATCGCCTGCTGTCCTTTACTCTGCGCAAGCTGCACCGCATCCTGCAATGCTTCTTGCGATTTTATGGTATAATTGTTCATGTTCATAGTTCAAACATTCTCCTTTCTGAAGACAGGAAGTTACAAATCTTATACCGATTTCAGCATTTAAAGGTTTCAACGAATTTTTTACAGTTCAAAAGACAATTTGACATAATTAACCGAAAAATCCGATGACAATTTGTCACCGGATTTTAATTTTTATTTGCTATTCGACTGAAAATGAATACAATTTCAGTTAGAAAAAACATAAGATATAATATTCGCCCCCATCTCTAAAGCTTCCCGCCGTTTTTCTTCGGGGTCTTTATGCACTTCGGGATCTTCCCAGCCGTCCCCCAAATCGGTTTCATAGGTGAAAAGCACGATCAAGCGCCCGTCTTTTACAATTCCGAATGCTTGCGGACGTTTATCATCGTGTTCATGAATTTTAGGCAACCCCTCGTTAAATTTATACTTCTGCTTAAAAATGGGATGTTCCCACGGAAGTTCCATCAGCTCGTCTTCGGGAAACACTTTTTTCATTTCCCGGCGAAACGATTCGGCCAATCCGTAATTATCGTCGGCGTGCAGAAAACCGCCTCCCAATAAATACTCCCTCAGGTTTTGCGCTTCCACCGGAGTGAAAACCACATTCCCGTGCCCGGTCATGTGTACAAAAGGATAATTGAAAATATCCCGGCTGCCCGGCTCTACGGTTGCCGGCTGCACAGCCAGATCGGTATGCAGATTGGCATTGCAAAACTTAATCAGATTCGGCAAAGCAGTAGGATTCGCATACCAATCGCCTCCCCCTTTATACTTCAACAAAGCGATTTTCGTCTTCGTGTCCTGTCCCCATAACCAGCGGGGCACGACGGCAAACACCAATACGATCAGGGCTATTTTCAAAATATTTTCCATAACGGCTTCCATTATTTACAATTTCCTCTCCCTTAACGACACCTTCTTGCGATTCATACCCGGTTCATAAAATCAATGCTATGACAAGCCACGATTCCTGCGGTTTCCGTACGCAGGCGGCTTTGCCCCAATGTGATGGAAACGAAACCGGCCTTTTCTGCCAGTCCGACCTCCTCCACGGAGAAATCCCCTTCCGGCCCGATCAGGATCACAACATCTTTTCCCGGCCGATACACCTCGTCCAACCGCTTTTTCACCCCTTCGTTACAATGGGCAATAAATTTCTGCTCTTCACCACACGAAGCGATAAACGATCTAAAACCGGTCATCGGATTGAGTTTCGGCAGATACGCTTTCAAAGATTGTTTCATGGCGGAAACGATCACCTTTTGCAGCCGTTCGTCCTTCACCGTTTTGCGTTCCGAATGGGCGGTATTGAGCATCGTGATTTCATCGATTCCCATTTCCGTGCATTTTTCCAGCATCCATTCGATACGATCGATGTTTTTGGTGGGAGCTATCGCCACATGCAAATGAAAACTCCGTTGCCCGAAATGCTCTATCTTTTCATGGCATCTCACCCGGCAACCTTTGGGATCGGCCAAAGCCACTACCCCATTATACCAATTTCCCCGGCCATCCACCAACGACACGTTTTCGCCTTCCGCCAGCCGGAGCACCCGCACGCAATGTTTGGATTCCTCGGCACTCAGAGTATAGTCCATTCCCTCGATATCCGGTGTATAAAACAAATGCATAGCTTATCGTTTTAAAATCACGCAAAGGTAATGATTTTAGTGAATTTACCGCGAAGGATTTTCCACACAACATCGAAACAGGGCTGCCGGAAACCTCCGGCAACCCCGTTTATTCAAAATCCCCCGCCCGCTGAAAATGAAATCTCAAACGATACATTCGGCACGGGAATAGACAGCCCGGCTTATCGTGCCGGCAGCTTTATTCATCGTCATCCGTTTCCTGGTAAGACTTCAGCAATTCTTCCTGCACATCCGAAGGCACTTTTTCATAACCGGCAAAAGTCATCGTAAAAGTGGCACGTCCGCCGGAAATGGAACTTAGAGCCGTAGAGTAGCGTTGCATCTCTTTCAAGGGCACTTTTGCCATGATTTTCTGGAAACCGCTGTCTGCATCCATTCCCATAATCAAAGCCCGCCGGGTTTGCAGGTCGCTCATCACATCTCCCATATCCTCGTCCGGCACGAGCACTTCCACATCATACATCGGCTCGAGGATTTTAGGATTGGCCTTTTTGAACGCTTCGCTGAAAGCATGCCGCCCCGCCAGCCGGAAAGATATTTCATTGGAATCTACCGGGTGCATCTTACCGTCGTAAATACAAACCCGGATATCCCGTGCATACGAACCGGTAAGAGGACCTTCTTCCATTTTTTCCATAATCCCTTTCAGGATTGCGGGCATAAAACGGGCTTCGATCACCCCGCCGACAATACAGTTATAAAACACCAGCTTCCCTCCCCACGGCAACTCGTAAACCTCTTTTCCCTTAACCGACATTTTGCTATCGACACCGCCGATTTTATAAGAAACGGGGTCGGGCATCCCTTCTTCAAAAGGCTCGATAACCATGTGCACCTCGCCAAACTGCCCTGCCCCTCCCGACTGTTTTTTATGGCGATATTCCGCCTGTGCATATTTCGTGATCGTTTCCCGGTATGGAATCTTAGGCGCATAAAATTCGATAGGAATTTTATCGTTATGCTCGATACGCCATTTCATCGTATTTAAATGAAATTCACCCTGTCCGGAAAGAATCATCTGTTTCAGTTCTTTGGAATATTCTACCAGCAACGACGGGTCTTCCTCGTGCATCCGGTAAAGCACTTCCGCCATCTTCTCTTCGTCCGCTTTGTTCACCGCCTTTACCGCAGTGCGGAACCGGGAATTCGGGTATTTTATACCGGGGAATTTATAATCGCATTCTTTGGCATTCAGGGTATCCCCGTTCTTCGTATCTTTCAGTTTTACCGTCGCTCCGAGATCTCCGGCACGTAATTCCGATACCTTTGTCCGGTTTTTTCCGGCTACGGCATACAACTGGGTGATACGTTCCTTCGTCCCGGTAGTCATATTTATCAGATCGTCCCCTTCTTTCATCACCCCGGAGATCACTTTAAAATAATTGATATCTCCCAGATGCGGCTCGATAGACGTGCTGAAAACAAAAGCGGACGTCATCCCCTTCACATCGTAAGGAACCAAACGTCCGTCCTCGGTTGTCATTCCCGGCATAGCAGCCGCAGAGGGGGCTACATTCACCAAAAACTCCATAAATCGCCTCACACACATATCTTTTTCTGCCGATACGCAGAACACCGGGAACATATCACGACTGATCAATCCCTTCCGTATCCCGGCACGCATCTCGTCTTCGGTCAGGCTTCCTTTTTCAAAATAAAGCTCCATCAACCCTTCGTCATTCTCGGCAGCCGCTTCGATCAAAGCATTGTGCAACTCTCCGGCTTTTTCCTTTTCGGAATCGGGGATCGGCAACACATCCGGTTTACCGCCTTCCGGCTTCCATTGATACATTTCCATTTTCAAAACATCCACCACCCGATTGAATCCCATCCCCTGATTCACCGGATACTGAACCAGCACCACCTTTTTCCCGAACGAAGCCTGGGCATGTTCGATCGTCTGCTCGAAATTGGCTTTTTCGTGGTCGAGCTGGTTTACGACAAAAATCACCGGCTTATTCAATTTTTTGGCATGACGGCTGACAATCTCCGTTCCTACTTCAACACCCCGCACAGCGTTTACCACCATAACGGCCGTGTCGGCAACATTCAGCGCAGAGATCACACCTCCGACAAAATCGTCAGCACCCGGCGTATCGATGAAATTCAGTTTCTGCTCTTTCCATTCGGTATATAATACTGCTGGAAAAACAGAAGAACCGTATTCCTGTTCCACCGGTCTGTAATCGGAAGAAGTGTTTTTAGCACTTATCGTACCCCTGCGCGGAATGACCCCGCCCTCATACATCATCGCTTCGGCAAGTGTGGTTTTTCCAGAACCCGCACTGCCCACAAGAGCGATATTCTTGATTTCATTCGGATTGTAGGTTTTCATAGGTTATTGTTTTTAGTTATTCGTTGAAAAATGCATCTCAAACGTTTTAAATAAGGATTCCAAATTAAACAAAACTTTTTTAAAAAACAAGTAACCGAAACCGGAGCGCTCAAAGAAATTTCTGGCAGGATTTGTTAAATTACCTAAAAGAAAACCGTAAAATATGACATCATACGTATATGTAAATAAGTTGGCGTATTTTTTGATTAGATATAAAAAAAGAAACATTATTATTAATAAAACGTTATGGAACAAGAAGTAGCTATGCACTCCAATCTATGGATTTGGGTGATTTTTATCGGATTTACCGTTATTAGCTGGCTAATCAGCCACCAATTGAAAAGCCGTTTCGAAAAATATTCCAAAATACCTACCGCCAACGGCATGACAGGCCGGGATGTCGTGGAAAAAATGTTACGCGACAACGGAGTGACGGGAGTGAAGATCGGATCGGTGGAAGGTCAATTGACCGACCATTACAACCCTCTGAACAAAACCATCAATCTCAGCCACGACGTATATTACGGCAACAGTATTGCGGCTG
>UQTM01000107.1 GCA_900544025.1 uncultured Odoribacter sp.
TAGTCTTTTCTTTTAAAAAATATCATAAATTTTTACGATATTAAGGCCTCGGAAACGTATAAAAGAAAAACAAGGGATATTTTTTATATCTCTCTATAAATTAAAATGTTACACTAACCATAAATTAATTAATTATGATCCTCGACACCGGAAATATTCTTTTAATAGGTGCTATTCTTCTGTTTTTCAGTATTATCGCCGGCAAAGCCGGCTTCCGTTTCGGCGTACCGGTCTTACTTTTATTCCTGGGTGTAGGAATGCTCTTCGGGAGCGACGGCTTAGGAATCCAATTCAATAACCCGGCAGGAGCCCAGTTCATCGGTATGATCGCTTTAAGTATCATCCTGTTCTCAGGAGGTATGGATACAAAATACACCGAGATCAAACCCATTCTCGGGCAGGGTGTGATCCTTGCCACTTTGGGAGTTGCAGCGACAACAGCCATCACAGGATTATTTATTTTCTGGATATCGGGATTTTCCGAATTTACCTCCCTGACACTCATCGAAGCCTTACTAATGGCAGCTGTCATGTCGTCCACCGACTCTGCATCGGTATTCTCTATCTTACGAAGTAAAAAACAAGGATTGAAAGAAAAGTTACGACCCATGCTCGAGTTGGAAAGCGGTAGTAACGACCCTATGGCATATATGCTTACCATCCTGCTCATTCAAATCATTCAAACTCCGGCCGGCGAGACCAATATATGGTATTCTATCATGATGTTCTTCGTACAAATGAGTGTCGGTGCCGTGGCCGGTTTTCTATTAGGCAAGGTGGCAATCTGGGTCATGAACCGCCTGAACATGGACAATCAATCCCTATATCCGATTTTACTCCTCGCTTTTGTATTCTTTATTTTCTCGGTAACCGAATTAGTGAAAGGAAATGGTTATCTTGCCGTTTACATGGCAGGTTTGGTGGTAGGTAATCACAAAATGCAGCATCAAAAAAGCGTAATGACTTTCTTCGATGGTTTTACCTGGTTATTCCAAATCGTTATGTTCCTTACCTTGGGATTACTGGTCAATCCGAGCGATCTGATCCCGGTAGCAGGTTTAGGCTTATTAGTCGGCATATTCATGATTATTTTCGCCCGTCCGATCAGCGTATTTCTGTGCCTTCTGCCTTTCCGAAAAATGAGTGGAAAAGCAAAGCTATATGTATCCTGGGTAGGCTTGAGGGGAGCCGTACCGATTATTTTCGCCACCTATCCCCTAATCGCCCAGATCCCCCAGGCTTCACTGATTTTCAATGTCGTTTTCTTTATCACAATCTTATCCTTGCTGATCCAGGGAACAACGGTAAGCTATATGGCTAAATTATTAGGCCTGACAGAAAAGGAAAAAGAGAATAAAAGCAATTTCGGGATGGAACTATCGGAAGACATCAAATCGGCCATGTCCGAAATTATGGTAGAACCTTCCCTGCTGGAGCACGGGAATCGGCTGATGGATCTGACTTTACCCGACAATACGCTGGTCGTTATGGTAAAAAGAGAGGACAGCTTTTTTATCCCCAAAGGAAAAACCAAATTAAAACCAGGGGATAAATTACTGGTTATCACAGATAATGATGAAGAATTATTAAAAGTGTACCAGCAATTAGGCATTAAGGATTATACCCTTCAAAAGAATTAATTTAAAGTTTATTCCGTTATCTTTGCCGGATAAAGGCAATCGGATACATGAAATTTTCAGTATTACTATATATTGCATTGGCTATTTTTACCTTAGCCTCGTGCAGTAGTCATAAAAAACTTTCAGGACGGCAGGCAGAAGCAGCCCGTTTATCGTCACAATTAGGATTTAAAGTGACTCCTAAAGATGATTTGCGGCTTTATTCGGAAGCCAGCCGCTGGCTGGGAGTCCCCTACCGTTACGGAGGCAAAAGCCGGACGGGAGTCGATTGTTCGGGTTTTGTGGGACAAGTATATCAAAATGTATATAAAATTCCTTTACAGCGAACAGTAGAAGGAATTGCAGATAAGAATTGCCGTAAAGTGACCAAAAGCGATCTTAAACCCGGCGATCTGGTATTTTTCAATACCTCGAAACGCAAGAAAGGAATCAATCATGTGGGGGTTTTTCTAAAAAACCATTATTTTATCCATGCTTCCACGTCCAAAGGAGTGATCGTCAGCAGTCTACATGAAAACTATTATCGAAAACACTGGAAAAAGGGAGGGAGAGTAAAAAAATAATTTTTCCCATCCCCTTCCTTCCTTTTTTAGAATAACCTTTGGACGGTTTGAAACAATCGTTCTTCATTCATTTCTCCATTCTGTCTCCATAATTGTTCGCCGGATTTGAATACCATCATCAGGGGGACGGCCTGTACCTGATAGTATTCGATCAATCTACGGTTCGCAGCATCGTCTATATCGAACTGCCGCACTATCATTTTATCTTTTGCCTTTTGTTTCAAATTTTCAATAATAGGCATCATTTTACGGCAATGAGGGCACCAGGATGCAAAAAATTCTACAAATACCGGAGTTTCACTTTTTACTAATTCTGCAAATTCTTCCATAAGCCATTTTATTAAATTATTACTATATTCTTTATTTTAGTATGATTTTCCTTACACTTATCAAATAACGATATGTCCTTCCTCAACGATTTCCCGCTTTCCATCCGTTTCCTCCGAAATTTCTACCTGATTTTCCGTTTCAAGCAGGATATCGATACGGGTTATGATTAAACGTACTTGCAGCCGTTCTTCTTCTGCAAATAAATTCAATTCTTCAGTAAAGATACGATATAGAAGTTAAGCAATTGTTTCATTTCTCTGAAATAAAAGTAAATCCGGGGATTTTATATTTTCGGTAAACATATCCTATTTTATCACCATCCGGACGACAAACACTAAAACTCAATTCACCGGAAATTCTTCGACCCGGCTGATCCGGTTATAGTTGCTATCTTTCCGGCAGCCATAAAAAACAATGCCATCGATAGAAATGTCAATAAAAATGTCTGTTTCATCTTATTTCTCTTTATGTATTTTAGAATATACATTCCGACTTATTAAAATGTTTCACTTTCGCCAGCTAATATAAAGACATTCAACAACATTCTATCCGATTAAACCATTTTCACTCTTTTACGTTATAAGAATAGATCAAAAATCTATACCTATGAATAACATTCTCCACATCGTTTCTATATTGTCGCTTATTTCCGGTTTTCTATGTGCTTCGGTTATTTTGTTTTCTATTTTCCCATACCGCCGCCAGCCGATGAAAATCATGGAAGCCGTTTGGCCGCTCACCGGGTTATGGGCGGGCTGGATCGGGCTATGGGCTTATTTACAAATGGGAATCTACCGAAATACGCTACCGAAAATGGATATGAAAAAGAGAGCATCTCCCCAGGACGGTTTATCGAAATCTTCCCGGATGGCCGACCTGAAAATGGAAAAGACCGAGATGAATATGCCAAGTCATTCCCGTTGGCAAACTGTCGCCCTTTCTACACTCCATTGCGGAGCCGGCTGCACGCTGGCGGATATTATCGGGGAATGGTTTACGTTTTTTGTCCCGCTATCCATCGGCGGTAATTTTATTGCAGGCCAATGGACTCTGGATTACTTGCTCGCACTTGTAATCGGTGTTTTCTTCCAATATGCGGCCATCCGCCCTATGGAACATTTATCCCGCAGAGCGACGATAGGGAAAGCGTTTAAAATTGATTTTCTCTCTCTGACTTCCTGGCAAATCGGAATGTACGGCTGGATGGCCGTGGTTATGTTTGTAATGTATCGGGGAATGCCATTCCCCCGGAATAGCTGGGAATTTTGGTTTATGATGCAGATTGCCATGTGCTGCGGATTCCTGACGTCCTATCCTATTAACTGGATATTGGTTAAATCAGGCATTAAAAAAGGTATGTAAAAATAAAAACGGGTTATCCGTTTTCCAGATAACCCGCCCATCTCAAACTCACTTCATCTTATTCTCTCATTTTACTAAAGTAATAGAAATCGACCATTTTTCCATTCTTTACAGCCGCTTTATGCAATATGGCTTCTAATTTATAACCTGCTTTCTGCAGCACATGCTGCGACCCTTGGTTATAATCGAATACGATGGCATAAATTTTCTGGTAATGAAAATTTTCAAAAGCATACGTCGTCAAATCTCTCACAACATGCCACATCACACCATGCCCCCAATACTTCTCTCCAATCCAATAACCGATTTCGGCAGTCACTCGCTCCACATCGCCTTCCGAACCGAACCCCACGCTTCCTACCGCCTTACCGTCTATTTCTATGGCAAAGCGCATCGGTTTTCCAGGCATAGCTTTTACCATACTGATGTAATCAAAAGCATCCTGTTTCGTATAAGGATGCGGAAAGTGATCCATCAGATTATTCCATATCTTTTCATTATCGGCATTTTCAGCCAACGATTCACAATCGGAATAATTCAGTTCACGTATCACATACCCGTCACCCTCGATCCTTACACTTTGTCTCTCTTTCTGTAAAATAAAGAACTCATCCCCCTTATTTGTCGATCGGGGAAGATCGTTTTCACTTGTTTTCATAATTGCCAGATCCTTCCGGATCTCTCCATTCCAATTTTTTGTTTTTAATTTAAAACACAACAAACATACGGAGTAAATAAATCCGATGTTATCTAAACTACCCAAAAAATGTTATGGAATCAAAAAATATTTTCCAAATCAAAATCGCTTTCGATATAAAAAATAGTTATCTTTGTTACTTTTCTGAAAACATTGACTTTTTATGACACGGGTATTTTCCCGACTTTCCCTAAAGATACTTTTCAATAATTTCTTTCAACGGCTTAGCCTGTACCACTCCGCTCTGCCTCCACAGCATTTTCCCGTCTTTAAACAGCATCAAGGTCGGCACGGATTGTACCTGATAAGTATATACGCTTTGCCGGTTAGCAGGCGCGTCGATATCTATTTTCAAAATTTTCACTTTATCTCCCAATTGCTTTTTCACTTCTTCCAATATAGGATGCATCATCTTACAGGGCCCGCACCAGGTAGCAAAATAGTCCACCAACACAGGGACATTTCCCTTTATCAATTCTTCGAATTTTTCCATAATACTTTAAATTTAGTTATATCGTTTATACTACGGAAAGGCAGGCAGAGTTACGTCCCGAAAGCAACCGGATTTATAATAACCGCTGGCCGTTGATGATTAATTCAAATTTAATGTTCAAAAATTCAGCAGCTTTCCGGCTCAGCATCATCCGTCCCAAAAAAATCTCAAAATAATCCATAACCGCCGATATACTCGTATCGATCTTTAGTTCCAGAATAATAGCTGTTTTATCTTCGTTAAAATAAATTTTCGATTCCTCCACAGCGTAATTCACCCGGTCATGAATATCGAAATTGGCAAAATCCCGATTTCTTACCCGGCTTCTGCGCACATCGGTCTTGTCTGCCAGAATCAGGGCGGCGGCAATAGGATTAACGGCCGCAGCAGTACTTTCATCATGATTGCCGATGGCACAGATCACCTGCGCAATCTCATCTTCTCCCATTCCCAAATTATCCAGCAGGCGAAATGCCAGTATGGCTCCGCTCTGGGCATGGTCGATACGATTGACCACGTTCCCGATATCGTGCATGTATCCGGCTATTTTAGCCAATTCGGCCGTCCGCTCCGGATAGCCCAATGTGAGTAATATATTTTCCGCCGTTTCCGCCGTCTTCACGACATGCGCAAATGAATGCTCCGTATAGCCCATAGCGGCCAAAGCTTTATCGGCCTGTGATATATAGCATTTTATCCCCTCGTTATCCCTCACGTCCTCAAACGTGACTTTCGACTTCTTATCCATAAATTCCTTTTCTTGCTTCGGTTTAAATTTCACGTCCCACACTTCTACTTTCCTTCTTAAGCCTCACAAATATACTAAATTTCCACCGAAATCGGAAGAAGAACCGGGAAGATTCGATCCGATAAGTCCTTGTAAACAAAGCAAAATAAAGCTTATTTTCAAATAACACCGCCGAGGGGACATTTCCACTCCCCGAATTAAATGTTATTTTTGTAATTTAAACGGATAAGCAAATGAAAACAATGACTTATATGACAGCTTTTATATGTATGGTGGCCTGTAACCATAAAACAGACAAGAATCCTTTATTGGAAGATTTTAAAACAGTCCATCATACGCCTCCCTTCGACCGGATCAGGACAGAGCATTACGAACCCGCATTCGAAAAAGCGATTGCCGATGCCCGAAAGGAAATCGAGCAGATCGCTCACACGGATTCTGCCCCCGACTTCGAAAATACGATAGCAGCCCTGGACAGGGCGGGCGAAAGATTAGGAGAAATATCTTCAATCTTTTTCAATCTGAATTCCGCCTGTACAAACGATGAGATGCAACAAATCGCTCAGCGTATCTCTCCCAAACTGACGGAGTACAGCAACAGCATTTACATGGACCCTATTTTATTTAAACGTGTAAAGCAAGTATATGAAAACCGGGAAGAGATCGTTCTGACACCCGAACAGGCGACTTTGCTGGAAGACACCTGGAAAGCTTTCATAAAAGGCGGGGCAAACCTGGAAGAGGCCGACCGGGAAAGATACAAAGAGGTCTCGATGGAAATTTCCCGGTTAGGGTTGAAATTCGATGAAAACCTGTTAGCGGAAACAAACGGCTATACATTGCATATAACCGATGAAAAAGACCTTGCCGGATTGCCTGAAAGTGCCAGGGAACAAGCCGCCCTGACAGCCAAAGAAAAGAATCTGGAAGGCTGGGTGTTTACCCTGCATGCTCCCAGTTATATCCCTTTTCTGAAATATGCCGATAAACGGGATTTACGGGAAAGACTTTACCGGGCTTATTCTTCGAGAGGAAATAAGGACAATGAATATAACAATAATGGCATTATCAAAAAAATGGTCGCACTCCGGCTGGAAAAGGCGAATTTGTTAGGCTATAAAAATTATGCAGAATACGCTTTAGCCGACCGGATGGCACAAACGCCGGAAGCTGTGAACGATTTTCTTGCCCGCTTACTCGAAGCTTCACACCCCTATGCTCTGGCAGAAAAAAAAGAAGTAGAAGAATTTGCCCGAAAATCAGGATTTTCCGGAGAATTGCAACGCTGGGACTGGGCCTATTATTCCAATAAACTCAAACAGGAGAAATACGCTTTAGACGACGAGATGCTGAAACCCTATTTCAGGCTTGAGAAAGTACAGGAAGGGGTTTTCGGCCTTGCCAGTTCCCTTTATGGATTGACCTTTAAAGAGGTGGACAATATTCCGAAGTATCACGAAGATGTAAAAACATTTGAAGTATATGATAAAGACGGAAGTTTCCTTGCCGTATTATATACCGATTTTTTCCCTCGTGAGAGTAAGGGGGGAGGTGCCTGGATGACCGAATTCCGGGGACAACACAAGCAGGCAGGCCAGGACGTGCGCCCTTTGGTTTCCATTGTCATGAATTTCACCAAACCCACAGAAACCAAACCTTCTTTGCTTACTTTCGACGAAGTAACCACATTTCTGCACGAATTCGGGCATGCACTGCATGGAATGCTTTCGAGAGTGACTTACAATTCCACATCGGGCACCAATGTTTACAGGGATTTTGTAGAACTTCCTTCACAAGTCATGGAAAACTGGGCTTACGAAAAAGAATGGCTCGATAAATGGGCGGCACATTACGAAACGGGGGAGAAAATCCCTGCGGAATACATCGCTAAAATACATGATGCCGCTAATTTCCAAAGCGGCTATCAAAGCGACCGCCAGATTAGTTTCGGCCTGGTGGATATGGCCTGGCACACGGTGACCGGAGATATAAAAGAATCGGTACCTGAATTCGAACAACGGGCAATGAGTGCTACCGAAACCTTTCCGGCAGTAAACAGCAGTTGCTTTTCAGCCGGTTTCGGCCATATCTTCGGCGGAGGCTACGCTGCCGGATATTACAGTTATAAATGGGCCGAAGTTTTAGATGCCGACGCATTTTCGGTATTTAAAAGAAACGGTATCTTCAATACGGTAATAGCAGATTCGTTTCGTAAAAACATTCTGGAAAAAGGAGGCTCGGAACACCCGATGGTCTTATATAAACGGTTCCGGGGACAAGAACCTCGGATCGACGCTTTACTGGAACGCAGCGGACTGCTCTCCCCTAAAAAATACGCCGACCCATTTTCCGGC
>UQTM01000108.1 GCA_900544025.1 uncultured Odoribacter sp.
GTAAAATTCCTTGTTATCGCGTCGGGCCTTTCCCTCTTGCCCGGGCCATCCATACCTGTGTGGATATGGGGGCTTCGATTACGATGGCGAAAGGGGCGGCAGATGCCGGGTTGTGGCCTGCCGTGGCTGTGATCGGTGATTCGACTTTTACGCATTCCGGGATTACCGGCTTGCTGGATGCCGTCAATTCGAATGCGAATATTACGGTTGTGATTTCGGATAATCTGACGACCGCCATGACCGGAGGACAGGACTCTGCCGGAACGAACCGCCTGGAGGCGATTTGTCTGGGGATCGGAGTAGAGCCGGAGCATCTTCATGTGGTGGAACCTCTGCCTAAGAATATGGAACAGATTACTAAAGTGATCCGTCAGGAAATTCAATATAAAGGGTTGTCGGTAATTATTCCCCGGCGGGAATGTATCCAGACGTTGAAACGTCACCAGGCAGCTAAGTCCTGATTTTGGAGGGACGGATGCAGATGAATCCGGGCTTTTCAAAATAAATAAACCTGATTACGAACTTTTGAAATTAAAAAATATGAAATTAGATATTATTCTCTCGGGAGTGGGAGGTCAGGGAATCCTTTCCATTGCGGCTATCATCGGTGAAGCTGCCCTGAAAGAGGGATTACATATTAAACAGGCTGAAGTGCACGGAATGAGCCAGCGGGGAGGGGATGTGCAGTCTAATCTGCGTATCGCTTCCGATCCGATTCAGTCGGATCTTATTTCGCAGGGAGGGGCGGATGTCATTTTGTCGCTCGAGCCTATGGAGGCTTTGCGCTATATTCCTTTCCTGTCTGCACAGGGCTGGGTGGTGACGAATACGGCCCCGTTCGTGAATGTGCCGAACTATCCGGAAATGGAAAAAATTATTGCAAATCTGAGCGCATTGCCCCATGTGATTTTACTGGATGTGGATGCGTTAGCTAAAGAAAACCGTATTCCCCGGGCTGCCAATATGATTTTGCTGGGAGCGGCAACCCCGATCCTCGGTCTCGATTTCGATCAGATTGCAGAAGCGGTTCACCGGGTCTTTAAACATAAGGGCGAGGCTATCGTGAATATGAATATCAAGGCGCTTACCTGTGGAAAGGAAGCGGCGGAACAAATTATGAACTCAAAAAAATAAGCTGCATGCAACATAGTATATTTAGCCGGGAGCTGGTTGAATCGATTGTCGATGAACTGAAGATTACCGATCTGGCACAGGCGACGATAGGACAGGTGGTATTGCTGGCTTCCGCTTTGGAGAAACGTACCGGGATTCCATTTATCCGGATGGACCAGGGAGTGCCGGGACTGGAGCCTTGCCGGATAGGGATCGAAGCGGAGAAAGCGGCTTTGGATACGGGAATTGCTGCCATTTATCCGGCAGCAGAGGGAGTGCCTGAACTTAAGCAGGAGACTTCGCGTTTTGTGAAAGCGTTTTTGGATGTGGATATTTCGCCGGAATCCTGTGTTCCGGTCACCGGGTCGGTTGCCGGATCGTTCGGTTCGTTTATCATTGCAAGCCAATGTTCGCCCGGAAAGGACACGGTGCTTTTCATCGATCCCGGCTTTCCGATTCAAAAATCCCAATTACGTATTTTAGGGGTGAAGCATCTGCAATTCGATATCTTTAATTATCGTGGCGAAGCTTTGCGTGAGAAACTGGAAAGTTATTTGAAAGAGGGGAACATTGCCGCCATTATTTATTCCAATCCCAATAATCCGGCATGGATTTGTCTGGAAGAGCAGGAATTGAAAATTATCGGCGAGCTGGCAACCCGCTACGATACCCTTATTTTGGAAGACCTCGCTTATTTTGCGATGGATTTCCGCAAGGATCTCAGCCGTCCGTTCGAGCCTCCGTTTCAGGCTACCGTGGCGCGCTATACCGACAATTACATATTGATGCTTTCGGCTTCAAAGATTTTCAGCTATGCGGGCCAGCGAATGGCTGTGGTGTGTGTGTCCGACAAATTGTTCCACCGCCGTTATCCTGCCTTGGCGGAACGCTATAACGGGGCAGGAATATTCGGGCCTACGTTCATCAATGCCATTCTATATATGATCACTTCGGGTGCCAGCCATTCGGTGCAATTCGGACTGGCCGCCATGTATAAAGCGGCGAGCGACGGGAAGATCAATTTTGTAGAGGAGACAATGGAGTATGGCCGCCGTGCGGAACGAATGAAGCGGCTTTTCTGTGAAAACGGCTTTTTTGTGGTGTACGACCGGGATGTGGAAGAAAAAATCGGTGACGGGTTCTTTTTTACGATCGGTTATCCCGGACTGACTTCCGGCGAGTTGATGCGTGAATTGCTTTACTACGGAATCAGTTCGATTACTTTGAACACGACAGGTAGCGAGCAGCAGGGAATCCGGGCCTGTACGTCCCGGATGAGCGAGAATTTGTTCGATGTGCTGGAGCAACGCCTGAAAGCGTTCCATGCCGATCATGAAGGCGGATCGGCCACCGAGAGATAATTGTATTATTTAATTTGTTGCCGGAAACAGGACAGAAGGCAGTAAAGAATATTGAAAACATGATTTGGAATCAGACTAAAGAATGCATGAGCCGTGAACAGATGCGGCTGTTGCAGGGAGAACGGTTGAAAAAGCTGGTGCACCGTTTATATCACAATACCCCGTTCTACCGCAATAAAATGCAGCAGATCGGGATTACGCCGGACGATATTCGTTCGATAGACGATATTGTTAAATTGCCTTTTACCACGAAACAGGATTTGCGCGACAATTATCCGTTCGGGCTTTTCGCCACTCCTAAATCGGAGATCGTGCGGCTGCACGCTTCGTCCGGCACGACCGGGAAACCGACCGTGGTGGGATACACGCACCGGGATTTGTCGATCTGGTCGGAGGTGATCGCCCGCAGCCTGATGGCATACGGGACTACGCGCGATGATATATTTACCGTGGCTTATGGGTATGGATTGTTCACCGGGGGATTGGGCTTACATTATGGAGTGGAGCATTTGGGGGCTACCGTGATTCCGGTATCGACCGGAAATACGGCGAAGCATATCCAGTTGATGCGGGACTGTGGAAGTACGGCTATGGCCGCCACTCCTTCTTTCGCTCTTTATCTGGCCGAGCAACTTGAAAAATCGGGTATTCCGAGAGAGGAGATCAAGTTGCGTGTCTGTATTTTGGGAGCAGAGCCGTGGACCGAGAATATGAGACGGGAAATTGAAGCCAAATTGCATGTCGATGCTTATAATATGTATGGGCTGAGCGAAATTATCGGGCCGGGAGTGGCGCATGAGTGCTGCTGTAAATCGGGCTCGCATATTGCAGAAGATCATTTTTATCCGGAGATCATTTCGCCGGATACTCTCGAACAGTTACCCGAGGGCACACAGGGAGAGTTGGTGCTTACCACTCTGACCAAAGAGGGGATGCCCTTGTTGCGTTACCGGACGAAGGACCTTTGTTCGCTCGATCACGAGCCTTGCGATTGCGGGCGTACCAATGTCAGAATGAGCCGGGTACTCGGACGTAGTGACGATATGCTGATCATCCGGGGAGTGAATATATTCCCTTCACAGGTGGAAAGCGTTGTGCTCGAGCTGCCTGAATTCGAACCTCATTACCGCCTGATCGTAGATCGGGTAAATAACATGGATACGCTCGAAGTGCAGGTAGAGGTGAGAGAGGGATATTATTCGGATGAGATCACCGGAATGATGGCTTTGAAAAAACGGATTGCAAACCGCCTGCACAGTGTGCTGGGACTTGGCGTCGAAGTCCGTTTGATGGAACCCAACAGCATCGAACGATGCGAAGGCAAGAGCAAGCACGTGTTCGACAGGCGTGTCTTGAAATAGTTAAACCAGAAAATATAATGTTATGACGATCAAGCAACTTTCTGTTTTTTTGGAAAATAAGACCGGACGAATCAATGAAGTTGCCCGTATTCTGGGGCAGCAGGGGATTAATATGCATGCTTTCAGCCTGGCGGAAAGTGCCGATTTCGGGATTTTGCGGATGATTGTGTCGGATGTGGAGAAGGCGAAGGCTTCTTTGCGTGAGGCTCATTTTGCCGTACAACTGACGGAAGTGGTCTGTTTTAATTGTCCGAACCAGCCCGGCACGTTAGCTTCCGTGCTGGATATTTTGGCACGCGAGGCCATTTTCATCGAGTATATGTATGCTTTTTCGGAAGGCGACACGGCGAGCGTGGTGATCCGTCCGACAGATGTGCAGAAATGTATGGATATATTGAAGAAATCCGATTGTCCGCTGGTCAGTTTCCGGGAAGATCACGCTTAACGGTGCGGGTTACCGTTGTCCGGCTGGTAAAAACAAAGCCGGTAAATGATACTAAAAAAAGGGTGCTTCAGCGAAGCACCCTTTTCTGTATAATGACGGTCATTATTTTTTGTATTTACCCAAATCGTCCGGGTTGAAGTTGTTGATAAAGGAGGCATGAGCCTGCACTTTAGCCTGTCCGTAGTTGATGAAAATCTGTGCCGATTTCACAAAACGTTCTGCTTTCTGTGCGTCCAGCAACAACAGGTAACCGATGATCGTATAGCCTGCAATTTCCACTAATCTGCGAGCATGGAAATCGGTGTATTCCGGGTTTCCCGCTTCGTTCACTTTTCTGGTGGTTTCTTCCAGGGTATCGGTCATGGCTTTCAAGGTACAACGCAGGTACTCGTGTTCCGGTGCGATTTCCGCTTTTTCATACACTTCACGGATCTGTTTTGCATATTGTCCGGTGGTCACTCCGCGGATGGCTGCCACTACCTGTAACTGGGAAGTTCCTTCATAGATGTTCGTGATACGGGCATCCCTTACGTAACGCTGGATAGGATAATCTTTCATGAAACCCGAGCCACCGTGGATCTGTAAAGAATCGTAAGTGATTTCGTTGGCATATTCGCTGGCGAACAATTTCTGTAACGGAGTGAAGATATCGGCCAGTTTTTGGTATTCTTTCATTTCGTTACGTTCGTCTTTTTCCAACGTGCGTTCTTTGGATATGTGGTAGTAGGTTTTGTAAACATCCACAAACCGTGCTGTTTCGTAAAGCACCGAACGGATACCGTGCAGCTTGGCTTCCATATTGGAAAGCATTTCGTAAATAGCCGGAAATTCGATAATCGCTTTGCCGAACTGTTTACGTTCCTGCGCATATTTCAGACCTTCCCGGTAAGCGGCTTCTGCAATACCCACGGATTGAGCGCCGATACCCAGACGGGCAGCGTTCATCAATGCCATAACGTATTTGATCAATCCCATTTTCCGTTCTCCCACGAGTTCTGCCGGAGCATTTTTGAAAACCAATTCGCAGGTAGGCGATCCCTTGATCCCTAATTTATTTTCGATACGGCGTACCGTTACGGCATTGCTGTTGCGGTCGTAGATGAACATAGAAAGTCCACGGCCATCGTTAGTACCTTCTTCCGAACGTGCCAGAACCAATGAGATGTGTCCGTCGCCGTTGGTGATGAAACGTTTTACTCCGTTCAGGTACCATTGTCCGTCTTCCGCCTGGGTCGCTTTCAGCTGAACGGCCTGCAAATCGGAACCTGCATCCGGTTCGGTGAGGTCCATTGCACAGGTTTCGCCTGCACATACACGGGGTAAATATTTTGCTTTCTGGATTTCATCGGCAAACTCATTGATGGTTTCGGCGCAATCCTGCAATCCCCAGATGTTCTGCAATCCTGCGTCGGCACGGGCGACGATTTCTGCTGCCATGATAAAAGGAACGATCGGGAAGTTGAGTCCGTCGTATTTTCTCGGTAAAGAGATACCGTTTAATCCGGCCTGATTGATTACGTCGATGTTCTGCTGGGTTCCGCTGGCATATTTAACGTGTCCGTCCACTACCTGAGGTCCTTCGGCATCTACCGATTCTGCATTGACAGCTACTACCTCGCCACAGATCTCTCCGACAATTTCCAACACTTTATCGTAGTTGTCGAAAGCGTCTTCGTAGTCTTTGGGAGCATTGTCGTATTCCTGTGCCTCTGTGAAGTTACGCTCTTTCAGCGTCACAATCTTTTTCATCAACGGATGTCCGAGATGAAATTTTATATCTTCGTTGTCTGTATAAAAATTAGCCATACTGTGAATTTTTATTTACTGTTCTTCTTGTAATACTTGATCATTTTCGGAATAACGACATTTAAGTCGCCCGTAATGACATAGTCGGCAAATTTGTTGATCGGTGCGTTGGTATCGGTGTTGATGGCGATGACCATAGCCGATTCTTCCATACCTGCCGTGTGCTGAATCTGACCTGAAATACCGCAAGCGATGTACAGTTTGGGGCGTACGGTGGTTCCGGTTTGCCCGATCTGGCGTTCGTGTTCGCAGAAGCCTGCATCGACGGCGGCACGCGAAGCGCCTACTTCACCTCCGAGTACGTTTGCCAATTCCTGTAACAGGGCGAAATTTTCTTTGGAGCCCACTCCGTAACCTCCGGCCACGATGATCGGAGCCGCTTTAAGGTTTACTTTCGATTTCTCCATGTGGCGTTCGATGACTTTCACAACGAAATCGGTGGTATTTACATATTTATCGACATCGATCTTTTTGATCTCCCCGGTGTGGTTCGGGTTGAAAACTTCTTTTTTCATCACACCCTCGCGTACGGTTGCCATTTGAGGACGGCAATCCGGATTTACGATGGTCGCTACGATGTTTCCTCCGAAAGCCGGACGGATCTGATACAACAAATTGTTATATACTTTATTGTTCTTTTTGTCTTCGTAGTCCCCGATTTCCAGGCTGGTACAGTCGGCAGTCAGACCACTGTGAAGAGCGGAAGAAACTCTCGGGCCGAGATCACGTCCGATGCTGGAAGCACCCATAAAGGCGATCTGCGGTTTTTCTTCTTTAAACAGATTTACGAGAATTGAAGTATGAGGCAGGGTGGTATAAGGATAGAGGCGTTTGTCGTCGCCGATCCACAATACATCCACTCCGAAAGGGAATACCTGTTTCTCTACATCTTTTAAATCGGAACCTAAGGCAACAGCTTCCAGCTTTACACCCAGTTCGTTGGCGAGGGTACGGCCTTTGGTCAGCAATTCCAGGCTAACGTCGGCAACCATTCCCTCTTCTATTTCGCAATATACAAATACGCTATTCATAATGTTATTTTAATCGTTTGAACAAGATCGACGTAATTATCCGATGGTGTGGTTGATAATCAATTCTTTCATCATGCTGTCGATAGCTTCGTCGGATGCTTCCAATACTTTAGCTTCTTTAGCCTGGAATACTACGTTTTCAATGGTTTTCACTTTGGTGGGGGAGCCGCTCAATCCTAATTCCTGCGGTTCGCATTTAATGTCGTTTACGCTCCATTCTGTGATTTTCAGATAAGGACGTTCGTTGAGCAGGCTGATATAGTCTTCGTCGGCATCCTGCATTTCCTGTGCAGCCCTTGCATATTTGTATTTCATGACATTACGGGCGTTGCGTGGGCGGCAGGGTGCTGCCGAGCCGTTTACGGTAACAACGCAAGGCCATGGACATTCCACCACTTCGATACCTCTTTCCAGGCGGCGTTTGATCACCAGTTTTTCTTCGGTACATTCCAGAATGTCTTCTGCATAGGTCACTTGCGGTAAACCTAATTTTTCAGCCACCTGCGGGCCTACCTGAGCCGTATCCCCGTCGATTGCCTGACGTCCGCAGATCAACAGATCGGTTTCCAGGTTCCGCAACGCGCAAGCCAACGCATAAGAGGTGGCTAAGGTGTCGGAACCGGCAAATGCACGGTCGGATAGCAAATAACCTCCGTCGGCTCCACGAAACATCGCTTCGCGAATGATTTCCGCAGCACGCCCCGGCCCCATGGTAAGGATATGTACGGTTGTGCCTTCGATCTTATCTTTCAGTCTCAATGCCTGTTCGAGGGCATTTAAATCCTCTGGGTTAAAAATAGCAGGTAAGGCTGCTCTGTTTACAGTTCCGTCTGCCTTCATTGCATCTTTTCCCACATTTCTTGTGTCGGGAACCTGCTTCGCAAGAA
>UQTM01000109.1 GCA_900544025.1 uncultured Odoribacter sp.
TAATAGGAGGAGGAAGGGCCCCGCCCCCCCGCGCCCCCCCAGCCAATGGCTGACCGATGCTTCGTACCTGGCACTGAAATCCGTTACACTGTCCTACTCCTTCCCTGAAAAATTTCCGGAATTTTTTCATCTGAAAGGCATACGTCTATACGGCGGAGGCGAAAACATCTTCATGCTCACCCACCGGAAAGGAATGAACCCGCAATATCGTTTCACAGGCGTTTCTGCCAATGATTATTCCCCGGCAAGAATTTTCTCTTTCGGTATCGACCTCGAATTTTAAAAACATAACGATGAGAACGATAAAATCATGTTGCAGCAAAACTGCGGAAAAACAAAAAATTCAAATGGCTTAATAATAAAAAATGACAAACGCATGAAAAATATCACGATCATATTTATCCTGTCCCTGCTATCCGCCGGATGTAGCCAGGATTTCCTCAATACCTCCTCCACTTCATCCTATGACGAGAGCTTCGTATTTTCAACCACCGAAAAAGCTTATGCAGCCCTGAACGGCATACACCGCTCCATGGTCATGCAATATTCTTCCCAGCAACATTACGGAGGATACCCCTCTTTAATGATCGTCATGGAAATGCTGGGCGACGATGTGGTGCTCACCTCGAACGGGAACGGATACTGGATCAATGAATACCAATGGAAAGGCCACCGGGACGCAACCGGAGTGTTCCCTTTCTTTGCCTATCACCTGTTCTATAAATTCATTGCCAATGCAAACATGATTCTTGAAAATACCGATGCCGCAACCGGTCCGGAAAGCGACAAGAAAATGATCAAAGGACAGGCTTACGCTTACCGGGCATTGAGTTACTTTTGGCTTATCCAACTATACGGGGAACGATACGACAGCCGATCGGACAACAGCTCTCCGGCAATTTCTTTAGTCCTTTCCTCCACGGCGGGAAAACAGCCCCGCTCATCGGTTGCCACGGTCTATTCACAGATTTTAAAAGACCTCGACAACTCGCTCGATCTGCTGGAATCTCCGGATAACACGTTCATACGTCCTTCGAAATGTCACTTTACGGCGGCAATCGTCAAAGGGCTCCGGGCACGCGTTGCACTCACGATGCAGGATTGGGTGACGGCCAAAACCTATGCTTCCGAAGCTATCCGGGAATCGGGATGCAGCTTAATGACTGCGGAGCAATACCGGCAAGGTTTCAACAACGCCGATAACCCGGAATGGCTATGGGCTTTCGAGCAAACTGCAGAACAAAGCACCTACTATCACGGATTTATGGCAGTGATGTCCTATAATTGCAATGCCACACAAATACGCACGAATCCCAAAGCCATATCCAAAACCCTTTACGAGCGAATTCCGGCTTCCGATATTCGCAAAGACCTATGGGACCCCACCGGGAAAGCCTATACCCTCCCGGCAGAATTTACCCGGACACCGTATATGAACCGGAAATTCAAAGTTGAAAATGCAGGCAGCTCTGTGGCAGACATCTGCTTTATGCGCCTATCGGAACTCTATCTTATTTTGGCCGAAGCCAAAGCACGCCTGAACGAAGCGGATGCCGCAGACACGCTTTATACGCTCGTTCATTCCCGAGATCCGCAATACCGGCGTTCCGCCTCTTTGGGTGAAGATCTGCTAAATGAAATACTCCTGCAAAGAAAGATCGAGCTTTGGGGGGAAGGGTTTCGTTTTTTGGATATTAAAAGACTCGACCAACCGCTCGATCGTAAAAATTCCAATCACAAAGAAAACCTGTGTAAAATTCTCACCGTAGCGCCCGGTGACAAAAGCTGGCAATTCCTGATTCCCAAAAAAGAACTGACAGCCAACGATAAAGTGGAACAAAATCCTCTCTAATAGCACAATCCATTCTATATCAATCTAATAAAGACGGGTTTCTTCGAATGTAAAAAAAGCGAAAATGAAAAAACATAACATAGAAAACAAAGCTTGAAAAAAAAGTCGCTTTGATAATTTTTTAATAAAGTTTTTATTAGTTTTGTAAGACTAATTTGGGAGATAGTAAAAGCAGTCGTTGCCTGAAAGCTTTATAGAAAAGGACTGAAACAGGCATAGGCGGCAAAAATTAAAATGCAACGTGCTATTAAAATGCAACAAACAAATAAAAACTCATTACCAGGTTTAAAAGAAAAAAGATATCAGCAGAAAAAGGATATAATAGGATATTTGTATAAAATGGGCGAATTATCCAAACCGGAAATTTGCCGTCTGACGAATATGACGACTCCGACAATCAGCCGGATTATCGAAGAATTGATAGAAGAAGGCTGGGTGACCGACCGGGGGCAGGGGCAATCGATAGGTGGCAAACGGCCTCATATTTTTTCACTGAATCCGGATGCGGCTTATATTATGGGAGTCGATGTGGGCCGGGAATTTCTGAAGGTTGCCATATTTAACCTTCGCAAGGAAATAATCGGTAAAATCAAGGTATATCCTTCTATATTAGAAGAAAAGAACAACGAGGAGACTCTCCGGTATATAAAAGAGAAAATCGACCAAACGCTGGCGGAATTAAAAGTGCCGTACAGTAAAATCAAGGTGACGGGGCTTGCCTTGCCGGGGCTGATAGACAGTAACGGAACATCCTATACATATTTGGCCTATGATGATCCGGATACCAATGTGAAAAAGATTCTGGAAGATATGTTGGGAATGCCGGTATTCATCGACAACGACTCGATCATTATGGCCATGGCGGAACATTCTTTCGGAGTTGCTAAAAATGCAGCACATGCCCTTTGTGTCAATGTTAATGAATGTATCGGCTTAGGTATGATACTCAATTCACAGCCTTATTCCGGATTTACGGGGATGGCCGGTGAATTCGGGCATATCCGCATCTCCGGACTGGAAGCTCCTTGCTATTGTGGTAAAGCAGGTTGTCTGGAAACGGTCGCTTCCGGAAGAGCTATTGTAAAAACGGCTAAAGAAGCCATTCGCAACGGAGTGAAAACAGCTATTTCAACGATAAATGCCGGGCAGGAAATTACCCTCGCCACGATCATCAAAGCCGCTAAGCAGGACGACATCTTTGCTATCGAGCTATTACAGAACGCCGGAGAAAAAATAGGAGAAGGGATTTCCACCCTGATTCACTTATTCAACCCCGAACTGATCGTTATCGGAGGAGAGATCACGGATGCCGGAGACCTCATCATCGCCCCGATCAGGCAAACGTTGAACAAATACACATTGGCACGAATGAAAAACCAATGCGAGATAAAGATGAGCAACCTCAATTCACAGGCAACGATACTGGGCACACTTATGGTCGTGATGAAACACCTGTATTATGATGCGGATTGCGATTTCTCTCTCTATTAAAATAGACATAAAACAAACACTTAATTAATATCCCTATGATAACAAAAAATTATATCGCGAAAGGCGAAGGAGCTGACAGGTTTGAGAAAGTGCCTGTTCAGATTTATGAAAAACCGGCAGCAGCCGTGAAAGCCGTAGCCGATGAAATAGCCAACCTGATTCGCAGCAAAGCTGCAAAAGGAGAAAAATGTGTGCTGGGATTGGCCACAGGCTCTTCTCCCATCAAGTTATATCAGGAATTGGTTAGAATGCACAAAGAAGAAGGATTATCTTTTAAAAATGTAATCTCCTTCAATCTGGACGAATATATGCCGATGCCTAAAGATTCTGAACATAGCTATCACTATTTCATGCATCATCATCTGTTCGATCACATCGATATCGACCCGAAGAACGTACATATCCCGGACGGCACACTGAAAAACGAAGAAGTGGACAAATTCTGCCGGGAATATGAAGAACAGATCGAGGCTGCCGGAGGCGTGGACATCCAGATTTTAGGAATCGGACGTACAGGACACATCGGATTCAATGAGCCGGGGTCGCCCGTGACTTCCAAAACCCGTATGGTATTTCTTGATAACCTTACAATGAAAGACGCTTCCGGTGAATTCGGCGGTATCGAAAACGTTCCGACAAAAGCCATCACCATGGGAGTAGGCACAATCATGAAAGCCCGTAAGATCATCTTAATGGCCTGGGGAGAAGCAAAAGCTCCGATCATCCGCGCTACGGTAGAAGGCTCTATCTCCGATTCCGTACCTGCCACTTTCTTGCAAATGCACCCGAATGTACAATTCGTTATCGACGAAAATGCGGCTGAAGAATTGACCCGTGCAAACCTGCCCTGGCTGGTAAGCAAAGTGGAATGGGACGACAAACTGATCCGTAAAGCCGTGATCTGGTTGTGCCAGAAAGTAAACAAGCCCATTCTGAAAGTAGAAGACAAAGACTACGCAAGCAACGGAATGACCGACCTGGTGAAAAAATTCGGCTCTGCAAACAAAGTAAATATTCAGGTGTTCAACGACCTGCAACACACCATTACCGGATGGCCGGGAGGTAAACCCAATGCAGACGACAGCACACGTCCGGAAAGAGCTACTCCATATCCTAAACGAGTGTTGATTTTCAGCCCGCACCCGGACGACGACGTGATCTCGATGGGAGGTACTTTCGCCCGTTTGGTAGAACAGGGACACGACGTACACGTTGCTTACCAGACTTCCGGTAACATTGCCGTACTCGACGACTATATTTACCAGCAAATGGATATTGCAGCTTCGTTCACCCGTTTGGTAGGAGGCGACAGCAAAGCTATGGATGCCGCTTTTGAAAAAGTGAAACAAATCATCGCAAGCCGCAAGCCGGGCGATGACGAACCCTCGGAACTGCTTCCGTTCAAAGGAGCCCTTCGCCGGGCAGAAGCTCGCGGAGCAGACCGTTATTTAGGCATTCCGGAAGATCATGTTCATTTCTTGAATTTACCGTTCTACGAAACAGGTAGTATCAAGAAGAATCCGCTCGGACAGGCCGACGTGGACATTATCGTGAAACTGCTTCGGGACGTGAAACCTCATCAGATTTATGCTGCCGGCGACCTGGCCGACCCGCACGGAACTCACGGAGTGTGCCTCGATGCAATCCTGCGTGCATACAACGTAGTCGATGGTGACGACTGGTTCAAAGATTGCAACACCTGGTGGTACCGTGGAGCATGGATGGAATGGGAAATCGAAAAAGTGGACATGGCTGTGCCCATTAGTCCGGCTGAATTATCCATCAAACGGAAATCGATCTACAAACACGGTTCTCAGAACAACGGTCCGGCTTTCCCCGGAGACGACCCTCGTGAATTCTGGCAGAGAGCGGAAGACCGGAACCGGAACACGGCAAACATCTATAACAAATTAGGTATGGCGGAATATGAAGCCATGGAAGTGTTTGCTAAATATGTTCACACTCACGGAGACGAACTGAAATAAAAACTCAACTTACGAAACCTTCACTCCATAAGCTCAAAACTTGTGGAGTGAAGATTTCATTTAATATCCCAAGATATGAAAAATAAAACCACCCTTCTAATCATGGCAGCCGGAATGGGCTCCCGGTTTGGTAGCTTGAAACAGATCACTCCGCTCGGACCGCATCAAAAAGCGTTATTGCATTATACGATTTACGATGCCGTACATGCCGGATTCGACAAAATCGTATTCGTTATTCGCGAAAGCTTTGCCCAGGAATTTAAAGACTTTGTCGGAAAATATGCAGAAAGCCTGGTGGAAACCGCTTACTGTTATCAGGATATGGACAAACTGCCCGGAGGAATGCCCCCTATCCAGCGCGAGAAACCTTGGGGAACAGCTCACGCGATCTGGTGTGCCAAAGATGTCATCGACGAACCTTTTGCAGCCCTGAATGCAGACGATTTCTACGGAAGTGACGCTTTCGTAAAAGCTCACGATTTTCTGGCAGCAAGCACACGTCCGAACGAATTTTGCCTGGTAGGCTACCGTTTGGCTTCGACTCTTTCTGAAAACGGAACGGTTTCCAGAGGCGTATGCGAAGCGAATGCACAGGGCTACCTGACTTCCGTTACCGAATGCACAAAGATTGGTGTACTTCCCGACGGAACCATTAAAGACAGCGATACCGGTAAAATACTGGACCCGGAAGATTTAGTATCTATGAATTTCTGGGGATTTACTCCGCAGGTGTTTGCAGAGATCGAAAAACAATTCGTTGAATTTTACCCGGCCAATAAAGACAATCTGAAATCAGAATTCTACATTCCGAAAGTGGTAGATAAAATGATCAAAGACAAAGTTGCCGATGTAAAAGTGCTGAAAACCGATGCCAAATGGTTCGGAGTAACCTATAAAGAAGATACTCCCATGGTAAACGCCGCTTTAGCCGCATTCGACAAAGAAGGCAAATACCTCGACCTATAATAGAAATGGTGTGACCTCATTATCCCCGCCTCGAAACACAGGCGGGGATTTGTTTTATAAGCCAAAATATCCGATAAAAATTAAGGGTACTAATAAAAATATCAGTACCCTCGATGCTATCATTTTTCTAAAAATTACTTTTGCTCCCAATTATCACAGGTTTTCTGTACCCCATTCAAAGATTTATAACAATAATCCCCCTCTTTTCCCGTATTTTTGCAATATGTAGTATAAGCTGTACAGGTTCTCTTATATTCTATTTTTACTCCAGAAGAACTTATTTCTGTTTTAAATTCTGTATTGCTCGATTTATCTGTAACATTTATATATTTCTCATACGCATCCGAGGAAACATCATTATTTGCTAAAGCTTCAATATTAGCAAACACCAAGGATGTCACATTAGAATTCTTACTTAAAAAGAAAAAATTTACAGACATAGCCAATACAACAGTACCTAATAATAAGATTTTCATTCGTTTCATAAAATTTAGTTTATATGGTTAAAATATTAGTCATTCAACTGATATTCAACAAGAATATCATTGTCATCCTCATTCAAAGAAAATTCTCGCAGATATTGCAATATGGGATATTTTTGTAAATACGGTTCATAAGAAAGTAAAGGCAATAAGGAAGATATGACATTCTTTGCCGAAATAACAGTATAATATTTTCCCGAATTTATAACTTTAGGAGCATTCTGAAATATTGGAGCATACGGAACTTCTAATCCATTTGCAGGGATATAATAACGATTCTTCTTCTTTTCATAAAATATTCCCTTACCGTTCACTTCAAATGTAATCCAATCATTCGTTTCGATGTAATTATCTAACATTTGTACACTCTCGTCTTTCAAAACATTTTGAAAAACTTCTACATACGAACCTTTCAATAACCCTTCAGGCATATTTTCTTTTCCAAAATCGAAGCGGTATTTTATATCTAACGAATCGTTTTTAATTTCATATACATTATAATCAAAGCTTCTCACCAAACTAATATTGCCATTCTGATAATCTAAATTCTTTTCTCTACTATAAGCCGGCCGGATTCCCTCATCATCCGATGTCTGGAGAAAAGTCTGTTGGATAGAACCATTTTTATCAAAAACATTGATAGCATATTCCTTTTTTTCAGGAGTATCCGCATAAATAATAACAGTCCCATCATTTAATAATAGCATCTTATCACCATAACAAACTCTTGTATTTCCTGTAATATCGAATTCACGATTATAGGAAAGAAGCTTTCGGTTCACAGCATCGAAGACCAACAACTCTCCCTGATCTCCTATTTCGAAATCAGTCAATTCAATGTATTCATCGGGACCTTTTCCCAATCTATTGAACCGGGTAATAAATTTACCTTCATTTGTAAATATAAAGATAGACTGCTGCTTTTTATCTAAGATATAAAAACGTTCGTCTTTTATCACACATTTATCTATTTTATTAATTATAGATTGCAACGTCGTTTCCAAAGGGATAAAACGAAAATCAGAAACTTTGTCCATAAAACTTTTTTGTTCGATAGGAGAATCCAATGCTATTTTTATAATATGCACATTATCCTTTTTATCTCTGGAAGAATCTTTACAGGAAAATATAATGAAACTAAAAATTAGCAACGCAATCTTTATTTCCGATCTGACCATACGAATAAACTATATTTAATAAATTATGATTATAAATATACGCT
>UQTM01000110.1 GCA_900544025.1 uncultured Odoribacter sp.
ACCCGATTCCCAGCCCCAGCCGGCCCCGAAATCCAAGCCTGCTGCGTTGGCATATTCACAAAAGATCGCCCCCTTGTGGCCGAAATGTTCTCTCACTTTCAGCATGGCTCCGTTTAACCCCATTTCATAAAGATTGAATTGTGATTTAAGCCCGTCGCTGTCGCCTGATTTTAGCATAGGCCAATAAACCAGTCTTTGATTCTGGGCGGTGAATACATCTCCGCCCCATGCCCGCCAGTCGGGATCGTGCGTCATAGCCGGATCGGTTAAAGAGGGATCGACCGTAAAATTTCCCCCGTTGAATTTGGTGGGATATTCTCCATAGAGATTACAGCCTAATTGATAGCGGAATAATTGATAATTCCGTCCCATTTGCCGGAAGAGAGTATCGCTGTCCGTTCCGTGGGGATCGGTTACAATCCAGCTACGTTGCCAGAATCCATTCCACCAGGATATATTCCGGGAGAGGTTTCCCCCGGTGCTTTCTGCTTCGCGGTGTTGTTCGTGAAGTTCTTGCTGCCATTGTTCCATTGTAGGGGACTGGCTCACATGAGTGGATACGAAAAGATGATGTTTCCGTGACGGGGATTTGCTTTGCAGGTGATAGGCGCGGAAAGAGGTGCCGCAATATACTCCCTGGCTTTCTCCGGCCGGAATGAAATTCTTTCCCGCCATAATACCACCGAAGGTAAGGTTGGCAATATTGTTTGTGATTTGGTCTTTGTAGGGGGTAAGCCCTTGTTGTTCGATCATCACTTCGGGAGAAAGGGGATGATCGCCGTTCCGGTGGTAAAAAAGAACGGTATTGCCGGAGTGAACGATCCGGTCTTTCTTTTTGACGACTTCGCCGGGGAAACCTTCCAGTCCGAAACATCCGAAACGTCCCCGTTTTTGATTGGATAGGAGGCGGTCGTCCGTTCGCCAGTTTTCATAAGAGGACTTAACCTGAATGGGTTTTGAGGATTCGATACTGAAATGTATGGAATGAGTGAACAGATCTACCCATACTTTGAGTTTTACGTTCACGGTCTTGTTTTGGGAATGAATCGTGATGTAGCCGTCTTTTAGTTTTAACTCCTGCCGGAAATGGCTGTGATTCTCTAACGGATTGGGTGAGAGCGAGAGGCGGATACGTCCCAGTTTGAGGTATTCTCCTGTTTCGTCGAAGCAGCCGCTACGTTGCATATAGAGAAATATTTCGCCGGATTCGACCCAGACATTGCAGCCGATGTCGCCTCCCCCCAAAGGCATCGATTCCAGAGCATTTTTAGAAGGGCTGTCCCATACCATAGTATAGAACCGGTCTATTGCAAACGGTTTGGCATGACAGAATAGACCGATAAAAAGGCACAAAAGCAATAAGCCTTGTTTTTTCCAGCTATATACATTCATGGTTTATTTGTTTTATTTGCATTTGCCTGCCTGTTCCTGTCTTGTTGCGTAGCAAGGGAAATAGAGGGTGTTTCGGAAACAGGATAGATTTTTTCGCCTTTACGAATATATATATTTTTTTAATGATTAAAAAAATGGAATGAGAGAAAATGAAAATAAAACGGCGGGTATATCCAGATTGATAAAGAGAGCGAATCGGTTTCTGTTTCTGTTTTACTTTTTAAGTTTACTAAAAATATAAAATCCCTAAAAGCTCAACGCTTTTAGGGATTGCATTTTAATATTTTTATTCATTGCTACCTGGGGAAGAGCAATAAAATCTGTTAGCACGAACGGTATTGTCGAAACGTTAAGCAAGATTATAACCGGCTTAGTCTTTCATACCTTCATAGAACACTTTCCAAAGGCTGTCGTTGAGCGGAGGTTTGGCTGTGATTGTGATTTGTTCCTGGCTTACCGGGTGCTTGAAACTGATCGAACGGGCGTGCAGGCTGATACCTCCGTTCTCGTTGGAACGGGGAAAACCGTATTTCAGGTCACCTTTTATCGGGCAGCCGATCTTGGCCAGTTGGCAGCGGATTTGATGATGACGGCCGGTATATAGTTTCACTTCCAGTAAATAATATCTTTGGGAACTTCCTAACAGTTTATATTCCAGAATGGCTTCTTTGGCTCCGGCTTTAGACTGATTGTAGGCGTGCGATTTGTTTTTTTCGCTATCGCGCACCAGATAATGTTTCAATACGGCATGATCTTCCTCGGGAAGATTGCCTACGATCGCCCAGTAGATTTTCGTGATCTCTTTTTCGTGTTCCTGAAACATTTTATTCAGGCGGGTGAGGGCTTTGCTGGTACGGGCGAAAATCACAACACCGCTTACCGGGCGATCTACCCGGTGGGGTACTCCCAAAAAGACTTCTCCCGGCTTGTTGTATTTCTTCTTGATATAGGCTTTCACCTCTTCGCTCAAAGGAGTGTCTCCGGTTTTATCTGCCTGTACAATATCCGAGGTCTTTTTGTTTATAGCAATGATATGATTGTCTTCGTATAGAACTTCTAACATGGAAATAGCTTTATTGCATTAATATTGTTCTCTCTCGTTCGGGAAATCCCCGCTTTTTACATCCGCGATATAATTACCTACCGCTCCCGACATCTCTGCAAATAAATTGTGGTAGCGGCGGAGAAAGCGGGGTGAGAATTCCTGATTGATTCCCAGCATGTCGTGGATCACCAAAACCTGTCCATCTACGCCTCCGCCTGCACCGATTCCGATGATAGGAATCGTCAGTTCTTTAGCTACCTGAGCGGCGAGGGTGGCGGGCACTTTTTCCAGCACGATACCGAAACAGCCTGCCTCTTCCAGAATATGAGCGTCTTTGAGCAGTTTTTCTGCTTCTTCTTCGCTTTTGGCGCGAACGGCATAAGTTCCGAATTTATGAATGCTTTGCGGGGTTAAACCCAGATGTCCCATAACGGGAATTCCGGCAGAAAGGATACGCTGTATCGATTCCAATATCTCTTCACCGCCTTCCAGTTTCACGGCATCGGCTGCCGTTTCTTTCATAATGCGGATTGCCGAGGATAAAGCTTCTTTGCTATTGCCCTGGTAGCTGCCGAAAGGCATATCTACAACGACTAAAGCTCTTTGTACGCCCCTGACGACCGATGCTCCGTGATAAATCATCTGGTCTAAGGTCATGGGTAAGGTCGTTTCGTAGCCTGCCATAACGTTGGAGGCCGAATCGCCCACGAGTACGACATCTATTCCTGCCTGATCTACGATACGCGCCATAGAATAGTCGTATGCGGTTAGCATGCTTATTTTCTCACCTTTCAGTTTCATCTCCGATAAAACATGGGTGGTAACTACTTTTACTGTTGATTGTATTGACATGATGAATGCTTTATTATTTTATAAAAAAACGGCTTACATTTTCCGGGTTAAGGGAAAGAAAGAGTAAACCGTCAAGCAAATCCGAAAGGAATTATTTAAATGTTCCGATGATGGTTTGGGAACCTGTTGTTTTTTGTCCCAATTTCACATTGATATGAGTGCCCAAGGGTAAGAACAGATCGACACGGGAACCGAATTTGATGAATCCGGCATGATGATCCTGGCGTGCTTCACCACCGACAGGTGCGTAAGAGACGATACGTCTCGCCATTGCCCCTGCGATTTGACGCATGAGGATGCTTTCGCCGTTATTACATTCGATAACGATTGTCGTGCGTTCGTTCTCTGTGGAAGATTTCGGCAAATAGGCCGCCGCAAAATTACCTTTGTGATATTTGAAAAACTTAATGATGCCGTTTACCGGGAACCAGTTGATGTGCACATTGAAAATATTCATAAAAATGGAAACCTGTATCCGGCGATCATTGAAATACTCGGTTTCTTCCGTTTCTTCGATAACGACGATTTTTCCGTCGGCAGGAGCGATAATCGTGTTATCGTCCATGATAATGACCCGGTTGGGAAAACGGAAGAAATTAACGGTTCCTAGGAATAAGAGGATAGAGATAATCAGTATCGTATTTACTGCTATGGCGTTGGGAATGAAATAGAACGAAATACAGTTCAGTATCGCTAATACGATAAAAATTTTCAACAATAGGGTGTATCCTGCCTTATGTATTGTCATTTTCTCCTTAATTTAAATTTTATACGGTTTCAGCCAGCAAAGGTATTATTTTCGTTCGAAAACTAAAAAAAATCCCGGTTTTATAGTCCGAATGTAAATGCCATATATACGAATATAGCAGGTATTGCAAAAATAATAGAGTCTAAGCGGTCGAGTACGCCTCCGTGTCCCGGCATAATATGTCCGGAATCTTTGATTTCGATACATCTTTTAAACATCGATTCGATCAAATCTCCAAAAATACCGAATATCACTACGATTAAGGAAATGATTGTCGTATCGACCATGTCCAGCCCCTCGATATAAGGAGCGATCAGGAAACCTGCCGCCAGCGTTGTCAATCCTCCCCCGATAGCCCCTTCCCATGATTTTTTGGGAGAGATGCGGGGAAATAATTTATGCTTTCCGAATTTAGACCCGAACAGGTAGGCGAAAGTATCGTTAAACCACACCAGTAAAAATGGGAAAAAGATGATCTGCGGTTGCCAGCCTCCGGTGCTCATATAGGGCAGATAGACCAATAAAGTAAAGGGGAGGGTGATATAAAACAAAACATAGATACCGAACGCCACATTTTGAAAAGCATGGGTACGTTTCCGGTAAAGTTCGCAGATGCTGAGAATAAAAGTCAGAATGAAAAAATAAAGATAACCTTCACGAAAACCGTTTGTGAGGTAATTATCTAAAAATCCGGCTGTGAATAAGGCACTTCCGGTTATCAGGCACATCACCCGGTTGATTTTGATATGAGTGACCGACGCCATGTGGGCAAATTCCAGTATTCCTATAATGTTGATAACGAAAAAAAGTCCGAAAAAACAAAAAGGATGTATAAAAATACAGGCAGTTAGTATAACTACAAAAAGGAATCCGCTGATTACCCGTTTACTAAAATTATTCACGTTCTATTGTTTTTATGATTTCATCTGCCTTTTCCCGGTCGCTCGGGGCTACCATAATTCGGATACTTCCTAACATGGGATAGGAAGTATCTTTATGACTTAAAAGCACAGCATCAATATTATTTTCGCACAGAATACCTTTCACCATTTCTGCCAGATAGGGCTGGTCTGTTTCAAAAACTGTTACCCAGTTATCCATATTATAAATTATTTAGAATCTTCCTCGGTTTTTTCAGTTTCCGTTTTCTGACTGTCCGATTCTTTTTCTTCCTGAGTTTCTGTTTCCTCGTCCTCATCTTTCCAGGGGCGTTTCCCTAAAATACGTTCCAGATCGTCGCTGAAAATGACTTCTCTTTCCAGTAGTAGCTCTGCCACCTGTTTGTGTTGTTCACGATGGTCTTCCAGTAATTTTTTTGCACGGGCATAGGCTTGTTCCACCATAGCTTTCACTTCGGCATCAATCAGCTCGGCGGTCTTTTCCGAATAAGGTTTTGTGAAGCTGAAATCACTTTGCCCGCTGGAATCGTAATAGCTCAGGTTTCCGATTTTTTCGCTCATGCCGAAAATCGTTACCATGGCATAGGCCTGTTTGGTTGCCCGTTCCAGGTCGTTTTGCGCTCCTGTGGAAATTTGTCCGAAAGTCAATTCTTCGGCGGCACGTCCTCCTAAGATAGAACACATCTGGTCGAGCAACTGGTCTTTGGTCGTGATCTGGCGTTCCTGTGGAAGATACCAGGCGGCTCCCAAAGCTTTCCCCCGGGGTACGATCGTTACTTTCAACAGGGGATGGGCATGTTCCAGCAACCACGAAGCCGTGGCATGTCCTGCTTCATGATAGGCAATCGCCTTCTTTTCGCTGACTTTTATTACTTTACTACGGTTTTCCAAACCTCCGACTATACGGTCGATCGCGTCCAGAAAATCTTGTTTCTCTACTTTGTTTTTATCTTTACGGGCGGCGATCAGGGCTGCTTCGTTAGCGACGTTAGCGATATCTGCCCCCGAAAATCCCGGAGTTTGTTTGGCCAGAAAAGGAATATCCACATCATCCGCCAATTTCAGCGGTTTCAAGTGTACCTTAAAGATTTCTTCCCGGTCTTTCAATTCCGGAAGATCTACATATATCTGGCGGTCGAAACGTCCGGCGCGCAGCAGTGCCTTGTCCAGTACATCCACACGGTTGGTTGCGGCAAGGATGATGACACCGCTGTTGGAACCGAACCCGTCCATTTCCGTCAGCAGTTGGTTCAAGGTGTTTTCGCGTTCATCGTTACCGCCCATGGCGGCAGCTTTTCCACGGGCGCGTCCCACGGCATCGATTTCATCGATGAATACGATGCAAGGTGCTTTCTCTTTGGCTTGGCGGAACAGGTCGCGGACGCGGGAAGCACCTACGCCGACAAACATTTCCACAAAGTCGGAACCGGCCAGTGAGAAGAACGGTACGTTGGCTTCTCCTGCCACAGCCTTTGCAAGCAGGGTCTTACCTGTTCCCGGAGGGCCTACAAGCAATGCACCCTTGGGTATCTTACCACCCAGGTCTGTATACTTCTGGGGTTGTTTCAGGAATTCTACGATTTCCTCTACTTCCTGCTTGGCCTCTGCAAGTCCGGCAACGTCCTTGAAAGTAACCTTTACCGGAGAGTTCTTTTCAAACAGTTGGGCTTTGGATTTGCCGACACTGAAGATGCCGCTGCCGCCACCCATGCCGCCACCGCTGCTCCAACGGCGGGGCAGGAATATCCAGAAGCCGATAAGGAATGCAAACGGCAATATCTGCCAGAGGATTGCACCGAAGTAATTGTGTTTCTTTTCGTAGCTGATAGAACCGTCGAAACGTGTCTCGTCCTTTTCTTTCTGCAGGAAGTCGCCCAAGCTTTCGCGTGAGGGAGCTTCTGTTGTAATCAGGGGATTCTTGCCCACACGGCTTGAATCTGCTTTGAATACATTGGGCACATATTGCGGCTTGACGTATGCCTCTACGGAGTTGTCGTCATAACCGGTCACTTTGCTTATATAGCCGTTGCGCACATACTCCTGAAATTCATCATAAGGGATGTTTTTGCTGGCCGAACCGCTTTCATTGGTGAGGTACAGTCCCAGCAACATCATGGCTATAATCATATACAACCAGTTCAAGTTGAACTTGGGCATATTGGTTTTTGTGGGCTTTTTATTGGTGTTATTGTCCATAAGTCTAAATTAATCGAGATCGGGGATTTGGGTTAGTTTGGCATCTGCCCATAAGTGTTCCAAGTTGTAGAATTCACGCGCTTCCGGCTGGAAAACGTGAACCAGTACATCAGAGTAGTCCATGGCTACCCACTCGGCATTGCGCAGACCGTCTATCGCAAAAGGTTTGCTGTTCGCTCCTTTGCGGGTGAAGTCTTTAACGGACTCCACTATGGCGCTTACTTGGCTTGGGGAGTTTCCTTGACAGATGACAAAATAATTACATATTGTGTCGTCTATCCGGGTAAGGTCTGCTATGACGATTTTTTTTCCTTTTTTATCTTGAATACCTTCTGTTATTTGTTGAATTAATTTTTTAGCTTCGTTCATTACACATTATTAATATTAAACAGGCGACAAATATACGTTGATTTATCATATCAAACACGCAAAAGGGGAAAAGTCTTTCATTTTTTGTTTTTTTTTAGGTATATAATTCTTTGTGTCATGGTATCTTATCAGATTTTAATGAAAAAAATAGCGAAAAATGTTTTGGATTAAAGAAAAGTTTGTATCTTTGCACCGCAAAACAGAAATGAAATGCTCAATTGGGCTATGGTGTAATGGTAACACTACAGATTCTGGTCCTGTCATTCCTGG
>UQTM01000111.1 GCA_900544025.1 uncultured Odoribacter sp.
TTCGTTCCCAGCTGCTTGATCGGAACGATCGCCGCCGTAGGTCCTTGCGACACAGTCTGCTGCGCCCCCTCCAGCGTTGTCAATTCCATTTTACCGTCAAAACCCATCGGAGTACCTTCGAGGATTAGAACAAAACCGACCACCAACGAAAGAGGTAACAAAATACGGGTACAACTCTTAATCAGTAAAACCCAGAAATTACCGATCGTCTTCGTTGTCTTCTCGGCCATAGCCTTAAACATCGCGGCCAAAGCAGCCATACCCGTGGCAGCCGTAATAAACTGAAACAGCATAATGACAAACAACTGCGTAAAATAAGTCAAACCGCTCTCCCCGCTATAATGCTGCAAATTACAGTTCACCATAAAACTGATACAAGTATTGAAAGCCAGATCGGGCGACTGTCCCGGATTCCCGTCCGGATTCAGTGGCAACCACCCCTGGCACACCAAAAGAATCATTCCCCAGAAAAACCAAAACACGTTGATCGTCAGCAAAGCCACCAAAAACTTCTTCCAGTTCATCTCCTCCGTCGGGTCGATACGGCACAACTTATACATCCATTTTTCGACAGGAGCCATAAAATCCGACCAGGTACGCTCGCCCTTATAAACCTTCGCAATATAGCGTCCCAGCGGATAAGCCAGCACCACCAAAGCCACTACCTGCAAAACACTTCCTAAAATCTCAGTATTCATCTTGTTAATTTTTTTAATACCGGCCTGCATCCCACAGGCACACATCATTCAAAACAGGATCAGTTTAAAATTCCTCCGGTTTGATCAGTACATACATCAGATAACCGAACATCACCACACTCAATACAAATAAAGCTGTAAACATAACCGGCCTCCTTTCTAAATGCGTTCAAACCAATCGATACACTTAAAAAAGAACCAATACATCAGCGCACCCACCGCGCACAAAAACAAAAAAGATAAAACTTCCATAATTTCATTTTTTACGTTAAAATTTCATTCGTCCCCATACCAAACCTATGCCACCCCACGCCAGGCGTACACATACCACTATATATCAATCATTTAAACCCCAAAGACAAAAGTTCAGAACAAAAAATACCCTACCAAAATGATAGGGTACACTATTAAAATGAAAATAAACTTCTCAAAAAACACATCCGCACCACGAACTTACGGAGCGACGGAATAAAATCCCGATTATAATATTTACATTTGCTATCGACTATTAATCAAAATCGGCGGATATGATAAAGTTATTCCTTACAACCCTTTTATTCGTAAGCTTTTACAGCCTTCAGGCTCAAAATACGGGAGTGGAACTGAATATCAAAGGCTGGGACAACGATACGATATTTCTCCTGAAATACATTTGGGGAGAACAGGACGAAACCCTCGACACCTTAAAGGCCAGCAACGGTAAAGTGATTTTCTACGGCACAGAAAACGACACGACAGGCGTTATATTTTTCGCCGCTAAAAACAAACTCCCCCGTCCGGACGGCATGTTCACCATTCCGAGTGCCACAGCCGTTCAAACCATCATCTTCCCCCGAATATATGAAAAGATCGACGGAGAACTGAAAAACGGAGCGGTGATTTACACATCCTCCGGCCTGAAATACCACAAGGAACTCGCTTTGGAACACAACCGTTTTATTCCCCTGAACCAAAAAGCCGACAGCATCAATGCCCGGCTGGAATACCTGATAAACCAAAACCAGCAGGAAGAAAGAAAACAATTATTCGAAGCAAGAGGTAAAATATACAAACAAATACAAGAAAAGAGAAAAGAATACATCCTTTCAAATCCCAATTCCCAGCTCGCCGGTAACAACCTCTGCCAAATCGGTTTCGAAGACAGGATAAAACTCGAACCGATTCTCGCCGACAGTGTGCGGAACGGAATATTTAAAAACAAAATAAACACCTCTATCCGGAGAGCTAAAGAATACATGGCGGTGCAACAGGCAAAAGAACGCATAAAAGCAGGCAACCCAGCTCCCGAATTTGAACTTGCCGATACGAACGGAAACCTGCACAGCCTATCCGGTTTAAAAGGAAAATGGGTTGTACTCGACTTTTGGGGCTCGTGGTGCGGATGGTGTATCAAAGGGATTCCCGACATGAAAAAAGCCTACGAAAAACACAAAAGTAAAATGGAAATCGTCGGAATAGCCTGCAGGGACACCGAAACCCAATGGAAAAACGCCATTGTCGGACATAAACTACCGTGGTTGCAACTGATCGACGACAAAACGAAAAATATACCCGTCAGGTATGCCGTCGAAGGCTATCCCACCAAAATAATCATCGATCCGCAGGGAATTATTAAAAATGTCACCATAGGAGAAGATCCGAAATTCTATTCCATACTGGACGAAATGCTTGGGCAATAAATGAAATCATAACTTATACTCCTCGATCTTCCGGTAAAGCGTCGTCAGCCCGATATGTAACAAACGGGCGGCCTCCGTTTTATTCCCTTTCGTATATTGCAACACCTTCTGAATATGCAACCGCTCCACATTCGCCAGATCGAAATCCGAAAAACCGCCGCTTCCGGCTTCCGTCCCGGATAACTGCTGCATATCGAAAGGTAAGTCCGCCACCGTCAGCCTTCCCCCTTCCGAAATAATCATACTCCGCTCCACCACATTCCGTAACTCCCTCACATTCCCTTTCCACGTATGCCGTTTCAAGGCCTCGATATACCCCGGCTCCAACTCCGTGATACTTTTCCCCACAACAGGCTCGAATTGCTTCACAAAAGAACGGGCATACAACTCGACATCTTCCGCACGCTCCCGCAACGGCGGTAAATGAATCTGGAACACCGACAAACGATAAAACAAATCCTCCCGGAAACGCCCCTCGGCGATCTCCTTCTGCAAATCCCGGTTCGTAGCGGCAATCACCCGCACATTGACCGCCGTCGGCTTGGTATCCCCGACCTTGATAAACTCCCCGGTTTCCAATATACGCAACAGCTTCGCCTGCAGATCGAAAGCCATCTCCCCGATCTCGTCTAAAAAGATAGTCCCCTTGTCCGCCTCCTCGAACAACCCTTTCTTCTCTTTCATCGCCCCGGTAAAAGCACCTGCCCGGTGTCCGAACATCTCGCTCTCCAGCAACTCCTTGCTAAATGCGGAACAATTCACCGCAACAAAAGCCTTCTGTCCTCTCACGCCATTCTGATGGATCGCCTGGGCGAAAACCTCCTTCCCCGTACCCGTCTCGCCGGTCAGCAACACCGGAACTTCCGTCCCGGCCACCTTCCGTGCCAGCTCTACCGCCTCCCGGATCGGCCGCGACTTTCCCAAAATCATATCGAACGAATACTTCTGCCCCACCTGCTTTTCCAAACGCTCCAAACGCCGCGTAACCTCCACCTTTTCCACCGCACGGCTCAACAAAGGAATAATCTTATTATTATCGTCCCCTTTCGTAATATAATCGAACGCCCCATTCTTTATGGCCTGTACTCCGTCGGGAATATTCCCGTAAGCCGTCAGCAGGATAACCTCCGTCAAAGGTTTCAGCCGCTTCAGCTCCTTCACCAGTTCCACCCCGCTCCCATCCGGCAAACGCACATCGCACAACACCACATCGGGATTCACCTGATCCAGCATCTTCAAGCCGGCCTTACAGCTATCTGCCTGAAACACCTCGTATCCTTCCAGACCGATAATCCGGGACAACAAGCCACGTAACTGCTTCTCATCGTCTATAATCAAAATCTTATTCATCGGAATACATTTATCCGGACAAATTTAGACAAATCCGTCAAAATCAAACTAAATTCCGGATACAAACCAAACAGGCTTCCTCAAAAAGAGAAAGCCTGCCGGTCAAAATATACCATAAAACAAAACAATTCTACGCAAAATTCCTTCCCCGGTTTCAAAAACGCTTTGTATAACGATGACAATAAGGAGTGGAACCCTTCCGGCTATAATAGTCCTGATGATAAATCTCCGCCGGCCAGAATGTGGTAGCGGGCGTAACTTTAGTCACCACGGGAAAACCCTTTTCTTTCAACTGGGCGATCAATTTCTCTGCAATCACTTTTTGCTCCGGTGTAGTATAAAACACTTCCGAACGGTACTGATCCCCTACATCCGGTCCCTGGCGATTGAGCTGCGTGGGATCGTGGATTTCAAAAAACAGCTTCGCTAAAGTCTCATAACTCACCTTCGAAGAATCGAACACAATCCGCACGGCCTCTGCATGCCCGGTCGCCTTGCTGCAAACCTGCTCATACGTGGGATGAGACACTTTCCCTCCGATATAACCCGAAACCACCGACAACACGCCCGGTTGCTTTTCCATCAAATATTCCACGCCCCAAAAACATCCCCCGGCAAAAATAGCCGTTTCCGTCCGCTCTTTCTTCTCCCCGGTCTCTGCTTTCGCCTTTCCTTTTCCGTCGGGGACAAAATCCATCGAAATAGAATTTACGCAATGCCGGGTATTCTTGGCCGTCAGCCCTTCTCCCATAAATACATGCCCTAAATGCCCCCCGCAATTGGCACAAACGATCTCTGTCCGCCTGCCGTCTGCATCCGGCAAACGTTTCACGGCTCCGGGAATTTCCGCATCGAAACTCGGCCACCCGCAACCCGCATCGAACTTATCGTCCGAACGGAAAAGCGGAACTCCGCATTGCTTACATACATAAATCCCCTTCCCCTCGAAATTATAATATTTTCCGGTAAACGGCCTTTCCGTTCCCTTATTCAGGATCACCCGTTTTTCCTCTTCCGTCAATTCTTTTTTCATCGTCTGCCCCATTAATAATTCTACAATCAAGACTAAACCCAACGCAAAACGTAATCTCTTCATAATGTCCTTTTATTTTCCTTTTTAACGCTCGGATTCACATCTCTGTTACATATATCCTCCACATTTTACCCACCCCATCGGCCAATATCCCCCCCGACCTCTCCCTGCAACTGGCATGCCAATCTGAAAAACAACCGGAAAATAGCAGCAACATTCAACCTATTTTTCGTAAAACGACAGACTGACACCCATAAAATATAAAACCACCGACCGTCCTCCTAAGACGACACCTCCTAATCGTAAAATCACCGTCAAAGATGATTTTCCCATAAATTCTTCCTGCAAATTTTGTTCTCATGCCGAACATCCCTACTTTTACACAGCCAATTACACACAACACACATGGAATCATTGATCGACTTAGGCTATTGGGGACTTTTTATCGGTTCTTTCCTTGCATCTACCGTTATTCCTATGAGTGCCGACATCCTGCTCATCGGTATTCTCGCTTTAGGTGGCAATATCTGGTGGTGTCTGGGAATAGCCACCATAGGTAACTGGCTCGGCGGGCTCACCTCCTACTGGATTGGCTGGCTTGGAAAATGGGAATGGCTTGAACGATGGTTCAAAGTCAAAGAAGAACAACTCGCCCGCCAAAAATCGAAAATCGACCGCTACGGTCCCCTATTGGCTTTTTTTACCTGGTTACCGCTTATCGGTGACCTTTTCGCCATAGCCCTGGGCTTCTACAAAATCTCACCCAAACTCTCCGCCCTCTACATGCTTATCGGACGCTTTCTCCGTTTCCTTGTCTGGACGCTGCTCTACCTCCATGACACCGACAAATTAGGTGGTATATTTTCCTGACCTCTCAAGCTCCCTTCCCCCCGAATAACAAAAAAAGCTGCCCGAAACCCGGACAGCCCTCGATATCATAAATGCCACCCTTACAGGATGGAAGAAATATTCGTCATAAACAAACGCACCGCAATAGCCAGCAAAATAATGCCGAAGAACTTACGCATCACATAAATCCCCGTCTTGCCGAATATCCGTTCCACCACATTTACATAACGCAGCACCACATATACCACCGCCATATTCAATCCCACAGCAACAATAATATTCAAGATATTATACTCCGCCCGCAAAGACAACAAGGTAGTAAACGAAGCCGCCCCCGCAATCAAAGGAAAAACCAAAGGCACGATCGTAGCCGATTTACAAGGCCCGTCATTTTTAAAAATCTCGATCCCGAAAATCATCTCCACCGCCAACGCCAGCAACACCAACGAACCGGCCACCGCAAACGACGATATATCCACATTGAAAAGTGAAAGCAACGCCTTCCCCACAAACAAGAAAGCGACCAAAATAACAAAAGAAATAACAGCCGTCTTACCGGCCTCCACCTTCTGCCCCTTCTCCCGGAGTCCTATAATAATCGGAATCGCCCCCAAAATATCGATCACGGCAAACAAAACCATAAAAGCCCCCAGGGTCTCCTTAAAACTAAACTGCAATCCCCACATAGCGAATAAATTTACTTATTAAGCCTTGTTATAAAATAAACAAACACTCATCTATTTGTTATATTCCAAACAACAAAAATACAATTTTATTAGCTACGAAAAAAGGAAATAAAAAATTAAGTATAAAAAAATGTGCAGAAGAATAAGTCTAATCACTTACTACTTGTCACACTTACAGCCCATCAGCTCTTCTAACGTTACCGTAAAAGGATAAGCAGCCTTAAAACCTGATTGATAATTTGAAAGTTTACGAATATCCCATTGAGTCAATCCAAACTCCTCATTTACCGATTTACTAGACTGAAGCGTGTATCCAATATAATAAGGACAGGTGAGTTTAGACGGATAACCTAACTTAATTAAATGTTTATCTGAAACAACACGTGGACCACCAGCGTCTAAACAGTAAATAAGATTAGTAATAGACATCTTTGAAGTATGTAAAAGCAAATACTTAGCCGCAATAGTTTCAGGAGACAATTTTAAAGATCCTCTAACATGATCTGTACGAACATTATATAATCTATTTTTGAGAATCCAATCTAAATGTTGTTGATCTCTATAAAAACCGATCAAGACATGTATCATTTTTGGAAATTCACAACACTCATCTATCGGGAGTTTCTCATTTATTTCAGGTCCAGGCTTTTCTCTAAACGTTCGAAAAGCATAATAAGAAAAAAGAGAGCGTTGTGATGTGCGATTCGCTAAATGCCTCACCACATCTTGAAGGAACTGCTTAAGACCGACTTTGTTCTGATTGGAAGGTGATATACTAAAAGCCCCTATCCCTGGTAAAATCTCATGAAAACTTGAAAACACATCATCAATCCTACCCGGATAAAGAATATAGGCTCCAGCAGTTCTACGTATAGCATCTTTATAAGCATGCATCTTCAATAGGTCGGCACGTTTAAAACAACCTTTAGCCTCCTCTTCTTTTTCATCATTTAGATTGCGATCAGCTAATAAAGTACTAAAGTTTTCAATCTTATACTTAGCATCAAAATGCAAATGTACAATCATTTCTTGCCTTTCTGCCTGATCTTGTGTAAGACTTTCTGGCCAAATAGATAATGTATAATCAGGACGCATATCTCCTGTCCAACTACCAGCTGCCGGATAAGCATCAGCACGACGAAAAGTACGATTATAGCAAAACTCAAGATGAAATTTGCGATGGTAAATTTCAAATACACCATTCACCATTTTTAAAACACCACGTTTAAGTGTCAATTCTAGAGTATTATCTGTTTGAGGTTCAATAAGATTATCTATTGAATGAGGCTTAACGCCAAATACTTCCTCAATAAGATCGAGCATTTGAAAAAAAAGCCAATATTCGTAAAGGATAGCAACATCTCGTTTTCCTCCATAATAAACATCTTCTCCACCTCTCCAGACCAAACTAGCTGCCATATCA
>UQTM01000112.1 GCA_900544025.1 uncultured Odoribacter sp.
GACGGGATACGGGCCTTGCAAATGGGGAAAACAGCATATGCCGTTCGTTGTTTTCAGGAAGCGCTGAAAATACGGGAGGAGACTGAAACGCTGGAGTATCTGATTAAAGTTTATACGAACACGGAGCAGTTGGACGAGGCGATCGGGGCGGCCGACCGGCTTATGGCGCTTGCCCCGGATAACAGTGAGACACTTTTGCTGCGGGCTCATCTTTATTTTCTGGCGGAACGGTATCCGGAAGCCGTTGCAGATTGTGAACAGGCGATTGCTATCCGTTCGGACGATCCCCAGGCTCATTATTTATTGGGAAAAATTCAGCATACATCGGGCGACGGGCTGAGTGCGGCGGTCAGCCTTTCGCAGGCCATCGCTTTAAAGGAGGATTTTGTTGCCGCTCATTTATTGCGTGCCGAGGTTTTATATCGAGCGAAAGATTATAAAGAGGGGTTGGCAGACGTGGAAAAGGTGATTGCCTGGGTGCCGGAAGAAGAAAATGCGTATTTATGCCGGGGACAGTTGCATGAAGCTTTAGGAAATTCAGAATTGGCTGAGAATGATTATTCTTATGTGAAGGAACTTAATCCATTTAATGAAGAGGTTTATTTGCGTTTGGGGAAACTTTTTATGACCAGGGAACAACCGGAGAATGCAATCGAGCTTTTGGATGAAGCGATCGAATTGAAACCCGATTTTGCCAGGGCTTATAGCGAACGCGGGCGTGCCCGCCTGATGCTGGGAGATCAAAAGGGATCTTTCGAAGATATGAAAAAAGCGATCGAACTGAATCCGGAAGGAGAGGAAGCCCGGAAGCTGGAAGGAAAATTTTCTAATTTTGAGGAAATGTATTCCAATAGAGTGTTGTAAAATACTAATAATAAAATAATATGATTGAATTACCTGAAGCAATCGTTCTTTCCCGGCAAATTACCTCTACCTTGAAAGGTAAAGTGATTACCGACGTGATCGCCAATTATTCCCCGCATAAATTTGCTTTTTTTCATCACGACGCGGAAGGTTATTCCGATTTGCTGGTGGGTAAACGGATAGACCGTGCGGAGCCTAACGGTGGACAGGTTGAAATATTTGCGGAAGGTATCCGTCTGGTGATGTCCGACGGGGTGAATCTGAGATACATAGAACCTGAAGGGAAGTTACCCCCTAAACATCAGTTATTGATCGGGTTCGACGATCACAGTTGTATCGTTGCTTCAGTTCAGATGTACGGCATGCTGTGGGCTTTCCGGGCGGGAGAATTGGATCATTCGTATTATCGGGTGGCCAAAGAAATATATAATGCTTTGGATGAAAGGTTTAATGAAGATTATTTCATGAACATGATTCAGCGGGAGGAAATGCAAAAGAAAAGCGTGAAAGCGATGCTGGCAACGGAACAATCCATTCCGGGACTGGGTAACGGTGTGTTGCAGGATATTCTTTATGAGGCTGCGTTGCATCCCCGGCGTAAGGTATCGACTTTGACGGAAGCCGAAAAACACGTATTGTTCCGGAGCTTGAAAACCGTGCTTGCCGAAATGGTGAAGCAGGGAGGAAGGAACACGGAGAAAGACCTGTTCGGAAAAAAAGGCGGGTATATTACCCAGGTTTCTAAAAATACCTTAGGACGCACCTGTTCCCGTTGCGGAGGGGTGATTCTGAAAGAAAGCTATTTGGGCGGTACGGTGTATTATTGCAACGGATGCCAGAAAGAATAGGGAACCGCCCCCCCCTTATTCGGGGGCGGCGGCGATAAAAATATTTTTATCCCTAATGGTTTCTTTGATAGAGACTAAGTCGGCTAAACGGATGTGCCCGATGACGAACTTAAATTTCTTACTCCAGTAGCGTTCGGTAATATCTTGAAAACGAAACAGGAATAAATCGTTATCGTCTTCATACCGGAGATAGAGCCGGATGATGCAATCGTCCGTATAAGTGGGCAATTCCGTTCTCTGCCGTTTTTTATATTCGTATTTGTAATTGTGCAGTCGGGCTGTGATGTCGCTCAATACGGAAGCTCCCGTCGGATGTCCGCCGGCTCCCCGCCCGAACATGAATTGTTTTCCGTAACATTCTCCCTTGATCACTACGCCGTTAAATTCATCTTCCACGCTGTAAATGTATTTATCTTTTGTAATGAACTGGGGCAGGACAAACATCGTGAATTTATTGTCCGGAAGTTTTTCTACCTGAGCCACTAATTTGATCCGTACGCCTTTCTCCCTGGCGAGCTGAATATCGTAGGCATTCAGATTCGTGATCCCGTAGTTCAATAACCGGTCGGGATGAACGTAAGTGCCCACAGCATGTACGGCGATAATCACCAGCTTGAACAGGGAGTCGAATCCGTCAACATCGAATTGGGGGTTACTTTCCGCAAAACCCAGTTCCTGGGCTTTTTTCAATGCCTCCTCGTATTGCATGTTTTCGTTGAATATTTTCGACAGGATGAAATTGGACGAGCCGTTCAATATGCCTTTTACCGAGATCAGTAATTCGTTGTCGTAGTATTCTTCCAGGTTCCGGATTACCGGAATGCTCCCGCAGGCAGATGCGTCGTAAAGTAAGGCCGTACCTGTTTCTTTTTGCAACGCGATCAATTCTTCCAGGTGATAAGCCAGCATTTTTTTATTTCCGGTTACGACAGCGATGTGCTGCCGGAGCGCTTGGGTTACAATGTGATATGAAGCTTCTGCGTCGTCGATCAGTTCCACGATCAGGTTGATTTCCGGATCGGAGAAAATGTCGTCTGCCCGGTCTGTAAAGCAGGATGCCGGAAGCGATCTTTCTTTGTGAATGTTCCGGACACATATTTTTTTTATTTCGGCATTGGTCGTGCCGACTTTTTCGAGTACCTGGCAAAGCCCTTCTCCTACGACACCGAAGCCGAATAATCCTATTTTAATTTTACTCATGGTTTAAAAAATTCAAAATGATACGATTTAATTTTTCATGTTCGATCAGGAAGCCGTCATGCCCGAAATCCGAATCGATTAAATGATATTCTGCTCCCGGAATGTTTTCCCGTAAGATGTCGTGTTCGGAGGGCGGGAATAAAATATCGGAACTGATAGCCACAATACAGCAACGGCTGCGGATTCCCGCCAATACTTTCTCTATGGAATCCCGTCCGCGTCCGATGTTGTGTGAGTCGATCGCCTGGGTGAAACGATAATAAGAGTATGCGTTGAACCGCCTCCTTAATTTTTCACCCTGATATCTTTGGTAGCTGGAGGCTTTGTATTTTGAAGTTTTGGTTCCCGCTTCCGGATCGTCCTGGGTGCGGTCGTAGGCGGTTTGTCCCCGGTAGCTCAACAATGCGATCGAACGTGCCGTTGCCAGTCCTGCCCCTCCGGCATTTTCGTCCGCCTCCCCGAAAGTGGGATCGTTTTCCAGAGCCATGCGCTGCGATTCGTTGAAGGCGATAGCCCAGGGCTTTGAGCGGGCGGAGGTCGCGATCAGGATTAAATTTTCGGCAAAACCGGGATGTATCACCGACCATTCCAGACATTGGAATCCTCCGATGGAACTGCCTATTAGCATTTTGACCTGCCGGATGCCCAAATGTTCCGCTAATAAGCGATGGCAGGCCACCATGTCGCGGACTGTAATTTCCGGAAATGTGCCGTACCAGGGACGGGCGGTGAGGGGATTCGGGGTTAGGGGGCCTGTTGTGCCGTAGTGTGAGCCTAAAATATTGGCGCAGACGATAAAATATCGTTCCGGATCGAGGAATTTGCCCGGCTCGACGGTATGAGGCCACCAGTCTGCGACATCGGAATTGGCTGTAAGAGCGTGGCATACCCAGATCACATTGTCTTTTTGGGGAGACAAGGTGCCGAAAGTGTGGTAGGCGATCGTTAATTCCGGTAGCGTATCTCCGTTCTCGAGAGTAAATTCGTGCTGGTAATGATAAAACTTCACTATTTTAATTTTTAGGTTTTCGATAGATCGCCGGAAATGAAACTTCTTCATAAAGAAATTTATTTCCGGCTGAGGATCAGTGTATAAATCAACAATTTTTAAAGGCTTGCTCGAAGTCTTCAATAATATCGTCGATGTGTTCGATGCCCAAAGAAACCCGGAGCAGTGTGGGTAAAACCCCTGCTGCCAGTTGCTCTTCTTCCGTTAGCTGCTGGTGTGTGGTGGCTGCCGGTTGAATAATCAGAGTTTTGGCGTCTCCCACATTCGCCAGATGTGAAACTAATTTTAAACTCTCTACAAAACGGGCGGTTTGTTCTTTATTGCCTTTTAATACGACAGAAAGCACACAACCGAAACCGTTGTGCAGGTATTTCCGGGCATTGGCGTGTTGCGGGTCGCTTTCCAGCCCCGGATAGAATACCTGTTCCACTTTGGGATGTGATGCCAGATAACGTGCCAGTGCCAATGTGTTGTCCGCTTCCCTTTGTACCCGTAGCGAAAGGGTTTCCAGGCCTTGTATCAGTTGGAAAGAGTTAAAGGGAGATATACACGGGCCTAAATCCCGTAATCCTTCTACCCGGCACTTTAGAATGTAGGCCAGTTGTCCGAAAGTTTCCGAAAATTTCAATCCGTGGTAACCTTCGGAAGGCTCGGTGAATTGAGGAAATTTACCGTTTCCCCAATCGTAGTTGCCTGTATCGACGATAACACCGCCCATGGACGTACCGTGCCCGCCGATCCATTTGGTGGCCGATTCGACGATGACGCTTGCTCCGTGTTCCGCCGGACGGCACAAATAACCGCAGGCACCGAAGGTGTTATCTACGACAACCGGAATGTTATATTCTTTGGCAATGTCGCTGATTTCTTTAAAATCCGGGATGGAAAAACTGGGATTGCCGATCGTTTCCAGATAAATCAGGCGTGTCTTTTCATTGACGGCTGCCCGGATGTCGTTGGCTTTGTCGCTTTTGGCAAAATGGCAGGTGATGCCGAATCCTTTTAAGCTAACCTTGAATTGGTTGAACGTACCGCCATACAGAAAGGGCGATGAAATGAATTCGTCGCCTTCCCGCAGCAGGGTGGTCAGCGCGATTAATTGTGCCGCATGCCCCGATGAAACGGCCAATGCGGCGATTCCGCCTTCTAAGGCCGCCACTCTTTGCTCGAAGACATCCGTCGTGGGATTCATCAGCCGGGTGTAAATGTTGCCGAACTCTTTTAAGGCAAACAGGTTCGCTCCATGCTCTGAATTTTTGAATACGTATGAAGTGGTTTGGTAAATGGGTACAGCCCGGGAAAGGGTGTCGTGATCCGGAGTCTGGCCTGCATGTACCTGTAAGGTTTCGAAGTGTAATTTTTTCTCTGACATAAGTTTTATTTTTTGTAAAGGTTGTTTGAAAAATGAGGAAAACGATGGTTATACTGAAAATTACAGGAGACCGTTTTCTTGTGATTTAAATGGATTGATCGCCGGGCATAATCGTCCGGACAATTACCGGAACGTATCCGGTAAAAATAGAAAAGTGGTGCCTTAGCGGCACATTCGCATGACTAATGGATTGGAATAACGAAAACCGTCACCAGAGGTGATGTTTGGCAGGGAATAATATGTCGATCCTACGGTTTTCATTTTTTATGAGAATAAAGATTCTTTTGTCCAAAGGCAAAAGTAAGTGGTTTTTCTAAAAAAACAAATATGTTTTTCCAAAAAGCAGAAAATTTATTTGTGAAAACGAGTGCGAAACGGGATAACTTTATGATCTCGGCTTTCGTTTATTATGACAAAAACTTATAATATACAATGATATGAAATTGAAAATGACCTTAATCGCTTTTTTAGGCATGGTTTTATGGATGTTGCCTGCCTGTAGTGACAATAATGATGACGATGATTCGAATAACGGAGGAAATCAACCGGAGCAGGCGGTGCTATCTGCATTTTCCGCAAAATATGCCGGGGCTTTAAATGTCGAATGGGAAGCGAAAGGGGATTATTGGGAAGCCGATTTCGATTTAGGAAGTGTAGATTATGATGCCTGGTTCGGGAAAACGGGAGTCTGGCTCAGGGAAGAATATGAAGTGAATTATAACGATATTCCCCAGCCGGTGAAAACTTCTATCGAAGGAAGCATCGATTATCCTTCTGCCTCGTGGACTCCCGACCGTTCGGTGGACGTTGTAAAAAACCTAAATACCCCGGTATGGTATGGAGTGGAATTGAAAAATGGAGGAAACGAAGTTACGGTGTGGGTGGATGCCAGTGGCAATGGAATTAAAGATGTGTCGGAAGATTACAACGGAAGCGGGATCCCGGCGCAGATTCGTAGCTGGATTGGAGAAAAATATCCCAAAGCCGTGACGCTGGAAGTTGAAAAAATAATGGATTTGACTTTCGAGGCTACTGTTTTGGATGCCGATCAGGTGAAAACCATTTATTTCGACCGGAGTTTCGGCTGGACGCACACCGTGTGGTTTGTAGCTGAAGCAGATGTGCCCCAGGTGGTATTGGAGGTGCTTTCATGGCCTGCCTACGCAGATTATTCGGTGAAACAGATACAGTACCAGCAATATGCCGGTGGAGACCGTTATCATTTCCTACTGGGAAAAACCGGAAGCCTGGATATGACCGTGAATGTGGACCCGGAAGGGAATATTATTTTGAATTAATCTTTATCGGGACTGTCCCGGATTATTCCGATTTTGTCTAATTTTATCCCGGAAAATTTACGTTTTTCCGGGATAAAATTTATAGATTATGGAAGATCGGATCAAACGGGCGGTAGAGTTATTCAAAGAAGGATTTAATTGTTCGCAGTCGGTGTGTGCTGCCTTTGCCGATATGTACGGCTACACAGAAGAACAGGCGTTGCGGATGTCGGCCTCTTTCGGCGGAGGTATCGGACGGATGCGGATGACCTGCGGCGCGGCTTGCGGAATGTTTTTACTGGCGGGTTTGCATAAAGGGAGTACGGACGGAGCCGACCGGACGGGCAAGGAGGCGAATTACAAGCTGGTGCAGCAGTTAGCGGACGAATTTGCCCGTCGTAACGGTTCTCTGGTCTGTGCTGAACTGCTCGGACTGCCTTCACACCGGAATACGGATACACAGCCGGAAAAACGGACTCCGGAATATTATAAAAAACGTCCCTGCCCCGAGCTTTGTTTCCTTGCGGCGCAGGGCGGATGTGAGCCGCAGCTTATCGCTCACGCAAAGGGAAATATGAACATCGGCAATGATAAGGACTTTTTAATCAGCGTCGTATCCCAATGCCTCCCTTATATCGGTTATCCCCGCAGT
>UQTM01000113.1 GCA_900544025.1 uncultured Odoribacter sp.
CGTGTAGTGTTTTCTTTTTTGTGATGTGTTGCTTTGGCTTTTTTCTTTCTTTTCTTTCTTTTCTCTGTTTTCTGCTGCATTCTTTGCTCTTTGCTCTCTCCGTTGCTCTGTTTCTTCGTTATTCCATTTTTTTGTCCTTTTATCTTTTTGTTCCTTTTCAGCCTTGTTGTGGTTCTTTGCTGTCTGCTTGCCTGATCTTTCTTTTTCTGTGCCTGTGTTTGCTGGATACAGTTTGTTTACTTGCTTTTAAACTTGTTCTGCTTTGATATTAAATTATAAGCTTCTGCTTCTTTATTTGTTTCTGTTTTAGCTTGTCGCTTTTTCTTTGCCGTCTTTTTGCTGCCTTTTTCTTTTTCTTACTTGTCTGTTGTATAAATCCGGTTGAAGCCCTAAGCCATTGCCAATACAGTATAACAAAAAATCTTAAAGGCTATGTGAAATTTTGCAGGTAGAGATTTTTATAAAGCATAGGAGTACTTATTTTACTTACCTTGCTATTGTTTGCTTATGAGTGGAAAGAAAATATCTGAAATAATGAGTTTAATTAGATGGTTTATTTATTTCTTTTGAGGAAAGTTGTTCGAGGAACTTTGTTTCTGTTCTTTCGATTTATTTGGATTGAGAGTTTAAAATACTTTTATTTTGTATCTGTTTTTATTTTCTATCTCTGCGGAAGGGGAGAATTAGGAATACCTTATTAAGTACATCAGAAAGTATTCATTATTGTTTTAAAGGAGGATAGAAAATTTAGCATGTGACTAAACTTTATAATTTTGCCATTAATAAGTGGTTTCTGAAAGGGCTGGAGGCATGAATCGAGAGGGGGAAGAGAAGAGTGATTGGGTAATTACTAAGGAAATTGTAAATATTCGATTTATCAAAGCTTTTTATACTTTGGTAAATCGAATACTCAAATTTATTTTTCTTTTCCGAAGTAATCATCCAATAATTCGAAGGCGGCGGCAAAAGAACTTAACTGGTTTTTCATTACTTTTTCTTCTGCAAGCTTTAATTTGGCGCGTTGCTGTTGATAGAAGCGATTCCGTAGTTGTTCGTTGATTGTTTCATACATCCAATATTTCGATTGTTCACTACGGCGTAGTTCGAAATAGCCGTTTTGCTGGGTTTCACTGCAATAATGTAAAATATTATCCCAAATTTCGTTGATTCCTGTTCGTTCATAAGCAGAACAGGTCATTACTTTGGGATTTACACCCGATTCATGAGGTGGAAAGAAATGGAGGGCGGTTTGTAATTGTGCTTTTGCTAATTCTGCCCGCTGTATATTGTTACCGTCTGCCTTGTTGATGATGATACTATCCGCCATTTCCATAATTCCCCGCTTAATACCTTGCAGTTCATCACCTGCTCCGGCGATTTGTACCAATAGGAAAAAATCTACCATAGAGTGTACGGCTGTTTCACTTTGTCCTACACCTACTGTTTCTATTAAAATAATATCAAATCCTGCAGTTTCGCATAGGATCATCGCTTCGCGTGTTTTACGGGCAACGCCTCCTAAAGAACCGGCCGAAGGGGAAGGGCGAATATAGGCTTTAGGATCACATGCCAGTTCTTCCATTCGGGTTTTATCTCCTAATATACTACCTTTAGATCGTTCACTGCTGGGATCTATGGCTAATACGGCTATTTTATGTCCCTGTCCGGTTAGATATTTCCCAAAACTTTCAATGAAAGTACTTTTCCCTGCTCCGGGTACTCCTGTTATCCCGATTCTTACAGAATTACCGGATGACGGTAAACAACGGTTAATTACTTCCTGGGCTATTGCCTGATGCTCCGGTTTGGCACTTTCTACCAATGTGATGGCTTGGCTTAAAATATTTATATTGCCTTTCAGGATTCCTTCCACATAGTCATCTGTGGTCAGCGTCCGTTTTTGGATTTTCTTTAATCTGTCTGCCAGATTGGGATTCATCGGATTGGGCTGATCAATACCTTTATTTACCTTTAATCCTTCATATTCTGGATTATTTTCCGGGTGTTCGATACACTCCTGCATAGCTCACATATTTTTAGTTTCTTGCAAAGATAGGAAAGTAAAAGGGAAAAAGGTTGTCTGCAAATGATAAATTCTGAAGGTATCGGCTAAATTCTCTTTGTGCGTCGGCCTTAGAAAAATAAACTTTTTAGCCGGGTAGCAGGAAGATTCTTTAGGCATGAAAACATTTGTGTAGAATTGTTTTTTTGTAAAGAGTGGGGGATATTTTTCCAATCTTGTGAATATATTGAATTTTGCATTATACCTGTCATTCAATTTGAATTTATCTTGTAGCTGTTATGATCGTGTATTGTTTGTAATAATATGCCGAGTAATAAAAAAGGACTTCCCATTTCTGAGAAGTCCTTTGATAGCGATTATAGATATTTTATCTTAATCTTTTATTACTTACCGGCATGCATGATAGCAGCCTGAGCAGCAGCTACGCGGGCGATGGGCACACGGAAAGGTGAGCAGCTTACGTAGTCCATGTTTACAGAGTCACAGAAGATTACTGATGAAGGTTCTCCTCCGTGTTCTCCACAGATACCTACTTTCAGGTTCGGATTGGTGTGACGTCCCAGACGAGCACCCATTTCAACCAGACGTCCAACACCTTCCTGATCCAATACTGCGAACGGATCGGTTTTCAGGATGCCTTTTTTGATGTATTCCGGTAAGAATTTACCAGCATCGTCACGAGAGTAACCGAAGGTCATCTGTGTCAGGTCGTTTGTTCCGAATGAGAAGAATTCTGCGATTTCTGCGATCTGGTCAGCGGTGATAGCAGCACGAGGAATTTCGATCATCGTACCTACTTTGAAATCTACTTTCACGCCTTTTTCTTCGAATACCTGAGCGGCAACGCGACGAATGATTTCAGCCTGTTGTTTCAGCTCTTTTACAGTGCCTACCAATGGAACCATGATTTCCGGACGAGGGTCCAAACCACGCAGTTTCAAGTTGCAGGCAGCTTCGATGATAGCACGGGCTTGCATTTCGGTGATTTCCGGATAGGTAACACCCAAACGACAACCACGGTGTCCCAACATCGGGTTAAATTCGTGCAGAGCATCTACTTTTTCTTTGATACGTTCTACCGGCATTCCTAATTTTTGAGCCATGTATTGCTGTGAAGCAGGTTCGTTCGGAGTGAATTCATGCAAAGGTGGGTCGAGCAGACGGATGGTAACACCTAAACCGTTCATTGCTTCGAGGATTCCTTCGAAGTCGCCTCTTTGCATCGGCAGGATCTTGTTCAGAGCTTCGCGACGTCCTTCTACTGTATCAGAAAGGATCATTTCACGCATGGCGTCGATACGGTGTCCTTCGAAGAACATGTGTTCTGTACGGCAAAGTCCAACACCTTTTGCTCCGAAGTCACGAGCTTTGCGGGCATCGTTCGGGGTGTCGGCGTTGGTACGTACGTACATACGTGTATATTTTTCAGCTAAGTTCATGATTGCTGTGAAGTCCTGATCCAAAGTTGCGTCTTCTGTAGCCACTTTACCCATATAAACTTCACCGGTAGAACCGTTCAATGAAATCCAGTCACCTTCGTTTACGACGGTGCCATTCACATTGAAATTTCGTTTTGCGTAATCAACAACGATGTCTCCGGCTCCGGAAACACAACATTTACCCATACCGCGGGCAACTACGGCTGCGTGAGAGGTCATACCTCCGCGGGCGGTCAGAATACCTTCGGATACATTCATTCCGCGCAGGTCTTCCGGAGAAGTTTCCAAACGAACGAGAATTACTTTTTCACCTCTGTTTTTCCATTCTTCTGCTTCGTCGGCGAAGAATACTACGCGTCCGCAAGCAGCACCCGGAGATGCAGGCAAACCTTTCGTAATCGTATGGGCTTTTTTCAGAGCTTCTTTGTTGAATACCGGGTGGAGCAATTCGTCCAATTTAGCCGGTTCCTGACGTAAGAGGGCTGTTTTTTCGTCGATCATGCCTTGTTTCAGCATATCTACAGCCATTTTCACCATAGCGGCACCGGTACGTTTTCCGTTACGGGTTTGTAACATCCACAGTTTTCCGTCCTGAATGGTGAATTCCATATCCTGCATATCGCGGAAGTGGTCTTCCAATTTTTCCTGTACAGCGTTCAGGGCTGCGTAAGCTTCCGGCATAGATTCTTCCAGTGAAGGAAATTTAGCTGCACGGTCTGCTTCAGAAACGCCTTGCAGTTTTGCCCAACGGCGTGAACCTTCGATGGTGATTTCCTGCGGGGTACGGATACCTGCCACAACGTCTTCACCCTGTGCGTCGATCAAATATTCTCCGTTGAAGATGTCTTCTCCGGTAGCAGCGTCACGGCTAAATGCAACACCGGTAGCAGAGTTGTTGCCCATGTTTCCGTAAACCATAGATTGTACGTTTACAGCCGTTCCCCATTCTTCCGGGATTTGGTTTAACTGACGGTACAGAACTGCACGTTCGGTCATCCATGAATCGAATACTGCACAGATGGCTCCCCACAGCTGTTCCCACGGACAAGTCGGGAAATCTTTACCCGTTTTGGTTTTAACTACTTTTTTGTAGTTTTCAACCAACACTTGCAGGTCTTCTACTGTGAAATCAGTGTCGTTTTTAATATTTTTTGCTTCTTTCAGCTTATCGATCTCTACTTCGAACGGGTTGTGTTCGCCTTTTCCGGCAGCAACACCCATTACTACGTCGCCGTACATTTGGATGAAACGACGATATGAGTCCCATGCAAAACGGGCATTACCTGATTTTTCAGCCAGCAATTTTACTGCATCGTCGTTGATACCCAGGTTTAATACAGTATCCATCATACCCGGCATAGATACTCTTGCACCTGAACGCACAGAAACCATTAACGGGAATGCTTCGCCTTTGGAACCGAATTTTGCGTTCATGATTTTTTCCATGTGCGCGATTCCGGCTTTTACCTGGTCTTCGATTAATTTTACAACAGCTTCTTTACCTTGCTGATTGTAAAGTGTACAAACTTCAGTGGTAATGGTAAAACCTGCAGGTACAGGTAAACCGATCAGGTTCATTTCGGCAAGGTTAGCACCTTTACCGCCGAGCAGATTTTTCATGTCTGCTTTGCCTTCTGCTTTTCCGTCTCCGAATGTGTAAACGTACTTGGTACTCATATTTTTATTAGATTTTTGTTAAATCTCCCGAGGTTGTCAGGAGTGGTTTATGATTATTAAAATTATTTTTTCAAGAAATTGATTTGCAACACTATGTTTGTTGCATATTGTTGCTTTTCCGGTGTGCAAAGATAGCATATTTTTTTACATTATAAAGTAGGGATAATGTTTTTTCAATATTGCTGTGCGCCAAAAGATTTATGTCACTTATGTCGTTTTATTTTCCCACTGATTTTATTCTTTTCCGTCCGGATAAGCACAGGGCTTGCCGTTAGATTTCCAAACGGGCAAGTTGGCGTTGTTTTTGCGTAAAAAATCGCTCAACTCTTTTGCCAGGGTAACGGTAATTTTTTGATATTCAGCTTGTCCTGCCAGATCATGCTTTTCGGAAATGTCGGTTTGCAAATCATAAAGTTGATTTTTCCCGTCTTCATAGTTGTGTACTAATTTCCAGCGACCTTTTTTGATCGCACTTTGCGGTATGCCTACATCTTCCAGCCTTTCTCCCCAGTTGTTAGGGTAATGGAAATACAGAGGACGATCCGGGTTACCTTTTCCTTTTTTCAGGTTTTTTACAAAGCTTATTCCATCGATGTGTTGGGGTGTTTTGTATTTTTTTATCCCTGCCATTTCCAGTATCGACGGATAAAAATCTTCAATGATGACAGGGGTGGTGTTCACGGTGTTTGCCTGAGTTATTCCCGGCCAGTAAACGATCATCGGTTCGCGAATGCCACCTTCATAGCAAGCTCCTTTGCCTCCCCGTAGCGGATAATTGCGTTGTGCCGCTTCTCCGCCCCGTCCTACGGAATAACCTCCGTTGTCGGACATAAAAATGATTATGGTGTTGTCGGCGATGCCTCTTTTTTCAACCAGATCCATTAAGTCTCCCAGGCTTTTGTCCATACCCTCGAGCAGGGTCGCATAACGAGCTTCGGTCGGTGTCATGCCTTTGTCGATGTACTTTTGGTAATAGCGTTTATCGGCGGCAAACGGGGCATGCACGGCATAGTGGCTCATATACAAAAAGAAAGGTTTTTGTCCGGCCAGGGCGGTATCGATCAGTTTGGAGGCCTCACGGGTCAAGGCTTCCGTCAGGAAAATGTCCGTGCCGTGGTATGCTTCCAGGTCAGGAACGCCCCAGGGGGGAGTATATCCGCCTTTGGTTTTATTGCCGTAGTTTTCTTCTCCCAAGTAACTTCCCATGGCTCCGGCTGCATGCCCTGCTATGTTAAGATCGAAACCGATCGCCAGCGGGTTTTCGGCGGATGTGTTCAAGGCTCCGAAATGGGCTTTCCCTACAATGCAGGTCAGGTAACCGTTTTCAGAGAGTATTTGCGGCAGGCATTTGGCATAAAAGGCGTTTTTATCTCCGGGTGTCGGACTGATGCCGTTGTAATTCCATTTCTGAAAGGATAGTAATTTGTTGGGGGAATCGGTCGGTTTGTCTTTATTGAGTGTCCAATTCGAAACCTGATGCTGGGCGACGTTTGCCCCCGTCATTAAGCTCACTCTGGAAGGAGAACTGACCGGGCAGGCGTTGGCGTTGGTGAATTTCACTCCTTGCCGTGCCAGTCTTTCCATGTTTGGGGTGTGATAAATTTTGTTCAAAGGGGTAATGCTGTCCCAGAAAGGTTCGGACGTGTCCTGCCAACCCATATCGTCCACTAAAAAAAGAATGATGTTGGGGTGTTTTTCATTTACCGGGTTTCCAAAACATTTTCCGGCAATACCGACTAAGGGCATTAATGCCCATGAAAATATAGTTCGTGTATTCATGTGAGCGTGATTTTTACTTGCAAGTTTATTCATTTTTTATTAAAAAAATTAGTAAGTAAAGATA
>UQTM01000114.1 GCA_900544025.1 uncultured Odoribacter sp.
TATTTTTAAAATTGGAGAATAACAGGTATGGATAATCATGTTGTAATAATGGCTGGTGGCATTGGCAGCCGTTTTTGGCCGATGAGTACCCCGGAAAAGCCCAAGCAATTTATCGATGTGCTGGGGGTGGGGCGTACGTTGATACAGCTTACTGTAGATCGTTTCAGTGAAGTATGTGATGTGCGGAATGTTTGGGTGGTTACCTCTGAACATTATCGCGATCTGGTGCGGGAACAATTGCCCCAAATACCGGAATCCAATATTCTTTTAGAGCCTTGTATGCGTAACACGGCTCCTTGCGTCGCTTACGTGGCCTGGAAAATCAAAAAACAGGACCCGGAAGCGAATTTGGTTATTTCTGCCGCCGACCATATTGTTATGAATGTTCCGGAGTTTGTGCGTGTCATTCGTCGCGGGTTGGTTTTTACCGAAAAAGAAAATCGTATTTTAACTTTAGGCATGTTGCCTACCCGTCCTGAAACCGGATATGGATATATCAAAGTGAAGGAGGAACAGGTCACGGGAGAGGATGAAATAAAAATCGTGGAGGGTTTTAAAGAAAAACCGGATTTACAGACCGCAGAAAAATATCTTCAGGAGGGGGGGTATTATTGGAATGCCGGGATATTTCTTTGGAATGTGAAGACGGTCGAATGGGCTTTCCGGGAGAATCAACCGGAAATGGCGGCTTTGTTCGACACTCTCGATCCTGTTTTTTACACCGATGCCGAGCAGACTGAAATAAACCGTAAATTCCCGGACTGTCCGTCGATTTCGGTGGATTATGCCATTATGGAGCATGCCCGGAATATATACGTCTTTCCTGCCAGTTTCGGCTGGTCGGATTTGGGCACCTGGGGATCGCTTTATGAACAATTACCGAAAGATCCGGATGCAAATGCCGTTGTGGGAAAACAGGTACGGATGGTGGAAAGTACGGATTGCGTGGTGCATGTTTCCGGTGATAAAAGAATGGTGTTACAGGGATTGAACGGATATATCGTTGCCGAGCAGGATAATGTTTTTCTGATTTGCCGTAAAGCGGACGAACAGCGGATTAAAGAATTTTCTTCAAAGCTGTAACGTCATTGTTTTCTGTGCGGTTTTCTTTTCTTTTTGTTGAGCCGGGTTGCAACGAACATGTTTATAAATAACAGAATGGAACTAAGCAGTCCGATGTAAACCGGAAGATTGGCCGAGAGCGACAGATCGTCCGGGTTAAGTAAAAATAGAAAAGAAACAATCAGTGCGATTGCTAAAATCAGAAAGCTGCGGATGAGGGTTATTTTCATAAAGACAGTTGGATTTATTTTAATGTCGAACGTCCGATCATTGTGTAAATATAGGGTTTTTCTGTGAAATAATACAGAAAAGTAAAATATAGCCGGAGATTTTTCAATCTCCGGTTTTTATTTTTTTATCCTGAACTTTTTGTCTTTTATTCCGTTTATCTTTTTGACAAGACAATAAAGTTAAAACAATGAAAATAGAGACATTTACTTTGAGAAGCAACGATACCGGCGGCATCGCCACTCTGCGCCAGGTACATCCGGATTGTGGAGGAAGTAATATTTCACCCCAGTTATCATGGATCAATTCACCTCAGGATACCCGGAGTTTTGCCATCACCATGTTCGACAAAGATGCTCCGGTCGATGGAGGTTTCTGGCATTGGCTGATGTTCGATATCCCGGCCAATGTAACGGAATTGCCTGCCGATGCGGGAAATACTTTCCGGCGGCTGGCTCCGGCATCGGTGGTACAGAGCATCAACGATTACGGAAAACATGGTTACGGAGGGCCGAATCCGCCTCATGGACACGGCTGGCATAATTACACGATTACACTTTATGCTTTAGATATCGATACTTTGGAACTTTCTAAGGATACGCCTCCGGCTTTAGTGGGCTTTCACCTTTGGAAACATACGCTGGCAAAGGCGTCTATTGTGTTTTACTATCGCAACTAACTTTAAAGTCGTCCTTAAATTCGGATCGTATTGTTTCGTGTTTTGCCGTGATTTTATTTTCTTTGCAAGCGCGTAAAAAATACATAGGACATGGTAAATATTATAGATGGCTGTAATTCTGTATGTAACCGTTTTTTAGCGGAGCTGAGAGATCGGGAAATACATTCCGACAGGATGCGTTTTCGCCGGAATCTGGAGCGGGTGGGCGAAATTATGGCGTATGAGATCAGTAAAACCTTTAGGTATATGCCTCAAACGGTGCAAACTCCTATCAATCCGGCGCAGGTGATGTTGCCTGCCGAGGAAGTGGTGGTGGCTTCGGTTTTGCGGGCGGGATTGCCGTATCATCAGGGTTTTTTAAATTATTTCGATGCTGCCGGGAGTGCTTTTGTGTCGGCTCGCCGGGTATATGACGAAGAGCACGGATTCGTGATTCGTTATGATTCCGTTTACACGCCTTCTTTGGAAGGGAAACAATTACTGTTGGTCGATCCGATGTTGGCGACGGGCTCGTCGCTGGTGGTGGCTTACCGGGAATTGCTGAAACAGGGAGGTGTTCCCGTACATACCCATATCGCTTCTGTGATTGCCAGCCGGCAGGGGATCGCTTATACTTCCGAGGTACTGAAGGGGGAAAATATTACGATCTGGGCGGCCAGTGTGGACGAGCATTTGACCGAAAAATCATATATCGATCCGGGGATAGGCGATGCGGGTGATCTCGCTTATGGAGAAAAAATATAAATATTTAGACTTTTCGTTAAGTTTTCGTTTTTTACGTTATCTTTGCGGACAATGGAAGTGAACAGGTATTTAATAGCTGCATTATATGTCATGGCAGGTTGTGCCGTGGCTGTTCCTTTGAAGGCGCAGACTGGAGCTGAGTCTTTGACAGGAGAGAGGTGCAGGCTGGTAATTACCCATACCGTAAAGGTGGTTTCCGTTTATCTGGAAGAGGATCGCAGCCAGCAGGCTTCTTGCGTATTACCTCCCGATTTTTTTCATTTTTCAGAAATTTTTTCTGTCGTTTCAGACGATACTTTCGACAGGGCGGAATGTCCTAAAATAAGGATTCTCTGTCTTACTTCCCATCGCATCAGGGCTCCCGGCTTCTCTATTTAAATCAAGTGTGTTCGGCTTACGATAAGCCTATGGTTTGTTGTGAGAATATTGATTTTTTAATGTATATCATGAGGATAGGGATATCTTTATGTGTCGAAAATAAATAAAAATATAATGGGTTTTAACGATGTTTTAAAGAAGCTGTTCGGAAATAAATCCGACAGAGATATGAAAATGCTGATCCCGATTGTAGGGCAGGTGAACGGTGAGTGGGAAAAACTTAAAAATATAAGCCATGACGAATTGCGTGCCGCTTCAGAAGAAATGAAGAAACAGGTGCACGAATATATTCAGGAAGAAGAGGAAGAAATTGCCGCATTGAAACGGAAAGTGGAGGAGGAAAAGCCTTCTATTGAAGAAAGGGAGGAAATTTATGCCCGGATAGATAAGTTGGAAGAACAGATCGATAAAAAGGTCGAGGAAATTTTGACAGAACTTTTACCCCGGGCTTTTGCCGTGATGAAAGAAACTGCCCGCCGCTTCAAAGAGAACGAGGAGATCGAAGTGACAGCCAATCAGTTCGACCGTGATTTGGCGGTAGAGCACGATTTTGTGGAGATCGAAGGAGATAAGGCCGTTTATTTCAACACCTGGATCGCAGGAGGGAATGAAGTAACCTGGGATATGGTGCACTACGATGTGCAGCTGATCGGTGGTTCTGTATTACACCAGGGAAAGATTGCCGAGATGGCGACCGGAGAAGGTAAAACTTTGGTAGCGACCCTGCCGGTATTCCTGAATGCCCTTTCGGGCCGGGGGGTACACATGGTGACCGTAAATGATTATTTGGCAAAACGTGACTCTGAATGGATGGGGCCGTTGTATATGTTCCACGGTCTTTCTGTGGATTGTATCGACCGGCATCAGCCTAATTCGCCCCAGCGCCGTAAAGCGTATATGGCGGATATTACTTTCGGAACGAATAATGAGTTCGGATTCGATTACCTGAGGGATAACATGGCGAACAACCCGGAAGACCTGGTGCAGCGTAAGCATAACTTCGCTATCGTGGATGAGGTCGATTCTGTGTTGATCGACGATGCCCGTACGCCTTTGATTATTTCAGGACCTGTGCCGAAGGGCGACGACCAGATGTTCGACGAGTATAAACCCCGTGTGGAACATTTGGTGAAAATGCAGCGCGAACTGGTAGCTAAGATTTTTAACGATGCCAAAGAGTTGCTGGCGAGCGACGATGCGAAGAAAAGAAAAGAGGGGGGTATTCTTTTACTCCGGGCACACAAAGGTTTACCTAAATACAAACCGTTGATTAAATTCCTGAGTGAAGAAGGGAATAAAGCGGTCCTGCTGAAAACCGAAAATGAATATATGCAGGAAAACAACCGGAGGATGCCGGAGATTACCGATCCTCTGTATTTTGTGATCGATGAAAAGCAAAATTCCATAGACCTGACCGATAAAGGACACGATACGATCACGGCAGCCGGAGAAGATCCTAAGTTTTTCATTTTACCGGATATAGGCTCTGAAATCGCCGATATAGAAAAGACGGTGACCGATGAGAAAGAAAGATTGGAGAAAAAGGATGAATTGATCCAAAGCTATGCGGTGAAATCGGAGCGGGTACATACGGTGAACCAGTTGCTGAAAGCTTATACTCTGTTTGAAAAAGACATCGAATATGTGGTGCTGGACAATAAAGTGAAGATTGTGGACGAGCAAACCGGCCGTATCATGGAAGGCCGCCGTTATTCCGACGGATTGCACCAGGCTATCGAGGCCAAGGAAAATGTAAAAGTGGAAGCCGCTACTCAAACGTGGGCGACTATTACTTTGCAGAATTATTTCCGTATGTATCATAAACTGGCCGGTATGACCGGTACGGCGGAAACGGAAGCCGGAGAGTTTTGGGATATTTACAAACTCGATGTGGTGGTGATCCCGACCAACCGTCCCGCAGTGCGTATCGATGCCAATGATTTTGTTTATAAAACCAAGCGTGAGAAATACAATGCCGTGATCGAAGAAATCGTGAAGTTGGTGGATGCCGGACGTCCGGTGTTGGTGGGTACGACTTCGGTCGAGGTTTCCGAGTTGCTGAGCCGTATGTTGAAGTTGCGGGGCATCAGGCACAACGTATTGAATGCCAAGTTGCACCAAAAAGAAGCGGATATTGTTGCAGAAGCCGGTAAATCGAAGACTGTAACCATCGCTACCAATATGGCCGGTCGTGGTACCGACATCAAGCTGAGCCAGGAGGTGAAAGATGCCGGAGGTTTGGCTATTATCGGTACGGAACGTCATGATTCCCGCCGTGTGGACCGTCAGTTGAGAGGACGTGCCGGACGTCAGGGAGATCCGGGATCATCCCAGTTCTTCGTTTCTTTGGAGGACGATTTGATGCGTTTGTTCAGTTCTGAACGTATTATCCGTGTGATGGACCGTTTAGGACATGAGGAAGGGGATGTGATCCAGCATTCCATGATTACGCGTTCTATCGAACGGGCACAGAAGAAAGTGGAAGAGAATAACTTCGGTATCCGTAAGCGTTTGCTGGAATACGACGACGTGATGAACTCGCAGCGTACGGTGATCTATAAGCAACGCCGTCAGGCATTGCTGGGTGAACGTATCGGGGTAGCTGTAGCGAACAATACTTACGATGTCTGCGAATCTATCGTCGAAGAATATCAGCCGGTGAATGATCTGGAAGGATTTAAAATGGAGGTATTGCGCGTGTTATCGGTGGATTTCGAGATCTCTCCAGAAGAGTTCCAGAAGGCAAAAACAAACGATCTGACAGAAGAACTGTACCGGCAGGTGCGCGAAGCTTATAACCGGAAAGTCGAACATATCGCACAGCAGGCATTCCCTGTTATCAAAAATGTGTTTGAAAACCGGGGGGATGTATTTAAAAATATCGTTGTGCCGTTTACAGACGGGCAAAGGATGTATAACGTAATCACCAATCTGGAAAAAGCCTATAAAAGCAATGGTGAAGACCTGATGCGCTCGTTCGAGAAAGCCGTGATTTTGGCACATATCGATGAGGCATGGCAGGAACATTTGCGTGAAATGGACGATTTGAAACAATCTGTTCAGAATGCCGCTTACGAACAGAAAGACCCCTTGTTGATCTATAAATTCGAATCGTATAATTTGTTCAAATCGATGGTAGAAAAGATCAACAAAGGTATGGTTTCCACCTTAATGAAGGGACAAATCCCGATGCAAGAGCCGGAGCATGTGCGTGAAGCCGAGCAACGCCGCACCGATTTAAGCCGGATGCGGGAAAGCCGTACGGAGCAGGTGGCAGCCCCCGGACAGCAACAACCCCACAAAGAGCCGGTGAAAGTTGGGCCGAAAGTGGGACGGAACGAGCTTTGCCCTTGCGGTAGCGGCTTGAAATATAAAAACTGTCACGGTAAAAACGAGTAAATAAACAGATAGGCAAATAACGGTGGGGGAGTTACTTCCACCGTTATTTGTCGCAATCGATTTTAATTGTAAAATTTGTAACTATGTTGCTTTTTATTAATTGGGATGTCAGTCCTGTGCTTTTCGACCTTGGAATTACCATTCGCTATTATAGCCTGCTTTTTGCTTTAGCATTTATTTTTGGATATGTGGTCGAGAAAAAAATGTTTAAATCGGAAGGTTTGCCCATTGAATGGTTGGATAAATTATGGCTTTAT
>UQTM01000115.1 GCA_900544025.1 uncultured Odoribacter sp.
AAGTAAAATTTGAATTATGAAAAAAATAGTATTAGGAATTTTTGTAGTAATCTGTATTGCTTTAGTCGGTATTTTGTTTAATGATTTTCAAGTGTCTAATAATGTTTTATTAGCTAATATTGAAGCATTAGCTAATCCGGAGGATAGTAAATTGTGGTTTCGGCAGGATGTAGATTGTGAATATACTTTTAAAGGAGAGAAAGGAGCTTCTTTTAGTATTACAATAGGAGGAGTTAGTATTTCTGGTAAATATGATAGTAAAGGAGAATATAAGTATAAGATTAGTAAAGGTGCGACACATTGTACTTCAGGTGGACATGAACAATGTACAGCGCGCTATTGTCCTGTTTTATAAGTGAATTTTATTTATGGTTAAAATGGATTGTATCGGAAATTCATAAGCCATTTTTAATAAAAACTGTATGAAAATTATTTGGTTTATTTTAATAATTTTTTTGACATGTGGTTGCCGGCGGGAGAACGTGCAGGACGGAAAAATTATTCGTTTTGATTTGGAACAGGAAACACAGAATATACATTCTACCTCTTTGATTAAGGATTGTAAAATTATTCCTCTTGAAACGACGGATAGTGTTTTGATCGGTGAAATCGATCAAGTGATAGTACATCACGATAGATTGTATGTCGGTGATTTTTCTAAAACGAATACTGGGTATATATTCGATATGCAGGGAAAGTTTCAACATAAAATTAGCCGCCAGGGACGGGGAGCGGAAGAATATTTAAGTTTGTATGACATGTTTATCGATCCTCATACGGGAGAGTTAAAGTTGCTTTCGAGAATAGATAGAAGGATTTTGGCATTTAGTGAGGACGGGAAAGTTTTCAAAGGAGTGCAAAAGATGCCTAAGATGTTTATGGAGCTGGTGCCTTCGCTAAGTGGTTATGTCGGTTTTTCTGCTAATTACGGAGAAGATCGGAGTAATCCGTTTAATATATGGCTTCTGGATCAGGATATACAGATTGTCGGAAAAGAATTTCCTATTCATCCGGCTTGGGAAAGTAAATGGTCGGGTAGTATAACTGTTTTTTCAAGCTATCAGGATACGGTTTACTATATTCCTGGTTTTCACGATTTCAATGTTTATAAATTGAGGGGAGATCACTTTTCTTTGGCCTATACAATCGATTTAGGTGGGAAACAGATTCCCGTTACTACGATGGCTTATGATGAGTATTTGGAGTATTGCAGAAAACATCCTGATTATGTCGCTGATTTAAGGCGTTTTCAAGAAACAGATCGTTTTTTGATTTGCCAGTTTTTATTTAACGGACAGAATCGATTGGGGCTTTATGATAAAGAAAACGGGCAAACAGTTGTTTGTTCTCTTTCGCCTTATACGGATAAATATTTTACGTCTTTTGGAAATATTGTAAATTTTTCATCCGATCATCTGATTACAACGATCAGTGCTTCCGATATGCGTGAATCGCTGGCGGGTGGTAATCAGTATGTCAATTTTGAAGAAGACTATCCCGAACAGATCAAGAGGATGAGGGAGGAATTTTCAGGAATGGGAATAAAAGAAGATTCCAATCCCTGTGTGGTGATTTATTCCTTTTAAAGGGCAAAGGGAGGGGCTGGAACTGTTTCGGATTTTAATATAATTGCCGCCGTGGATTTTACATTCGCGGCGGTATTTATTTTGAGGCGGTGTTTTTATTCGTCTCTCCCTCTGTTTGGGGAATCTTTTGGAAACTTGTTTCGTGAGTGCCGTTAGGGTTGAAGCTGTTTTTTGAGTTCTGCAAAGATCGAGCCTTTGCCGTAGCCACTCCACCGGGTTTGTATTTTGCCGTCGGGAGCGATGAGAATGTAGCTGGGAATGCCTTTTACCTTATAGCGTATGGCAAGGCTGTTGCCTTCTGTCTGTTTTTCCCGCCATTGGAATCCTTTTAATTCTTTTTCTTTCACGAAGGCTTTCCAGATTTTTTCGTCGTCGTCGCTGATACCTACGACCACTAACCGGTTTTTATACTGTTCTTCCACTTCTTTTATTTCCGGAATGGAGGCTACGCAAGGGGCGCAGGCTCTGCTCCAGAAGTCGAGCAGGATATATTTTCCTTTAAATTCGGACAGGTGGCGGATGTTTCCCTGTAAATCCAGCAGGTCGCCGTCGGCCATGTCGTCGCCGATTTCTACTGTGGGCATCGGATGAAGATAGCTGTCGATGAGTTTTGCTGCCGGGGTTTGTTTTTGTTCACCGGACAAGCGGTTATAAAGCCCGTGTATATTTTCTTTTTGTCCGGAATAGAGACCATAGTTCAGAAATTTGCTGTACGACAATAGTTTGTCCATCCATATCGGTGTGATAGGGGACGTTTTCATATATTCGATGGTCTTTTGAGCGATTATGTTTTGTAAATCGTCCGTCAGTTTTAGAATGGAATCCCGTTCGCTCTTTGCCTGTTGGGTTGTTTTGGGGGGTCTATTCCGTTCGTAACGGATAAAATACATCAGTTCGTTTGCCCTTGCCATGTGTTTCATCAGTTGGGCCGTTTCTTCCGCAACATTCGCCCGATAGCCGTTTTCTTCTGTCTGTTGAGGGATGTCGCTTTCGATTTGCCAGGTTTTCAGCAATTTATCCTGTCCGTCGATCCGGATACGTTTGCCGGGGGCTACCCATACAGGCAACGAGGTGGCGGGAGAGCTTTTGTCCCGGACTGTTATATATACGATCCGGGGTGACGATAAAGTGTCGTTGAAGGTGAATGTTCCGTCGAGAAGCGTATCGACGAAGGCACAACTCTGGGTGGTTCCGTGGTCTTCGAAAAGCTGGATCAGGATGCTGTCGGGGACGTTGGATAATTTCCCTTCTATCAGGTATTCATTTGCCGGGATGGAAGGTTGCCGGGAGCAGGAGAATAAAATTCCTGCACAAATCATGAGAAAAATAAAACGGCGTTTCATCGTATCGGTTTTGTCGGTTTGTATTCGTTCCGGTGTTTTATTTCAGGGCAGGGAGCAGGGGACGGACGATCTGCCATAGGACGATGCCGACGGTGACCGAAATATTGAACGAATGTTTGGTGCCGAATTGGGGAATTTCCACACAGGCGTGGGAACGGTCGATAATGTCCTGTTGTACGCCTTTCACTTCGTTGCCGAATACAAGGGCATATTTTCCGTCCAGCCCGATCGACAGGTCTTCGAGCGAGGTGGTATTTTCCGCCTGTTCGATGGAAAAGATCCGGTAACCTTCTGTTTTCAGTTTTTCCACTACGTCGCGGGTTTCTTTGACGTATTCCCATTCTACGGCGTCTTCCGCCCCTAAAGCGGTTTTATGCACCTCGCGGTTTTCCGGGGTGGAGGTGATGCCGCAGAGGTATATTTTTTCGATGCGGAAGGCGTCGGAAGTACGGAACACCGAGCCGACATTGTTTTGGCTGCGGATATTGTCGAGGATGATCACCACGGGCAGTTTGGCCGCTTGCTTAAATTCCTCGGTGGAAATGCGGTTCAGTTCTTCGTTTTGGAGTTTCCGGTACATGGTTGTTTATATTAGAGCAGTTCACCCATTAAGGTGGCAGAAGTACAATCTTTGATTTTCACGTTTACCAGCGAGCCGATGGGTAACCCCTGGGCGGGAAATACCACCACTTTGTTTTGGCTGGTACGCCCGAACATTTCTGTATCGCTTTTCTTGGAAACCCCTTCGACCAGCACTTCAAAGGTTTTACCGAGGTCGCGGCGGTTGCTTTCCAGCGACCAGCCTGTTTGCAGGTCGATCAGTTCTTGCAGGCGGCGGCTCTTGGTTTCTTCATCTACGTTATCCGGCAGGCGTTTCGATGCCATCGTGCCGGGGCGTTCGGAGTATTTGAACATATAAGCCAGGTCGAATCCCACTTCCTGCATCAGGCTGAGCGTTTGCCGGTAGTCTTCTTCGCTTTCGTTGTGGAAGCCCACGAAAACATCGGTCGAAATACCGCATTCCGGGATGATCCGGCGGATAGCGGCGATTCGTTCCAGATACCATTCACGGGTATATTTGCGGTTCATGTCTTTGAGTACCGAGTTGCTGCCGGACTGTACGGGCAGATGTATGCTTTTACACAGGTTGGGGTACCGGGCTATGATTTCCAACGTTTTGTCGCTCATGTCTTTGGGGTGGGAAGTGGCGAAGCGGATACGCATTCCGGGTACGGTGCGTGCTACCGTTTCGAGCAGTGCCGGAAAGTTTACCTCCGTCGTGGCATCCTTGAAAAGATAGGAGTTTACGTTTTGTCCCAGCAAAGTCACTTCCTTATAGCCCCGCCTTTGCAGGTCGATCACTTCGCCGACGATACTGTGCGGGCTGCGGCTGCGTTCCCTTCCCCGGGTATAGGGCACGATACAGTAGGTGCAGAAGTTGTTGCATCCCCGCATGATGGAAACAAAGCCGGAAATTGCGGTTTCGTCGATCCGGGAAGGGCAAATGTCTTTGTAGGTTTCGGTTTCCGAGAGGTCGATATTGATGGCTTTTTCGCCTTTGGCTGCTTTTTCGATCAGCAGGGGCAAGTCCATATAAGCGTCGGGACCGACTACGATGTTTACATTTTTTTCCTGTTCGAAGAGGCTTTCACCCAGGCGTTCCGCCATACAGCCCATGATACCTACGAGCAGGCGGGGATTTTTCTTTTTGATTTCAGAGAAGCCCTGCACCCGCCCGCGTACCCGCTGTTCGGCATTTTCACGCACCGAGCAGGTGTTTACGAGGATTACGTCGGCTTCGTTTTTGTCCTGGGTATGTTCCAGGCCTCCGGCCGTCAGGATGGCCGCAACCACTTCGCTATCGGCTACGTTCATCTGGCAGCCGTATGTTTCTATGTAAAATTTTTTTGCCATAATCAATGTTGGGATCATTCTCCGCGCAGTTCTGCCTGCGAGGGGGCAAAGGTAATATTTTCAGCTTGATATTGCAATTCTTTGGGGGGAAGGCTCCGTAATATTTAAGGCTTTTTCTGAAAATGAAAAAAGGGGAAAACACCGTTTCCGATCGGCGTTTTTCCCTTTTTATGACGGGTAGGGCCGGAGAGCTTTAACCGGGTTTACAACTGTGTTTTGCCTGCCTGCTCCCGCTTTCCCTGTATGTCTTTGCTTTAGAATCTTACACCCAGGGTAATGCGTCCCTGGTGATCGATGTATTTGTTGTGAACCGGCTCTGCAATGATGTCGTTGGCCGAGTCGTAAGGATCCTGGTAGAAATAGAAATTCGTAATGTCTTTCGAGAATTTGTAAACATAAGCCGCATCGAAGTAGAACGTTCCGAAATTCAGTCCGAATCCCAATGAGGCGGCTTGTATTTTAGGATCGCTTTTCAGATAGCTGGGGACATCCGTGTTTTTGTAAGGCGATGCCCAGAAAGAATAGCCGCCCCGCAGGCTGAACGTACTGTTAAAGCGGTATTCCGCTCCTACCCTGAAATTGTGGGTTTTCTTTAAAGAACTTTTTATCAGGTCGTTCGCCCCGCTTCCGTCCGGTTCGTAGAAATCCTCTCCGTTGTTGCCGTTGCTGAATTTTGCTGCGGTATAATCGGTATATTCATAGTCGGCGCTGATGATGGCTTTCTGGAACAATACGGTAGCCAGACTGAATACGGCTTTCCAGGGAGTTTGCATATCGTAGTCGTAATCGTACGGTATGAGATAACTGTCGTAATAACGGTTGTTCTGTTCGTCGGGCTCATAAAATTCGGAGTGCATGTCTTCGGTGTAATCGTCGGACATGGAAAAGAATGTCGGGGTGTGGACTGCCGCACCGATACGGAGTTCCGGAATAGGGCGGTAAATCAAACCGAATTTGAAATTCGTTCCCACGCCTTTGGTTTCCAGATATTGCCCGAAATTGTATTTATCCAGCCCGAAAAAATTGGTATTGCCGTTTCTTTCAACGCCTTTGCCTGTAAATATGGATTTATATTTGTAGCGTATGCTTTGTATGCCGATGGTCATACCGATATACAGTTTATCTTTGTAGTTCGTTCCGAAAGAAAAATCGTATTCCCCTTGATAACCGTCTTCTTTGATGTATTTCCGTTGTGTTCTTTCTTCCCCGGCCAATAAGGTAGGTTCGAATTCTCCGGTTGTTTCGTTGTAGGTAATCAATCCTGTGTTGTATGCCATTTGGGAACGGGCGTTCAGTATCTCGTCGAATTTGATCACTTCCGGAGGATTGGGGCTGTTTAGTATCCATGACAGGTCTGCGTTGGCTTCCAATGACCAAATCTGATTGAAAGAAGTTGTGGAATTGTACACATACTGATTGGTGATCCGGTTAAAGTTATTCAGATTGGTGTAATTGATCGCAAAGTTGAAGCCTCTCCAATCGAAATTTTTATTGTGGAAAGCGACGACGCCTCCGAATGTCCCTAACTGAAACGAAGCATCGTTTGTCGCTCTGCCGCCCGATTTGGTTTTTGCCACATTCAGGTAGGGGGTAATGCTGATTTCCGATTTTCTGAACACTCCGATCCCTGCCGGGTTTA
>UQTM01000116.1 GCA_900544025.1 uncultured Odoribacter sp.
TAATCGGCTGGCCACAACAGCAACAATGCCGCCTTTTACATACAATACGACGATAAATTTTTCGACCGCCTGAACATTTCCGTCGGCGTACGGGGCGAATATTACCGGGTGGACAACCACAAACGCGAAGCCAAAGTGGATTTATTCGGAACCTCCGTCCCGGTCAGGCCGGTCGTCCGTGGCGGGATCAGCTATAAACTGGCGGAATACAGTTTCGTACGGGCAAGCTACGGGCAAGGCTATCGTTTTCCCTCGCTGGTGGAAAAATACATCCGGAAAGATATCGGCGGCGTGGGAGCATTCCCGAATCCCGGCCTGAAACCGGAAAGCGGTTACAACGTGGAACTGGGATTCAAGCAAGGATATAAATTCGGCAACCTGCAAGGATTTGCGGACATAGCGGGTTTTTACACCGAATACAAAGACATGATCGAATTTCGCATCGGGCTGTTTAACGGAACGGACTTCATCACCGGGATCAGCGATGTGATCGGCATGATCATCAACCAAAATATGCCGGGTATCGGGGCACAGTTTTACAACATCCGCAAAGCACGCATCTACGGAGCCGAGGTTTCTACCACCGGTTCCTATATTTTCAACCCCCATACCCGGCTACTCTATAACATCGGCTACACCTACACCGAGCCGGAAGATGCCGACTACAAAGAAAAGAATGCGGCGGCGGCGGCATCTGCCGACCCGATGTATATGCACGAAAAATCGAATAACTCGAAATACCTGAAATACAGACCGAAACATTCATTTAAAACGACGCTCGACTTTAATTACAAGCGCATCAGCGTCGGTACGAACCTTGCTTACAAAAGCAAAACACTGGCCGTCGATTACATCTTCCTCGACGAACGTGTCAAAGAAGCGCCCGAGATCATGGACTACGTGCGCAGCCTCCTGCTCGGCACGGAAAAAGACGGATACAATATGGCAAAATACTGGGCAGACCACAACAAAGGCTATTTCCTGATGGACTTACGCCTCGGAGTGAAAGTGACCGACAATGTCAATTTCCAATTCCTCATCAACAACCTGCTCAACGAAGAATACAGTTTCCGTCCGATGGCGGTGGGCGCTCCCAGAACATTCATCACCAAGATCGGGCTTACATTCTGAAACATATAATGAACACAACGATAAACACTCTGCTTAAAAATCCACGACTAAACCGAACAAGCTAAACGAAACTAAACGAATAACCCGAGAAACAAACTGTTTCTAAAAGCCACCGAATAGACCTGCAAAGTAAATCCGGTGGCAGCGTAACAACGCCGCCGCCCCCCGGAATCCAAAATTGATTTTTAGGATTTTCGGGGGGCATTTTTTAATCCCCCGCACACATACAACGGGCACGGCTTACCGGGAAAACCGCCCCGGCACACACGCTCGAAACTCCCCTCCGCAAACAGCACTCCGTCCAAACCGGAAAGTCCCCCCCCGGAAACCCAAACCGGGCAATCACCTAAGCAGGCTTAAATTCCCGGTCGCCTTATTAACCACCTTCTTTTCGGCACAAACCCCTATGCCGATATAATGCAGCTCCTCCTCCTCTGCCTTAGCGATAGCCTGCTCATATTCGTCATACGTTCTCGCCTGCTGCGCAATGGTGGAAAAATCCACCAGCACCAGATTCTCACTCCCCAAAGAAAGAAAATGCTTATACAACCCCTTGATCTGCTCCTGCGAAGCTCCCAATATAGGTACAGGCAATTGAGTTATGCCCAAATGCCTCGCCCCCTGCTTATCGTACACGTCATGACTGACAATATGCTCCACCTTATTACCCAATGTCATCGATAAAACGCTGGCGATATTGGCGACCACTCCCGTGGGCTGGTCGCAGTCGATCACTAAAACACACTTATGTGTGGCACCTGAAAGAGTTTCCGTTCCCATATATTTCATATTTTTGTTCGGCACAAAGTTATCGACAATAGAACATTTTCCCATATACTCAAACAAAATACGATATTTTTCCTATATTTACCGGAAATAATATACACTATTCCTAAAAAAGTCATTAACAAACCTCGAAAACAGGAAAAAAAACTATGGCACAGTTAGACGCAACCGACATCGAAATACTTTACGCCCTGCAACAGGATGCAAAAGTGAACACCAAAGAACTCTCCGAAAAGCTACACATCTCTAAAACCCCCATCTACGAACGCATCAAACGATTGGAAAACGACGGATATATCAAAGGCTACACCGCCCTGGTGGACAACAAAAAAATCGGCCTGCCGCTAATCGCATTCTGCAATGTGTCCTTAGCCGTCCACGACGACGAACACATCCGGCGTTTCCAGCAGGAAATAAAAGACATCGACGAAATCATGGAATGTTATTCGATCGGAGGAATATACGATTTCTTCTTAAAGGTCGTCCTAAAAGATTTAGACGCCTACAACCGATTCGTTTTCGAAAAACTGACGAAAGTACACGGCATTGTGAAAATGCAAAGCGCATTCGTACTCAACGAGATAAAGCATACCACCGTCTTAAACATAAAAAAATAAACATAAAACCGGAACTTCAGTCCTGCCACCATCGCTCCGCAACTCCGGCCGTATCCCTGAGATTCACCGGCTCCCCGATCATAGGCGTCAGGAGCTCATAAGGCTGTTCGGCTGAATTTTTATAAATAGTATTCAACGGCTCGTACCACGGATGCTTGCACAAAGCATACTTCGAATGATGCACCGTAAGCACCCGCTTCGGGTCCAACTCCCGAATGGCGCGGGGCAACTCGTCCGGCAAAATATGAATATACCGCCAATCCCGATCATACTGCCCGTTCTCCATAACCGCCAGCTCGATCCCCGGAAACCTCCGGCCGATCTCCGCAAAATGCGTATCGTACCCGCTATCGCCCGCCAGATATATCCTCCGCACCCCGTCAATCAGGAACGAAGCCCACAGCGTCTGCCCGCGCTTGATCTTCCGGTTCGAATAATGCCGGGCGGGCAGGCAATGGATCGTCAGGCTATCGTCGGCACGGAACGAATCGTTCCAATCCATCTCCACAATACGTTCCGGCTCAAACCCCCAATATTCGAAATGCTCGCCCACCCCCAAAGCGCAAACCACCTTTCCCGTCCGGTCTTTTATCTGCTTCACCGTGTTATAATCCAGATGATCCCAATGCTCGTGGGTAATTATCAGAAAATCGATATCGGGAATATCTTCGGGCTTGTAAACATCCGTTCCCCTGAACGGACGGAACATCAGCGACATCGGGAAACCGCTGGTCAGCACCGGATCGATAAGAAACCGCTTTCCCCCGCTCTGGATGAAATAAGAAGAATGTCCGAACCAAACCACAACCTCCTCCTCCCGCCCTAAACGGTGCAGATCCGTCTTCACCGTAGGCAAATCCCTATCGGGCTTCAGATCGGGACGCTCGCCGAAAAAAAAGTCCCAGTAACCGCGCAGGCCGCTCTTCTCCATCGTCGTAGTCGGCGTGGGATGAAGATTGTGAAACTTCCCGTCGCGATAATTCGGCGAACGCCGGATACGCTCCAGCCGCTCTCCCCGGGGAGCCCGCCCGAAACTGGGATGATGGAGCGCTATCGCAACCACGCCTCCTAATGCCACAAGTATTAAAATTACAATCATAACCTTCCTGTATTTCATCTTCCTGCTCTTTCTTTTCTACAAAACAAAATTAACGGAAATTTTCCGGCACGGCATAACCCCGATTACGGATCACTCTATCTTTTTTCCCGCCTCACACCCCCGCCGGAAACAAAACGCCTCCCCTCCCTCCTTCCGGTTCCCCCCGGCGGGCTGAAACGAAAACCAACGGAAAGCCGGCTCTTCTCCCCGCAGGATACCTTACCGGACGATCACACGTTCCGTACCCGGTAAAGCTCAATTGCTCAGGCTCGGAGCGACACCGTACGTTTCCTTATAAATTTTAGAGAAATGCGAGAGATTCTTGAACCCCACATCGGCCATCACATCCCTCACCTTATGAGTTCCGGAGGTCAGGCGGTCGTGAGCCACCTTGAGCCGCTTATTGATAATCCACTTCTGAGGGGGCAACCCGCTGATCTTTTTAAAATCATTCTTAAAACTCGACAAACTGCGGCCTGTATATAAAGCCAGTTCCTCCAGCGAAAGATCGTACATATAATTTTCTTCCATGAACCCGAGTAGATCGATCTTCCACGGCTCGGCAAAATCAAAAAGCGAAGCATAAACATTTCCGTCGGTTTTCAACACCACATGCAAACCCTCCATCATCTTCAATTTGATCCACTCTGCATCCGGTTCCACGGTTGCATCGTAATAAGGCCTGATCGATTCGAACAAACTCACCACATCGGGACGGGCGGGAATTTTCAGCAAACTGATTTCACTGCGGTGGATATTCACCGGAAGATTTTCCTTGCTCATCGACTGATAAAACTCCAACAGGAACTTACGCGAAAAAACCAGCGTAATGGAAACAAAAGGCTTTCCTTCCTCCGTACAGCGCTTATTCAAAGTCACCCGGTTATCGCGCCGGATAAAAGCACACTCCCCCTGGTGAAATTTAGTGACGGCACCCCGCTCGTTAATTTCCACTTCTCCGGAACACACATAAAACAGCATGTGATTCTTCACCCTGAAAGTGCACTCCTTTCCCACCTGATGAAAATAACTTAAAAAAATATCAGAATAATTGATCAGCTTATAATCTTCCATATCATGCAGTTTCCTACAAAAATAAAAAAAATACAATCAATTTTATGCCTCCCGCCGGATCCATGCAAAACATTTTCTTCCATTGCCGGGAAAAACATCGAAATTATTCCGTATAGCTATTTTCTTACTGCTCCGTTCCCACCCCGAAAATCACCCGGATTACATCCTGCCCCGCCTTAGTTCGCCTCCCTTTTTCCCGGCCAAAAATCGGTTTTTTCTTTCTCTCGACCGTTCATCCCCTCCTTAAAACTACGGATACCCCTACCCATTCCTTTCATCGGTTCGGGAATTTTCTTACCACCGAAAAAAAGCAGCACTAAAAAACCGATTAAAAGCAATTCCTGCATTCCGAAACCTCCGATAAACACAAACACAAACCCGCTCACTTACGAATGAAATAACGGATCGAACCATATCCTCCGAACACCTGCAACAGCATACCGGGAACTCCTAACCGGAAATCCTGCAAAGCCGCATAAAGGTTGCCTTTCAACACCCATTCACCCAACGTCCCCGCCACCTGATAGCCCACAACGACCAACAGCAACAAAGGAATAGAAACGCGCTGCCAACGCCCGGCGGTAAATCCGGCAGCCAACGCCAGTAATACGGATTTCAGCAAAATGGCCGGAAGGGCGGCAGGCGCAGGCATCCCGGACAAAAGAAAACTAACCAAAGGCGAAGCCACAGCCGTCAGAAGCCCCACCTTCCACCCATATTTATAAGCCCCGATCAGCGTAAAAAAATAAATAGGCAACCAGGTCACTCCGCCTTGAGGGATAAGATGGAAAAGGTAGGGCAAGGCCACATTGCCTGCAACGAATAACCCGGCTGCCAGATAAGTCCTCCTATAACTATAATCCAGCGAATAAAGTTTTACTGTATTCTCCATAATCTTCTGTTTTCGTTAAAAATGAATATTCACGCCTCCCATAAAAGTGGCTTTCGGCATAGGATAACCAGCATTGATCTCATAACGTTGCGCCAGTAAATTCTCGCCTTTCGCAAACAACCGTACATGCGGGAACAACCGGAAACTGCCCCGCACATTCCAAAGCACGAACTCCTCCGTAGTCTCCTGTTCCGGGCTCACGGCAGTGTAAAGCCCTTTCACATACTGCACCCCCGTCGAAACATTCCAGCGCCCCTTGGTAAAATCGGCGCCCACAAACAACTTCTGCTCCGGAGCGGCCACCACCGGATGCCTCATGTGCAGCCAGCTATAATTGGCAGACACATGCCACACCGGATTGATCCGGTAAGCGGCCACCGCCTCTGCCCCCCAATTCTCGACCGTCCCGCTGTTCACATTCTTGCGCAGGGAACGGTCGGTCACGATCAAATTATCACCGTCGATATAATACAGATTCACGCCATAATACAAAGCCCCGCCCAGCATCCGCTGCGAAAAAGAAAGCTCGTAATTCATCAGCCGTTCCGGCCTCAGGTCTGGATTCTGCGGCGGGAACATATACATCTCGCGGATGGTAGGATTACGGAAACCCTTGCTCACCATCGCTTTCAGCTCCGAATTCCGGGGCAGGTGAAAAGCCAGCCCTCCCTGCGGGATAAACTCTGTCCCTACATGCGAATGATAATCCACCCGGACACCGGCATCCAGCGACAGCCAGCTACCGATGTCCTG
>UQTM01000117.1 GCA_900544025.1 uncultured Odoribacter sp.
AAAATAAATAAAAGAACTTTTAAGGGTGAAAAGAAGCTTGAATATTCGTTTTTATGAATAAAGTTTTAAAAAAATCAAATTAACAATTTTGCTATAAACATATTTTTTTTTATTTTTGTGGCGTATCACTATTCCGTCCGGTTCTTTCCGGATGATTTTTCTACAAATAAAAAAATCCATACCATTATTCTATGTATGACATTTTAGAATTAAATGATAAATTGCTATCAGATTTGCGGCAAATAGCTAAAGATTTGAATATTAAACGTGTAGAATCTTATAAAAAACAAGAATTAATCTATAAGATTTTAGATCAACAGGCTTTAACGGCAGTAGCGACTCCGCAGGTTCCGGTGGAAAATACCGATCCTGTCGCTGAAAATCAGGTTACTACCGAAAAAAGAGAGAAAAAGCCCAGAGTAAGAGTGGTGAGAACCGGTGTTGAAAAAGTTGGAGATTCTAAGGGGGGAGTGCAAAAATTTGCCCGTAAAGAAGAGAACAGATTCGATGCTCCCAAACGGGAAGAGATGAAACGTGAGGAGGGAGGCCGTGAGGAATCGGCAAGACACGATGAGCAGGCTATTCGGGAAGAAAAACCGGGAAATAGAGCTTTTATCCGTAAAGATTTCGACCGAAACCGGCAACAACAGCCTAAGATTGTGAAAGAAAAGTCCGCCCGTTATGTTCACGACGATATTATCGAGAAAGATTTGGATTTCGGAGATTCGCCGGATGATGATTTCCTGAAAGACGATTATCATCAGGATGGAAACGTGAATCAGCCTGAACATCTGGAAAATATCGAACCCCGTTATAACGAGAATCGTTATGAAGATAACCGTTACGAGGGAAATCGTTACGAAGAAAACCGCCGGGATAACGGAAATATGAGTGGGAATGTGAGTGGGGAAAAGATGCGTTTTGACAAACGCGATAAATATTATGAATTTGAGGGTATTATCTTAAATTCAGGTGTTCTGGAAATTATGCCCGACGGTTATGGTTTCCTGCGTTCCTCCGATTATAATTACCTGAATTCTCCTGACGATATTTATGTATCGCAAAGTCAGATCAAACTGTTCGGTTTGCAAACCGGAGATACGGTGGAAGGCACGGTCCGTCCGCCCAAAGAAGGAGAGAAATATTTTCCTCTGATTAAAGTTGAAAAGATCAACGGAAAATCTCCGGATGCTGTTCGTGACCGGATTCCTTTTGATCATTTGACCCCGCTTTTCCCGAATGAGAAGTTTAATATTACCGGAAATGGCAAGGCAACCATATCGACTCGCGTTGTGGATATGTTCGCCCCCATCGGAAAAGGCCAGCGTGGTTTGATCGTGGCACAGCCGAAAACAGGTAAGACCGTGCTATTAAAGGAAATCGCCAATGCTATTGCTGCCAATCATCCGGAAGTGTACCTGATTATTTTGTTGATCGATGAACGCCCGGAGGAGGTGACGGATATGGCTCGCAGCGTGAATGCCGAGGTCATTTCGTCCACTTTCGACGAACCGGCGGAACGGCATGTGAAGGTGGCTAATATTGTATTGGAGAAAGCGAAGAGGATGGTGGAATGCGGACACGATGTCGTGATTCTGCTGGATTCTATCACTCGTTTGGCCCGTGCATATAACACGGTTTCTCCTGCGTCCGGGAAAGTGCTTTCGGGAGGTGTGGATGCGAATGCCCTCCACAAGCCGAAACGTTTCTTCGGTGCGGCACGAAATATTGAAGACGGAGGTTCTTTGACAATCCTGGCAACGGCTTTGACGGAAACCGGTTCGAAAATGGATGATGTGATCTTTGAAGAGTTTAAGGGAACGGGTAATATGGAATTACAGCTCGACCGTAAATTGTCGAATAAACGAATTTATCCGGCTGTGGATATTACTGCTTCAAGTACACGTCGGGAGGATTTGTTGCTTGACGATTATATCCTGAACCGTATTTGGATTTTGAGAAATTATCTTACGGATATGAATTCTGTCGAAGCGATGCAGTTCGTGAAAGACAGATTGGAAAAAACGAAATCGAATGAAGAATTTTTGATTTCTATGAATGATAAATAAATTCTATCGAAATCGATAATAAAAGGGTGGACTTTTGAGAGTCCACCCTTTTTCGTATATAATCTGTAAAATTTAACAAACGGCTTTTTATCGCCTTTCACGGTCGTTACCGGGTGGCTTTTAAGCTTTCTTCAAGCGATATCCCTAAGGCCCGGGCTATACCTTCTCCGTATTTCGGATCGGCTTTATAACAATTTCGGACATGGCGCTGCTTGATGAAGAGTTGTGCGTCTCCCATAGCTCTGGCTGTATTGTCGAATAAAAGCTGTTGTTCTTCAGGAGGCATTAATCTAAACAGATTACCCGGTTGTGTGTAGTAATCATCGTCGTATTCCCGTTCGTTATAATTATATATATCGCCATTGGCGGGATAAGGCGGTTCTTTCTTTTCAGGCTGGTCCTGCCATTCGCCGAAACTATTGGGTTCGTAACCTTTGGTTGAACCGTAATTACCATCGACGCGCATAGCTCCGTCGCGGTGATAGGCATGGAAGGGGCATCTGGGTTTGTTCACAGGGATTTGCTCGAGATTGACTCCTAAGCGATAGCGTTGAGCATCCCCGTAAGAAAACAATCTTCCTTGCAACATTTTATCGGGAGAGAAACCGATTCCTTCCACGATGTTCATCGGGTTGAAAGCAGCCTGTTCCACTTCTGCAAAATAATTTTCCGGATTTCGGTTTAGTTCCAGAATACCGACATCCTGTAAAGGATAATCTGCATGTGGCCATACTTTCGTTAGGTCGAAAGGATTAAAACGATAGGTTGCGGCATCTTTTTCAGGCATAATCTGAATTTGCATTTTCCATTGTGGAAAATCCCCTTTTTCGATGCTTTCGAACAAATCACGCTGGTGTGCTTCCCGGTCTTTGCCGATGATGGCTTCCGCTTCCTGGTCGGTTAGGTTTTTAATCCCCTGTAAAGTTTTAAAATGGAATTTCACCCAGCAGCGTTCATTTTGCTCATTGATAAAACTATATGTATGGCTTCCGAAACCATGCATATGGCGATATGAATAAGGTATTCCTCTGGGGCTCATTGTGATTGTCACCTGATGCAGGGCTTCAGGGAGTAAAGTCCAAAAATCCCAGTTATTATCTACGCTCCGCATATTGGTTTTAGGATCCCGTTTGATTGCATGATTCAAATCGGGGAATTTTAACGGATCCCGCAGAAAAAATACAGGAGTGTTATTTCCTACCAAATCCCAGTTTCCGGCTTCCGTATAAAATTTTATGGCAAAGCCCCGAATATCTCTTTCTGTGTCTGCTGCACCACGTTCTCCGGCAACTGTACTGAAACGTACGAAAAGATCGGTTTTTTTACCGACTTCACTGAAAATAGCCGCTTTCGTATATCGGGTGATGTCGTTTGTAACGGTAAAAGTTCCGTACGCCCCCGAACCTTTGGCATGCATCCGTCGTTCCGGAATCACCTCTCTGTCGAAATGAGCTAACTTTTCAATCAACCAGGGATCTTGTAATAAAACCTGACCGCGAGGTCCTACTGTTTGCGTGTTTTGATTGTCGGCAACCGGTCGGCCGCCGGCTGTTGTTAATTTTTTGTTTTCCATATTCTTATCGGTTTAAATTTATAATGTACGATTTTTGATGGCTTTTAGTTGTTATAAAGCTAATGGAAAATAATTAGAGTTAATGATTGTAACACCGAAAATGTTATGGATAGTATTTATTTGTATATAGATTAAATTTATGTCAATCTAAAGAAAGGCGTTTTTTTGAAAGAAATAAGTTGTGAATAGCTTTATTTTATAGAGAAGTGCCAATAAATACGTTCATTTTTTTAGTGAAGAAATTAGGAACGGACAAAGGGCAAAAAATGTACTTTTAAAAAACGGATGTGTGCTTGAATATAAATCAGCAGGATGAGTTCAGAGGCTTTAAAGAGTGAAGTAAAAATAAAACATTTGCATAATCAGTATATTAAATTCCACTCATTATTAAGGTGTTATAACGAACATTCCTAAAAGATGTATAAATATCAGGTATAATTTCCGGGTAAAATATTGTAATGCAGTAGGGGATAGACTGTAATCGATGTTGTTGCGGAAAGAAAGTATATAAATTTTTGTCCTTTGTTCTTTTTAACAAAAAAAAATGAACGTATATTTTAGTTGATTGTGTTGCAAATATAAATAAAATAATAATAATCAAATAAAATATTTAGTTCTTTTAAATTTTAAATGATAAATGAGTGTAAAATGTATAACCTGTTGAATGAAAATGTTTTTGAAATAAAAATATAACCGATGGTTTATGGATTTTAGAAACAGGAATATAGTAAATGGTTTACAATACCTATATTCCTGTTTTGAGTCACCGGGCTTTGATCTACTCGACTTTAGCCTGATAAATATAAGGCTCTCTGGTTATGGGATCGGCACTGATAGCATAAAGTGTGCCTGTTTCATTATCGATATAAAAGCGTGAAATCCGGTTGGATAGGTTATAACATACTGCAGGAGTTCCGTCTAAATTGAATTGATAGAGAACGTCATAGGCCATATGGGTGTGCGGAGCCGGCTGTTCCTCATAGCCTGCATATATGTATTTATCCGTTACTTCGGGATTGAATAAACCCGGAGTGTTGTCTTTTGAAAATAAAACACCGTAATTCTCTCCGGAACAAGTGTTCTCGTATTTAGGTAAGTAATAAACGTTATTTACAATTCTTTCCAGAGAATCTTTTTTGATATTAAAAATCTGGAAATGTCCTGTTGTGGTCGAAATATTATATAATCTTTCATTCCTGGGATCGATACGGCAATTGTACTGGAATGCAAAACTTTTAGGGATATAATTTTCGTCTTTGTGTAGCGGATCGTACGGATAGTCCGGGAAAAAGGCTTTCTTTTCCATTCCTGCCGTGTCGAAAAGCACTAAATGACCTTCCGGATGACAACAATTGGCGATGATTTCTCCCGATTCCAGGAGAACGAGGTTTCTGCATTGTGCATTTTGTTTGTTTTTAAAATGTATTTTGATGCTTTTAGTGATGCAGTTGTCTTTATGTGCCAATAAACTGTCGAGGGAATAAATATGGATGATCTCTAAAGAACTGTCATAGACGTAGAAGTTATCGCCGTGAACTCCTTGGTCCATCGGATAAAGAATTTCTTGCGGGCCTCTTCCTTTCGGTGCGAAGTAACGAACTAATTCACCTGTTTTTTTATTAAAAAGAGAATACCAGTAATTGTCGATTTCGTCCTGAATGACGAAATAGTCCCTGATACAGAATATGTCTCCCGGCATTCCTAACATATCGCTCGGTATTTCTTTGACTTTAGTCAATTCCAAATTTTTTCTTATGGGAAAAAGCTTAGTATAGTCTGTTTCCGACTGGGCACATGAGGCTAGTAAGGTGTAGAATAACAGAATTTTCAAAACATGCTTCATAAGGTAGTTTTTTGGGGGTTAGTGATTGGGCAGTATCACAATACCGGCTGTGATACTGCCTTTCATCAAGGTTAATTTCGGGTTTCTTTTTCTCCGTAAATCGTCATATATCTTTTGGTGCCGCAAACTTTAGTTTTATCCTTGCAGTTGCACCAGATTTGTTTTCCGTTCGAATCGGTCTCGAGAAGTGAACAAGCTGCTGCTTCCACATTCTCCAGCATAAGATCGAGTTTTGAATTTTGAGCGTTGGAATTTAAATTTATTCCGATGGTGGCGATAGTTGCTAAAGTGCATAGTGCAATTACTCCGATGATTTGTTTTTTCATAATAGTTTGTTTTTGATTGTTTTTAATGTCATGTCGTATTTATCATTTCAACGAACGGCCATTTTATGGCTTACAGAATTAAAGTGTTAGAATTACGAATGTATTCCTCCTTTCTTGATTGGTATTTAAATAATATATCTATTTTTGTATATTGTTATTA
>UQTM01000118.1 GCA_900544025.1 uncultured Odoribacter sp.
CCGCCACAAAATTTTTACGATTCGGATGATAATGTACGATTTCGTTTATTTTTTCCTTAGTGGAACAAACGTCGGTCACCACCTGACGATCGTTTACTTTATCCAAAATATCGGGGATCATCCGGATAGCGGCGCTCACCGGAACAGCCACTACAATAATATCGCTGGTGGCCACACATTCTTCGTATGTCACCACCTCATCCACCAATCCGATCTCTTTGGCAGCAGCAGCATGCAATGCATCCGCTTCCACCCCGACCACCCGGTCGGCAAATCCCCGCTTTTTCAGGTCGATAGCCATCGATCCGCCGATCAATCCTATCCCGATTACTCCAACTTGCATCATATCGATATATTCTAATTCTTCCGATTTAACTTCAATTTCCTGTCGATTCCAAATTCAGCGTTCCATAGCCTTCAAGCTCTGTGCGATCCTTTCCTTCGCTTCTTCCAATACCTCCTGAGTCGCACAAAGGGAAATACGTACATATTGCTCGCCATTGCTGCCGAAAATAAAACCGGGCGTAATAAACACTCTTGCCTGCTGCAAAATATAATCAGCCAGCTTTTCTCCGTTTTCCCAGGAAGAATCCACTTTTCCCCACAAAAACATCCCTCCGCTGTGCTTATCGTATTTCACATGCATTAAATCGAATATCTCTCCCGCCAAAACCTGCCGTTTCTTATATTCTTCATTCAACTGAGTAAACCATTCTTCCTCATGCTCCAACGCTTTAGCCGCCGCAAGCTGCAAAGGCTTGAACATTCCGGAATCCATATTGCTTTTCACTTTCAACACATTGGCGATCACCTCCGCCTCTCCGGCAATCATTCCGATTCTCCATCCGGACATATTGTGGGCTTTGCTCAGGGAATTCAATTCCACGCAACACTCTTTCGCCCGTTCTACACTTAAAATGCTCAAACGCTCGTCGTTCAGGATAAAGCTATACGGATTGTCGTTACAGATCATTATGCCGTGCTTCAATCCGAACTCCACCAACCGGCGATACAAATCCATTGTAGCACGCGCTCCCGTAGGCATATTGGGATAGTTTGTCCACATGATCTTCACCCCGCTCAAATCCATTTTCTCCAACTGTTCGAAATCAGGCATCCAGCCCCGGTCTTCCTTCAAATCGTAAGGAACGATTTCGGCTTCCACCAGCTTAGAGGCAGAAGAATAAGTGGGGTATCCCGGATTAGGGACAAGCACCTTATCTCCTTTATTCAGAAAAGCCAGCGATATCAGCAAAATCCCCTCTTTCGATCCCGCCAACGGCTGGATCTCCCTATCCGGATCCAATTCCACACGATAATATTTTTTATACCAGGCAGCAAAGCCGTCACGCATTTCCTTAATCCCCTTATAGCTCTGATAAGCATGGTTTTTCGGATTTTGCGCCTCGCTGATTAAGGTGGAAATCGCATCCTTCGGCGGCATACGGTCGGGAGCACCAACGCCCAAACTAATCACATTCAAACCCTGCCGGTTCATCTGATCGATTTCCTGTAATTTCTTCGAAAAATAGTATTCACTCACACTATTGGTTCGTTCTGCCGGTTTAATAATCATATCTTTAATTTTGAATTATATTCGTTAGTTCTCTTTTATCGAGCTACACAAAAACTCTTATATTCTCCCATTTCAGTCATATCCTCCACCAATGGATGAACAGCCGCAATAGCTTCGCGATAGCGGTCATAACGGTCGAACTTCAAATCCACATAGAAAAAATATTGCCATTCTTTACCCGGAATCGGCAAAGACTGTATTTTGGTTAAATTCAAATCGTAGAAAGAGAAAATGGACAACACTTGTGACAAGCGTCCGGTTTTATGAGGTAAGGTGAAGCAGATAGAAGCTTTATCGATATCATTTTCATTCACTTGAATATGATCGTCGAGAATCAGGAAACGGGTATAGTTCTGTTTGTGCGTTTCGATTTCTCTTTGAAGAATCTCCAACCCGAACAATTCTGCAGCCAATGAAGAAGCGATCGCCCCCGTTTTCCATTGTTGCTTTCCGGCAATATCGGCAGCACTCTTGGCCGTATCCTCCGACTCCACCAAACGAATATGCGGATATTGTTTGAAAAATTCACGGGTCTGGGCTATAGCCATATAGTGGGAGTGGACTTCGGTGATATCCTCTATTCGCTGCCCGGGTAAAGCCATCAGATTTTGCTGAATGCGGATAAAAACCTCCCCCTTGATCTTTTTACCGTATTTCCGGAGTAAAGAGTAATTCGGCAACAATCCGCCCGCTACGGTATTCTCGATAGCCATAATCGCCCCATCGGCCTGACCTGCGTTCAGATTGGTAAACAAATCTTCAAAACTCAGGCATTCGCATACATCGATCTCCTTACCATAAAACAACCGGGCTGCCTGTTCGTGAAAACATCCGTGTACTCCTTGAATCGCAATCTTTGTCATCTTTTTATTATTTTATTTCAATTAAAAAAACCCCGGTACTCTCGCCGGGGTTCATTGTTCAGTCTATTTGATTTCAGGACAATATATACAGCCTCCGGCTACTCTCTGCACGTAAAAGTAGAAGTAAAAATAAAACCGGCTGCTAAATCGAAAAAAATTCTCCATATTCATCCTTTATCATAAAAAAAAGCCCTGAAAAATCAGGGCTCGTTATATTTCATATTAAAAAATCATCATAAAAAAAGCCCTGTTACTCTCTGCCAAAAAAGTAAAAATAAAAAAAGTAATATGACCAAGAGAAAGACTTCATTTGTTTTACTGTTGTTTAACGGGGACAAATATACAAACAAATCGGTTTTATCCTATCGTTCGATTTCTTTTTTTTAAGAAAAAATAAATTTTCAAACAAAAACGCCGGATCATGTATAAAATTCAACACACGCCCTATTTAAACCACATCTCCACAAAATAAGTTCCCCCTCCGCTATTTACAGACCCGTCGGTAGTATATCTGGTTTTATACATCGCATTCCCCCATGCTTTATTGATATTGACGATCACATTCCCCCAGTTTCCGTTTCCCTTACTGCCACAGGGCAATCCGGAAACACATCCATTGCCGTAGTTCAGAAAATAATAGGCATCACAACAGGATTCAGAAGCTCCCTGAACTCCGGTGATCTTTTGCTGGTCACTGATAGAAGCCAGCGCCACAAAACGGTCGTGATTCGTAACCCGGTTCTTATAGTGATTCGCACTATGACCGGGAAAACCGTGCCAGCCATTGGAAATATCTGCAAACTTCGTCCAGCCGCCATTCGTCATATCGCAAGTCACCTCGTAAGGGGCCACGCCTCCCGGCCCGTCCGGATCGATCATATACACTCCGTTTTCCCTCATCCCGGAATCATAATAATCCTTACACGAACGGTGCATATATTTCGCCCTTTTAGTGTACACTTTGTCCGGCACTTCCCGGCAAACCAAACTCGCTGTAAAATGGCATTCCACCTGATCGAAATTAATGACAGTCGAATTATAAGTAATAAATCCGGTCGAATCGTTGATAATCACTTTCCCGCATTCGTCTTCCAGCAACTCCCAATGCTGGGGATCGCTCCCCGTCCAACGGTGAGCCAGCAGGTAAAAACCGTTCTTATACATATAACTGTTTGCTATTCCGGCAAAGGGATCGATCGTCCGGGGCAATGCTAAAACTTCAAGCCGCTGGGAATGACGACACCCCTTAGATCGATTCTTTACGGTAAGATCGATCGTATAAATCCCCGATGGCCACTTATCCCCCTCCTTAAAATCGTTTGTCACAGGCTTGCAAACACTATGAAAGGCATCTTCTTCCACAGCCTGTAACGTTTTTCCTTTATCTACCAGCTTCCACTCAAAATAGGAAGGCAAAGGCGTACTGACTTCGAAACCTTCTATCTCCCGGCAAGGAATCAAAGTATCGGATATCTGATTTATGGTGAAACCATGCCCTACGACCAATGCTACCGTTCCGCTGATTCCGGAACCGTTCGCCGTAGAAGAATAACGCTTATAACGCATCTCCGCTGCCGTAGAAAAAGGCACTTCACCCACCATATTTTTAAGCATCAAATCCTTCCCGGTCTGTCCTTCGAGCCACATCCAGGTTTGTCCCCGGTCTTTACTGACATACCAGGTATAAATAACAGGTTCATCGGCAACCGGCTCATTCCCGGTAATCTGGTAATTCGCTCCGTCGCAAATGGTATCGTAAACCAAAGAATTCCCCGCTTCCAATCCATTTTCCAAAGTCAGCACAGAAAGATGCTCCTCCTGAGGAAACGAATAACCGAGCCGGAAACTCACATCCGGTTTGCGGTCTCTCCAGGTCTTAAAATAACCGGCAGCTTTGCTTCTGTCGGAAATTGCCAGCCCGTTCCGCTCCGACTGATAGCTACCTCCCCGTACGCCGAAAGCCAGCGTATCGCGTGACCATAAAGTGGCAGATACATCCGTATCCCCTTCGCTTCCCAATTCCCCGTCCCCATGAACGCTTCCGTCCAATTGGCGGCCATATACATCGGCATTATAATAAATTTCGGCTAAATTACCGCTCAAATTCTCTACTCCCCAAAAACTAATGCCTGCCTGCTCCCGGTTTTTCCCCGAACGCAAAAAAGCCCCCGGCCGGACCGGACCGGAATGGTTTCCCGCATTGACATTTCCTTCCCCGTAATATTCGGTCTCTTTTCCGGCATCGTTCAATGTCTTCCCAAAAGAAGCAGAAGTACTATTCCAGGCAAACTCCCCGGCAATAACCTGTGCCGGAAAAGCCCGGCGGCACATCTTTTCATACTCCAGTTCGCTCAACGGACGCAATCCCGCCCAATCGGCATACGCCAACAAATCGGCAGGAGAAAGATAATTACAAGCCACGGTCTGCCCGTCGTCCAGACTGTTCGGCATATCGCCCGGATTCAGGTCACAGGCAAACACATTCGGCATCCCGCTGTTCTGTCCCAGCTTCATTAAAACAATCCCATTCCTGAAAGAAGGCTGTTGCCGATTGTCCCCAAAAATATACTCGCCTTCCCGGATGGCTGCTAAACGTTCTCCTACCGTACGGGTCATTTGGCTGTTACGATCCTGCTTATTCAGAAACGAAACATATTGTTCTTGGGTAATTTCGCTTTTCATCGCAAAAAAACCATCGTACCCATTAGGGAAATTAACCGGAAGATTATGCTCCTGCGCATCGACAACGACCGTATTCTCCTGCAAAGCCCCCAAATCGGTTTCCGTCATCGCCACATTGTTTATATGTACCGTATTCCAGAACTCGGAACGTTCCACATGAGTTACCCGGATACGGTAATAACGGTAAGCACCCGGATTTTTCACTTTTATAGCATGTTGTACCGGATAAGAAACGTATGACGTACTCCAATCCGCCTCATCTCCACTCCACAACTCCACCCAATTCGTAGCATCCTCACTTCCCTCCAGATACCAGGTCGAATCGGGTACAGACCGGGCAGGAATGGCGGGACGGTTATATTCCCCGGACACTCCGAAATAAAGAATTTCTTTCGGGGTTTTAAAATCCACCTGCCACCAGGCAGGAACAACGGCCGTCCAATCCTTGCCCGCATCGTGCGTCGCCCAATTTTGACGGTCGGCAACCTGAGAGGCTGTTCCGGCATTGGAAGAAGCCGTATAAGCGAAATTGCCATTCGTCCCGATTAAATCATATTCGGCGGGGATTCCTCCCCAGGTGGAAGAAGTAAAACCACCTTCCGAAACACCGTCACCTGCGAAAA
>UQTM01000119.1 GCA_900544025.1 uncultured Odoribacter sp.
CGCGAGGTGTTGTATGTGAAGTTTTGGCTGGGACTGTTCGACGAGCCGTATGTGAAACAACCGAAGCAGGCGGACGAGGTTGTGAATTGTGAGGCTCACCGGGAAGTGTCGCTGCGTGCGGGACGGGAATCGATCGTGTTGCTGAAAAACGAAAACGGGTTGTTGCCTTTGTCGAAGTCAATCAAGAAGGTGGCGGTGATCGGGCCGTTGGCGGATAACCGTTCGGCGATGCTGTGCCGCTACGGGTCGCATAACCCGGAAGTGGTGACCGGACTGGCAGGCATTAAGAATTATCTGGGAGAGAAAGCCACGGTGCTATATGCCAAAGGGTGTGCGGTGCGCGACCGGAATTTTCCCAAGAGCGACGTGATGTATTTCCCAATGACGGATAAGGAGCAGGAGGAGATCGACGAGGCTGTGGAAATAGCGAAGCAGGCGGAAGTGGCGATTTTGTTCGTGGGCGACGACGGGCGTACGATCGGGGAATCGAGAAGCCGGGTAAATCTGGATTTTTCCGGAAGGCAGAAAGAGCTGATCCGGGCGGTGCAGGCTACCGGAACTCCTGTTGTGCTGGTGATGTTTAACGGTCGTCCGGTGACGATGAATTGGGAGGCCGAGTATGTGCCTGCCATTGTAGAGGCATGGTATCCGGGTGCTTATGCCGGACAGGTGGTGGCCGAGGTGCTGTGGGGAGATTACAATCCCGGCGGTAAGCTGCCGGTGACTTTCCCGAAGTCGGTGGGACAGATCCCCTGGGCGTTCCCCTTTAAGCCGAATGCCAACGGAAAAGGATTCGCCAGGGTGGACGGTTCGCTGTATCCTTTCGGGTTCGGGCTGAGTTATACGACTTTCGAAGTTTCGGATTTGAAGGTTTCGTCCGGGAAGATCAAGAAAGGAGAGGTGCTGACGGTGAGCTGCCGGGTGAAAAATACCGGAGAGCGTGCCGGAGACGAGGTGGTGCAACTTTACCTGAACGATGAAGTTTCGTCGGTTTCGCGCTATGTGCAGGAACTGTGCGGATTCGAGCGGGTGAGCCTGCAACCGGGAGAGGAAAAAACGGTGACGTTCCGGGTAGGGGAAAGGGCTTACGGCATGTACGACGCGGATAACCGTTTTGTCGTCGAGCCGGGCAAGTTTACCCTGTCGGCCGGAAATTCTTCGGAAAATCTTCCATTGAAAGCGGAATTTTGGGTGGAATAGGCTTTGCCGGATGCAAGCCGATTGTCTGAAAAGGAAGGCGGGAATTTTCCGCCTGCCCGGACAGTAAGTTTTGAGATAGGCGTTTAAAATGAATAAGGTTATGAAATGGATTTTATTTATATGTTGTTTGTTCGGAGCGGGAACGGTGGCGGCGCAGGAGTTTTTGGGCGAGACTGAAAGTGAGGTCAGGCGGTTTATCGGCGGAAAAGGGATCGAGGCTGTGGTGGCGGGCGATACGATCGGTTGCCGTTTTCAGGAAGAGGACGAACGGGGGCGCATTTTCGATGTGGCTTACGATTTTGTGATGAAGGACGGGCATTGCGATTCATACCGGAAGGTGGTCGCTTTGCATGAGTATTGGGTGGGTGTGGTGAAAGAGCTGGTGGATTTGAAGGAAGGCGAAGGCGAGGGGGAATCGTTCGATGTGGAGGGGGAAGAGCTATTCCCGGTGTACCGTTTTGAAGATTCGGTATTGAAGCTGGAAATCCGGGCGGGGAATTTGTATATGGTGTTTTGCCGGGCGAAGGGATAGTGTGGCGTTTAGCCCGGTGAGTATTTTATAAATGATGTCCCGGACACCGCTTTACTGGTGTCCGGGACGTTTTTGTTTTATCCGGAGGTTACCGGAATTGCAATCCCCTGTACCTGGAGCCTTTTTTGGGTATATCTCAGATACCAGATGCAGATCAGCAGGGAAACCACCGTTGAAAGTGGCGGGGCGAATCCCATGATGAACAGCGAGGAACTGTCTATCCGGCTGAACAGGTACGACAGCGGTATCCGGAACAGGAAGGTCGCTATCAGGCTATGGATCATCGGGAACAGGGAGTTGCCCTGCCCACTGAAATAGGAGTTGATGCAAAACACGAAGCTGACCAGTACGCAGTCGAGGCTGTATCCCCGCAGATAGTCCGCTGCCATGAATACCACCGTAGGGTCTTTGGTGAAAAACGCCGTCAGTGTTTCCGGGAGGAATTGCGAGTACAGGCAAAACGAGCCACCGAAAATCAGGGCGAGCCCTATGCCCGAAACAAGGCATTTGTTCATCCGCTGTATCAGTCCCGCACCGTAATTCTGTGCCGTCATGGTAGCCACGGCCGACGATATGGCCAGCGGGGGCAGCATGGCGAATACGATGATCTTTTCGACAACGCCTAAAGAGGCCGATGCGATGACGCCCATCTGGTTTACGATGATGGTGATGATTAGAAACGAAATGTTTACTAAGGCATCCTGTAACGCAATGGGCGCACCCAATACCAGCACCCGTTTGGATAGCGTGCCGTTCAGCCGGATGTCCCGCCGTGTGAATTCGAAATGAAAGCCCCGGCGATATAGAAATCCGAGTGCCGCAATAAAGCTGACCCCCTGTGCCAGTACGGTGGCGATTGCCGCCCCGGTAGCTCCGAAATGGAAATAGCCTACCAGGATGAAATCGAGGACGATGTTGATGATACAGGCCAGCGCAACGAAATAGAGCGGTGTTTTCGAGTCGCCCAGACCGCGCAGGATACCACATACGACGTTATAACCCATAATGAACAGGATGCCTGCCGAGCAGACCAGAATATAACTTTTCGTGCTGGCCATTGCTTCTGCGGGGGTGTGCATCAGGGTGGCTATTTGGTCGTGAAAGAACACCATGATCAGCGTAAGGATCAGTCCGGTGATCGAGAACAGCCAGACGGACGAACCGATGATAGAGGCCATCTGCCGGTCGTCTTTCGCTCCGGATGCAATGGCGATCAGCACGGTTGTCCCGGTGGTGATACCGAGGATGATCCCTGTAATGGTTTGCATGACCTGACTGCCGATGGCTACGGCCGCAACGCTTGCCGAATCATCGTATTGCCCGACGACAAAGAGGTCGGCTCCTCCGTAGAGTGCCTGAAGTGCGTTTGCGATCAAGAAAGGGACTGCAAATTGCAGAAGTACCTTTGGAACACTGCCTTGTGTCAAGTTTAACTTTTTCATTGTACTTATTTTTGAATCTGTTTCACTAAAACCGCGATGATATCCACCACCTTGCCGATTCCCACAGAGCTGTCGATGGTGAAGTTATAGCCGGAGGCATATCCCCATTTCCCGTGTGCATAATGGTCGTGGTAGGCCGCCCTGTTCTTATCGACCGTTGCGATGCGTTCCCTGGCCCTGGCTTCGGAACAATGCTCGCGCGACACGATGCGCCGGACCCGGCTTTCCAGCGGGGCGTGAATGAATAGGTGGATGCAGCCGGGGCAGTCGCGCAGCACATAGTCAGCACAACGACCTACAATCACGCATGGTCCTTGTGCGGCAAGGGTGCGTATGATCTCGCTTTGGGCGAAAAATACCCGGTCGGAAATGGGTATTCCCTGTCCCTGAAGGTATGATTTGTAACTTAACCCTCCGGGAACCCGGTCTTCCGATTGCTCGACCATTTCGGGTGACAGGCCGGATTGTACAGCCGACAGGCCGGCAACGTCTTTGTCATAAAACGGTATGCCGAATCTTTCTGCGAGCGCCTGTCCGATTTCGCGCCCGCCCGAACCGTATTCACGACTGATGGTAATGATTTTTTTCATAGCGTATCGTTTTTTTAATCATGAATATGTTTCAGTTTATCTGTTTTTATCCGTTTCCACGCGCACGTAAAAAAAGTGCCGGACAGACGGAATGATTTTCACCATTCATCTTATCCAGCACTATAATTATTATTATAATACCCTCCGATGAGGAAATTATATGTCTGCCTTTATTTTGCGGTGCAAGTTTGGGCATAGTTTTTCTAACTACCAAATTTTATTTAATTTTTTATTCAATTTTTATTGTTTTTTTGAGGTGAGGCCGGCCTTGTCCGTTGGCTTGGCAAAAGATCATTTCATGGCTGTGTACGATGTATTTTTTTATCGGGTAAAAGTGTGGCGTATGATTTCAGGTTTTTGATTTTTCCGTATTTTTAGGCGATCATTTATTTTATAGGTTATGAAAAGTTATTTGTTTTTGTTCCTGGCTATTCTTTTTGAAACCGTTGCTACCTCGTTTATGAAGCAGAGCGAATAATTTACGAAATTAGTGCCTTCTGTCGTTACGATAGTAGGGTATATCGGTGCTTTTTATTGCCTTAGCCTTGTGCTGAAAACCATTCCGGTAGGTATTGCCTATGCAATTTGGTCGGGGGTGGGGATTATCCTTATTACGCTTATCGGGTTGGTGGTCTTTAAACAGCATTTGGATCTGGCGGCTTTTATCGGGCTCGGTTTTATTATTGCGGGTGTGATTATTATCAATGTGTTTTCTCATTCGGTTTCTTATTGATTTTTATATATGTTATCGAGCGAAGGCCGCTCCTGCTGGAAATGCAGGAGCGGTTTTTGTTTTAAGTCGGGCGGGTCGCGAAGCTGTTCCGGTCGTCTGGGAATGTAAGAGAAAGCATATATGGGAACGGAGGGAGTAAAGAGGCGGAGCGAAAACCGTTCGGACGGGTGCGAGACGTCTATAAAAATTATGATTACCCGAAAAAGTCGGAATGGAAGGTTGCCGGCGATGGAACTTTTAAACGGGGCTATCGTTTATAAAGGGTAACTTTTAAAATCAGAGTTTATGAATAAGCATGAAGCACATTCCGACCGCCTGGATGCGGAAGAGAGGCGGGAGTTGAAGGATTCGGATTTCGGGATTCCGGAATCGAGAGAGTTCCCTATGCCGGACGCGGCGCATGTACGGGCGGCGGAATCGTATTTCCGTTATGCCCCGGAAGATAAGAAAGGCGAGCTGGCGCGGCGTATTTTACAAAAGGCGAAAAAATTCGGGGTGCATGTAAGCAGTCCGGTTGTTCTGGAATGGGCTGAAAAGTAAAAGGGGTATGGGATTCAAGGAACAATATTGGAGGTATTCACTGATCGTGATTATCTTGCTGATGGGGGTAGTTATCTTTTTTCAGGTGACTCCTTTTCTGGGCGGGGTGCTGGGAGCTTCGACGATTTATATTTTGTTGAGGAGACAGGCATTTTACCTGACCGAACAGCGGCATTTTAAGCGCAGTATTATGGCTATTTGCATGTTGCTGGAAACGATTCTGATCTTTCTTGTCCCTTTGGCTTTGCTGGTGTGGCTGGTGGTGAGCCAGTTGCAGGCGGTGAATTTGAATCCGCACAGCCTGCTCGCTCCGGTAGAGCAGGTGACGGCTTTTATCCGGGAGAAGACGGGATACGATGTGTTGAGTTCCGGGAATGTCCAATCGATGATCTCTATTCTGCCGAAGGTGGGGCAGGCGGTGATGGGAGGCATCGGCAGTTTTGCCGTAAATGTGCTGGT
>UQTM01000120.1 GCA_900544025.1 uncultured Odoribacter sp.
AAATGATCCGGGCAAGCTGGGTGAGGAAGGCGAGGATCGTTTCAAGGTACTTCATGTTAATTGAAAATTATAAATTGAAAATTGAAAATTAAAGGGAGGGACCGATTAACTTTTCGATTGTCCGACTGATCGAGACCAGCATTCGCCGGTAGGCTTCGCGGTTGTCGCCGTTTACTTCGCTGATGTATTTGCTGTAACCGATTTTGAGGGCAAAGGCAGCTGGTTGGTAGCTGACGTCGGCGGCATCGGTGTAGGCGTGGCGGATCAGGCGGGCATAGTCCATGAAAGAGTGTAACGGGTCGGGATAGGTACGGAAGGAGAGGGAGTTGGTGCTTAGTTGCACGGAGGTCCCGGTCCACCAGACGTTCTTTTTCCCGTAAGCGGTGATACCGAAAAAGTTATGATGCAGCAGGCAAAGATCACTTTGTGCCCAACCGGTTTCGATAGCCGCTTGTGCCAGGATAACAACCGGATTGATCCGGAAAGCTTCCCCGGCCTTTTGGGCCAGGGGAAGATACTTGGTGATAAAATCCTTTTTGGTCATGGCAGTAGGGGATTATTCGATTTCCGGTCTGTCGCTGCCACCTTCTCCGTTCTTTTCTTCCGGGTCGGAGAACGGGTCGAGACGGTCGTAACTGGCTTCGGAGATCAGCTGGCGTAACATGGCACCGGGAGTGAAGACGATGCGAGGTTTCTTGAACATCATAGGGTCGAAATCTTTCAGGGTTTTGGATCCTTTGCTGCCGGCTACCATACGGAAATTGCCGAATTCGCCCATCTGGATCACATTACCGCTCTCGAGCAGCATGCAGAGAACATAAATCAGACCGTCGATAACCAGCTCTACTTCACCGGCTTTGGCGGTGCAGTAACCGGATACCAGTTTACACAGTTTTTTGAAAGAGGTCTTTTCCATCGAGCGGATCTGACCGTAATACAATTGAGCGCCTTGGGCGGCCCCTTTGCTCATGTCCTTTTTGAGGACGATTCGATACTTTAATGGCATAGCTTTTTAATTGAAAATTGATAATTGAAAATTGAAAATTATTGGTGGATTCAGGAGGGGATTAACCGGTGTTTTCCCTTGAATTCATTACAAAGATACGGTGGGGACATAGGCTGAATGATCCGAATGGGACCGAACGGGCATTTAGATGCATTTTTTGTTGAATTTATTTGATTATATAGTTGTTATATCCGAATTTATGTGTATATTTATAGGGTAATAAAACAACTTAAAATCATCTTGTTATGGAAGAACTATTTCAACAAAAAACTTTTGGATGGCAGGAATTGGCTATCCTTTATGCTCCAGGATTAACACCCCATTCAGCCTCGAGAAGACTTACACGTTGGGTAATAATAAACAAAGAATTGTACGATCGTCTGATTCGTTCAGGATGGATTAAAGGAACCCGTATCTTGTCTCCTTTACAGGTCGCAATTATTGTGGATTTTCTGGGCGAACCATGATGTTTGCATATGTAAAAAAAACAATTGTTTTTGATTTTGAAAACAACTGTCTTTACTTGCAAATACAATTGTTTTTGTAACTGAATACAATTGTATTTTGTTTAACCAATCAATTTTAATAATCGAAACGCATAAAAAGAAAGACTCTCTTTTCTTTTATTCTTATATATAATGTAGGGATTTGACAACCATCCGGCAGGAGGTAGTGTATAGGGCTGATTTACTGTGTTTTATGCGTGACAAACAAACGGCATTATGGAAATGGCTGAAAATGAGAATATTTACACGGATGTTAAGGTCTTGATGTATTTTGGAAAATCCTATTTGAAAGTACCTCGTGTAATAATAGAACGGATGTTTGCATCCGATAATAGTGAACGTATGATCGGAATAGTGCATTGGTTGTTATTTTGTTTGTGCAATTATGCCGACGGCTATGTGTCGATCAAAGGAAAACAAGAAGTTTGCCATAGAGGAGAATGCATCATCTCTTACGAAAAGTTGGCCCGGTTAATGATGGTAGATAGCCGTTCGGTCAGAAGGTATGTCCACTCGCTGGAAAAGGAATCTTTGATAGAAGTGAAACGGGTAGCAAACTGTATCTGCTTCCGTGTTTGTGGTTATGACTCTTTTACGGCTTCGGATGTCCCTGCGGAAATACCGCAAGAGAGTAAGAGAACCAGAGTGACTAAAAAAACGGTTGAGCCGGATGCGATAGCTTTGCGGAGAGAGGAGGCCGAGTTGAAGATAAGTCATGGGAACGTACCCCGTACCGACCTGTTAAAAAGTTGCTATGAGTATGGAAAAGAATGTAATTGAAAGAGCTTTGCTCTGTTCGCTGTTTCTGGACCAGGTGGCGATTCTTGAGGTGGTCGGATTGTTGCGTCCGGAAATGTTTTCCGATCCGGATCATGGGTTTATTTACGAAGCGTTTACCGATCTGTTTAACCGTAATAAACGGCCCGACCTGATCCTGGTGGAAGAGGAAATGAAAAAGAAAGACCCGGAGCGTTACGTGAAGATGGGAGGCATGGCGTATTTGTCGGATGGAATGGAGACGGTTCGCCTGGAACATAACGCTGTAGAGTATGCCCGCGAAATCCTTCATCATTATCTGCTGGGGTGTATGCATAAGCTGTTTGTGCAAAAAGCATCGGAATGCCTGCAATACGGTATGGACTACCTGAAGGTGATAGAAGATTGCGAGCGCGATTTGCTACGCTTGCGTATGGATAATTCGGAATCGGATTCGCTTCTGCCGCTTAGTGAAGTGATGAAGTTGTCTATAGACGATCATCTCGACCGGATGAGCCGTAAGGATGATTCGGTGCGTATGCTGACCGGAATTAACGGGTTGGACGGACTGACGGGAGGACTTTACCGGAAGGAAGTGCTGGTGCTGGGCGGTCTTCCGAGTGACGGTAAGACGGCGCTGGCGATGTTTATGGCAATGAATATGGCTCGCCAGGGTAAACATGTGCTTCATTTCAGTTTTGAAATGACGGGCGAACAGACTGCTGCCCGTTTTTTTGCCGGTTATGCCGGTGTGGAGGCTGCCCGCCTGCGTATAGGGGGACTTCGTGAGGGGGATATCGATCGGATGAGACGGTATGCTGCCGGTATGGAAAAAACGCCTTATTATTTTACGAATGTTTCTTCTATGAGCCTGGATGCGTTGCGGGCGGAGATTATGCTCCGGAGCCGTAAAGGTGAATGCGATGTTGTAGTGATCGATTACTTGCATACACTTGCTCCATTGACGAAAAGGGGTGAGACACAAGAGTCTGTGATCCGTCATACGATTACGGTATTGAAACGTATTGCCGTAGAGGCTAATTGTGCCATGCTGGTGGTTTCGCAGTTGAATCGTGAGGTGTTGAAGCGTTCCGAGAATGGTTTTGTCCCGATAATGAGCGATTTGCGTGATTCGGGTGCCATTGAATTTGTAGCGGACTGTGTGGTGATTATCGGTTGTCCGGAACGTTTCGGGAAGAATACGGCCCAATGCGGGTCGAATGCCTCCCGCCTGATCAAGTTGTATGTCCTGAAAAATCGTAACGGATCGACAGGTATTGCCGAGGTATACAGGAATGATACTTATACGTCTTTTGTGAATCCGGGTGGTAATTTACATTTTGAGGACTGATGAACAGGTTGGAGATCACATCATTCAAGGAACGGGTCGATCTGGTAAAGGTGGTCGGTCATTACTCGACGCTCGAAAGGAAAGGGGCGGCTTATCTGGGTTTGTGCCCTTTCCATGACGATCATCATCCTTCGCTGCGGGTGGATCCGGCAAAAAGGGTATACCACTGTTTTAGTTGCGGAGCCGGAGGAGATGTCTTCCGTTTCGTACAGGAGAAGGAGGGTTGTGGCTTCGGTGAGGCGGTCCGTCTTTGTGCGGATATCTGCCACTTGCCTGTTCCCGCACTCGATGCGGGAACGCAAAAACACAGGCCGGATAAGCAACCGGTTGAAAAGGATAGTTCCCTTGCAGTCCCACATCAAGTGCGGGAACAGGTACCAGCTCCGACGGTTGAAATGAATGAACGTTACGGGCAGGCGTTGCTTCCGTATGATCCGGAGATGGAAGAATTGCGGGAGACCTATGCTGCTTTTGAGGTTGGGATTGCTCCGGCTATCGTGCCTGAAGCCTGGAAATTTACCTGTGGCCGGATTGTTTTTCCGATTCGTAATGCGGCGGGCGAGTTGGTTGCTTTTGCAGCACGTTATCAGGGGGATTTGCCTGCTAAGAAAATCCCCAAATACATAAACAGTTCGACCAGTGCGATTTATAAGAAAGATGAACTGCTTTACGGCTGGCACCGGGCTGTGTCGAAGGTTCGTGAGACGGGAATCGTTTTTTTAACCGAAGGATACAAAGATACGCTGGCGATGCATGCGGCAGGTTTTAGCAATACGGTTGCCCTTTGTGGCACGAATTTGTCGGAACATCATATCGCTATGATCCGGAAAGAGGCCGTTACGGTTTGTCTTTTTCTGGATGCCGACGAGGTGGGAAGGGAAACGGTTACGGAGGTAATGCCCAAACTGCGCAGTGCCGGTCTCCGGGTGGTGGATATATTACCGGAAGGCGGTAAGGATGCGGATGAGATGTTCCGTTCGTTGGGGCGCGAAGCCTTTATCCATTGGGTAGAAAAGGCGATGATCCCTCCGGCGAGACGGAAAGCGGAGTCGCTCTTGGTTGCTGCCTGCCACCGTTGGCCGGATACTTTATGCCTGACGGAAGAAGGGGAAGAGGCCCTTTATGTGGATAATATCCGGAAAATATTATCTTCTGACGATTTGTTGCCGGCTGACAGCCTTGTTCCCGCGCTCGACGCAGGACCGCAAAAGGACCGACCGGAAACGAAAGAACTGGATAACCTTTATGCTTTGCATACCGATTCATCGCATAGTGACCGGGTGCGTCGAAGTGAGTTGGTCCGTTATCTTTTTCTGGGTTATCTGGAGGTACGCCTGGTCGACCGTGTCCGGCAGAATCTCCACCGTTTATCCCGGACTTTTGCCGATGAAGAGTCGCGTGTCCTTTTGTTATCTGATTTACAGTATCAACGAAATTATTTAAGCAGCGTCTCCCGCGAACTGGGCAGGAGATGATCTGCTTTTCATTTTATATCTGAAATAAATGAAAATTGTATCTAATTTAATCCTTTTGGGAAGCATGTGTATGCTTCCTTTAACCTCTTATGCTCAGTTTACGAAAGGGCTGAGTTATCGGGCGGAGACTGGTGTCAGCTTCAGTGGAGGGGAACATACGCCTTTCTGGCTGACGGCAAACAAGCAGGGGCTTTCGTCTATTGAAAAGAATAACGGGTATCTGCGTGCCGGTGTTTTTCGGGAGTTGGAAAAGGATAAACCTTTCTCGTATGCTTTCGGGGCGGATCTGGCTGTGGCTTATAATTTTACTTCGA
>UQTM01000121.1 GCA_900544025.1 uncultured Odoribacter sp.
AAATATTTTGCTGCCAATACTTCATCACCTCGTCCGCCTCCGCTTCCGCCAAATCTTTCACCTCCGGAAACCGTTCCATAAAGCGGTTGTAATACTCCAATCCCTGCACGACGCGCGTTTGCTGTAAGATGACCTCGGAAATCCATATCCGGTAAGGGTCACGGGTCTCTCTCCACGGCAACTCCCGCTTATTTTCGCTGTACCAACCGATCAATACTTTCGCTATATCCGGCATATTTCCTCGTTTTATTCCGTCCGGCTTATCCCAGCAAGTCCGTCACCGTCGCCCCGGTGAAATTCACCAGATCGCCCGGAGACAATTTAAGCTGTAATCCCCGCACTCCGGCACTGATATATATAAAATCGAAATCCAGGCACGAACCGTGAATAAACGTGGGGAAAGGCTTTTTCATCCCGATAGGCGAACAACCTCCCCGAATATATCCGGTAACGGGCAAAAGCTCTTTCATGTGAATCATCTCCGCGCTTTTATTCCCCGAAACCTTCGCCGCCAGCTTTAGGTTCACCTCCCGGTCGCCGGGCACGACGCATACGAAAATCCCCGTTTTATCGCCCCGCAACACCAGCGTTTTAAACACCTGCTCGATGTCCTCGCCCAACTGCTTCGCCACATGGGCCGCCGCCAGATTATTTTCGTCCACCTCGTACGGAACCAGTTCGTATGTTACTTTCGCCTGATCCAGCAACCGTGCCGCATTCGTTTTATTTATCTTTGCCGCCATATCGTGCTCTGATTAAAATCCCTGCAAAGATACACATTTCCGTCTTCAATCGAAGCCCGACACTTCCCTCCGCCCGCTAAATTTTTTCATTCTCCGGCTAAAAAAAACACAGGAAACAGGGATTTTTAAAATTTGGTTCGTATGTTTGTTCCGTTACGGCCATCATACCCGCTATGATCCGCCTTCCTCTCCGGTACAGGGCGGCAGGTGCTATCGCCCCCGGAACAAACGCATTTAAAACACCGGAATGATCTTCCGGCACTAAAACACAACTATGGAAAAAGCAAACCTCACCCTCTACACCGTTATCGGAAAGCCGGAACGTATCCCGGAAGCCATTCAAAAAATTTTCGCTCCCGTTGCTAAAGAAGCCACCGTAAGCGAGGGACAAACCACACTGGTTTTACAGGACGATACGCAAATCACGTTCAACATCAGCCACCGCCGCGACCGCCAGGACTTTATTGCCGGGCACACCGAAGGAATGGCGAACTATTTCCTACAAGCGGAAACGGAAAACGAGGACTTAAAAACGAATGTAATCCGGCAAATACAGTGTTTTAACTGTGTCACGGGGATTGTATTCGAGATCGACGAAAATGCCGAACGCACCAATTATATCATAAACACCCTTTTCGACCTTGCTTCGGAGATCAACGGTTTTCTGCTCTACCCGAACATGAGCATTTTCAACGGAAAACGACAATTGGTATTTTCCATACAGGGAGAAAGCGAACTGGAAACATTCGCCCCGGTTGCAAATGCCGACCTGCTGGACGAAGGACGCCCGGAGGACACGGAAGCCGACCTGGCCCGCCGGGAACGTTCGGTCGCCCGGCTGAAAGCCGAAGGCATCCCCTACCTTCCGCACCTGCGCAGTGAAGTCGGCGAACAGGAAGCCCGCTTCAAAAGCCGGGAAGAAATCGTACAGCGAGCCATCGCCCTGTTTGCCGTGGCCGTTTATTCGGAAGTGCTGCTTTCGGAAAACCCCGACCGCGACGAAGCTTTAAGCTATGTGGGAAAACTGGACGAAATATACGGGGTCGGCCAATGGCTTTCTCCCAAAGAAAACGCCTATCTTGCGAATCCCGCCCCGGAACAGCAGGAGTGTATCCAATTCGTCTGGCGCTATGAATGTTGCGGAGCATTATTGTGGGCGGCGGGCATCACGGACGATCTGCCCTATCCTTCGGAAATTTGTGACGTACCTATCATTGCACAGTTATTCTGGCAGCACCGGGGAGTGGACGACCTGCTATCGAAAGGTTATCCCCGCCCGGAAACGGAAATCTTAGATGCAGCCGACCTTACCCTCCGCTACGATTGGGCTTGCGTAGATGCCCGTATCCACGGGAAAGAGGCCCCGGCAGCACTCGACGGAGGGATCGTTATGGAACGGCATTATGCCCTGAATTGGGTGATAGGAGCCGACGGAAGCGCACCCTGGGACGAAATACAGCCTAGGACCTGACGGGAAATTCCCGTCAAGGCCAAACCATAAAAACAGCAACCCGAAAAACGACATAAAACCTCCGGGAGGACAATACGGGAAAACAGCATCCCGATTCTCCCGTCGCAAAAGAAATTTACAGGAACACCCAAAAAAGTAATACGGGGAAGCATGAAAATCGTAATCTTCATATCTATTTTGCTGGGATGCTGGCGGAGTGAGGCTTCTGCACAGGAAACGTCATACCTTTACCCGGAAGGCAACACCGTTCAAACCCGGATAACCCTCCCCGAAGGGTATCGCCGTGATTCTTTGCCGGCGGAAAGTTTCGGCGCATTCCTCCGGAATTTCCCTTTAGAACCGCACGGGGCGAAAGTCTATTTCTATAATGGGACGGAAAAGCCCCAAACGGTACATGTAGCCGTGTTGAAAGCGGACGTAGGCAAACGCGACCTGCAACAATGCGCCGATGCGGTGATCCGCCTCCGGGCAGAATACCTCTACGGGCAAAAGCGGTATGACGAATTGCATTTCAATTTCACCAACGGTTTCCGTGCCGATTACCGGAAATGGGCGGACGGCAACCGGATTAAAGTGGACGGCAACCGGGTGTCGTGGTATAAGGCTGCGGAAAAAGATTATTCCTACCGGAATTTCCGGGCGTGGCTCGACTGTGTGTTTGCCTATGCCGGCACATTATCGCTCTCGAAGGAACTGCAAAGCGTGCCTTACAGCAGTCTGCAAGCGGGGGATGTATTGATACAGGGAGGTTCTCCGGGGCATGCCGTGATTGTGATGGACGTTGCCGCCGGTCCGCATGGGAAAAAACTATATCTGCTGGCGCAAAGCTACATGCCTGCACAAAGCGTCCATATTCTAAAAAACCCGCTATCCCCGTCCCTTTCCCCCTGGTACGAACTTTCAGGCGAAGGAGCGATCCCTACACCGGAATGGTTGTTCACTTCCTCCGACTTAAAACGCTTCCGGTAACCGGACAGCCCGTTTGCCGGGCATCCGGTTCGTCTGTTTCTTCAAGCTCTCACAAGCTTCCGATAATCCCGGTTTTATGAAATAGGGTCGCAATTTCCCAGGCCACAGCTTCGGAAGCGATATACGACCAATGACTGTCCGTCGCTATATACACGTCTTTCACCCCCTGCCGCACAAGAGGACGGAGAATTTCCATCGTATTTATAAGATAGCAAGGAGCCTGAGCGTCCGGTAAACTATCGAACAGCGTACACGAAGGATAAATATTATCTTTAACGAAAGGTTGATAAACATCGTATTTATCGGCGGGCACCGGATAAAAAAAATGTATTCCCTGCTGCCGGAACTCCTGTTCCAGCGAATCGAGTATGGAATACACTTTCTCTTTTTCTTCCTTTTTCATCGACGAACGTTGTAGATCGGCATAATAGAAATACAAATCGTTATCGAAATCACTGAACAAATCTTTATTTAACTCTACTTTTTTCACCGGATTGTCTATCTCCAGCCGGAGGCGCATCCAGTAAATGGTTTCGTACAGGCAATCGGCGGATTTCGGAACGGCAACAGTTTTTTTCTTATAGATTTGCTTTCTTACCGCAGCCGCCGACGGACGCCTGGAAAAATCCAAAGTAAACAGGTTATTTACTAATTGCCTTTCCACCGTTTCAACCACCACCACCCGGGGCGACATTTCCTTGAGCCAGCCTGTACGAAGCAGGGAAAGTGCCAATTGTTCGGGAGAAACACCGTTTGCCGGACGAATGTTCAGCACCTTACTCTTTAGCAAATACCCCAAATAATTCTGGTAGCCCGCCTTTCCCTGCTGACTGAACGAATCGCCGATCGTAATGATCTTATACTCCTTTGTCAATTTACCGTTAAAATCGTCCACCCAGCACTCTTTCAACAGATTACTGTCCAAAGCCTGCTTATACTCGTGCCCGAAAGCCAATTTCCCCAATCTCCCCAGGTCTCCGGACAAATTCGGGACGATATAGTATCGATAGACCAATCCGCCGCAAAAAAACACCAGCCAAAGCGGCAAAACCGTATAGGATATTTTAATCAAAAAACGCCTCATCATCTAAAATTGGAAATAAATAAAAGTTTCTACTTTCCCCATAAACAAAAATAAACACCCCACGAGTAAGCCGTAAAAACTCCAGCGTACCACCGCTTTAGAGTGCAAATACGCCAAAGCATGCTGTTCGTTCCTTTGCCGCCATTCCACGGCAAACATCAGGAAAATCAATACCAGCAAACGCAAAGCATCGCTAAGGTATAAACAGGCAAATGCGGTATTGGGCCGGGCGAACAGGGAAGGGACAAACATCCTCCCGATATAGTGGAAAGCCTGCGGAACCGATTCCGCCCGGAAAATGATCCAGCCGATCAGCACCAGCACAAAGGTTACCGACATCCTCACCCACTCTCCCGGTAACGGGAAAATACGGTTTTCCGCCACCTTACCGTTATATTTCCGGTTTCTTTTCAACAACAGCAACGGCAGGAAAAGCAAAGCATGGTACAACCCCCAGAGAATAAATGTCCAATCCGCCCCATGCCAGAAACCGCTCACCAGAAAAACGATAAAAACATTCCGTACGCTCTTCCATTTTCCGCAACGGCTACCCCCTAAAGGAATGTAAATATAATCCCGGAACCAGGTGGTAAGGGAAATGTGCCACCTCCGCCAAAACTCGGCAATATCTCTGGCAAAATAGGGGAAATTAAAATTCCGCATCAGATCGATCCCGAACAAGCGGGCACATCCGATAGCGATATCCGAATAACCGGAAAAATCACCGTAAATTTGTATCGTAAAGAAGAAAGCGCCCAGGAATAAGCCGCTTCCGTTTATCGCCTCGTAATTCCCGAAAATACCGTTCGCCCAGATCGCACAATTATCTGCAATCACCACTTTCTTAAAAAAGCCCCACAACATCTGCCGGATTCCATCTACGGCCCGATCATAATCGAACGTCCGGGGACGGGTAAACTGCGGCAAAAGATTCACCGCCCGTTCGATCGGCCCGGCCTCGCTCATCACGCAGCAGCCGCTCGGCGG
>UQTM01000122.1 GCA_900544025.1 uncultured Odoribacter sp.
TCCGATCTTTTTATATACCTTTATATTATATAAAATAAATATACATCCTTTTCATCCGGTATCTCAATTTCTCCCAACACCCCGTATGCTCTTTTCCGGCGGTTTCAATCGCACACACACAAAGCCATGCAGATCGATCAGACACGCATTTTTCACAAACAGGCAACCGATAACGGTTTAAAACCGTAGGTATAAAAATTTTGAAAAAAAATCGAGGCCGCTTTTCAGGCAGCCTCGTTATTTCTCACCAAATTGTTTTCCCGTCATTACACTCCGGACAGAAGTTTTTGCATGCTTACTGTCAATTGCATTCTTGCTATCAAATAATAATACTGTCAGCCGAAGTTTTAATTTTACCTTCTTTCTTTTCCCTTAGTTGTTCTACTAAAAACGATTTCTTTTCATCGTAATCACTGTTTGCCAAACAGTACCAGCCCCCTTGCCGGTTTAAAATTTTCAGTTCGTTGTCTGCCGACAGGCAGTTACGCACATGCGTCACATACTTTTTCAATTCCTTACCTTCCTGATCCCCCCACATTGCAATGCAAAGATGCTCTTTACTCACCCACATATTCAGGCGGCTAACCAAAAACCGAAGCAAAGCATTGTCGAGCGGTCTTAAAAACACATCCTCATTATTGATTCTTACCACTCCGCCCGTCCTGTCGTAAAGCGTATGTTTCGACAAATAATAGATATTGGGAGTTTTGATATTCTCACGCTTGTGTCGAATGTGATACGTCAGCCTTTCGATAAATAAAGATTCACAACTTCCTTTTTCAAAAAAGTCATTCAGTCCCATGTGGATCACCGATCTCGATTTCTGCGAACGGGTATGTACGCTATACATCACGACAGGCGTACCCATAGCATTCATATTCGCTACCAGATCCAACACATCCATCCCCGGCATCTCCAGATCGAGCAGCAATAAATCCGGCGGATTTTCCACATACTTTTTCATTACTTCGTCTCCGTCGCGAGCGATTTCTACTTCGAAACCATTTCTTTCCAACAAATTCGTGGTTAAGATAATCCACGATTCGTCGTCCTCGCCATACAGAATTCTCATCTTTTCCGGCATAATCTTCGTTTTAAATTGTTAAACATAGTTCGCTGGGGCAATTCTATTATAAAAACAGAACCCTTACTTTCAGAGCTTTCAACCCGGATCGTTCCGCGATGGGCTTCCGCCACCATCTGAGTATAGTGAAGCCCGATACCGCTACCACCCGGCACAGAATTACCGCGATATCCCGACTCGAAAATCCGTTCATGCTTTTCTTTCGGAATCCCCCAACCGTTATCACTTATTTTTATAATAACCTTCCTTTTTTCTTTATACGCAGACAACGTGATTTTTACTTCCTCTCCGGAATATTTAATCGCATTGTCGATCAGATTTCCCAATGCTCCATATAAATGCGAACGATCGGCCATCAACGGGCAATCCCCGGCCAAACGCACATCCGTCTGGAAAAACACCTGTTTATTTTCAGGACATATACTTTTATGGAAATCGATCAACTCCTGAAAAAGTCCGCTCACATCGATACATTGCAACGATAGGCTGATTCCTTTCGAAGTGGCTTGTTTCGACAGCAGATCCTCCACATTGTGCTTCGCCTTCAGCAACGATTTATCCATCAGCTCGATCATCTTCTGCTCCTGCAAATTCTCTTCTTTCGGGGCGTACATGCTCTTCACGGCATTGAAAGCAGACGAGCAGGCAACAATCGGATTTTTCAAATTGTGTACCAGCGAATCCACCAGCTTTTTCTGGTTAGCCTGCCTTTTCTTCTCATCCCGGATCGCCCGAAACAATAAATAAAAACAAAAACCTAAAAGAGCAAAGAACAGCCCCGCCATATACAAACGGTCGCCTGCCACAGTAAGATAATACTTAAAAGGAAACACATAGCTGATATACAATGTCCTCGGAGTAATAAATCCCAATTGAATCGGCTTCATTTTTATCACCGACAATCCCGACACTTTACCGCTCCCCGCGCATTGAATCTCATTTCCCAGCGTATCGCACAAACACCATTGTACGGGAACGGAAACCGCCCCTAATTTTCTTTGCAACCGGGCATTCAGGCTGTCCAAATCCCAGCGCCCCTTATCGCACAGATCATAAAAAGCCTGCCGGTTTATCAAATTCCGATCATAGTTTTCAGGGAGAGGGAACTTATGCATCCGGCTGTTGAGCATAATATTCACCATATATTCCAAATGATTGATACTTGCCATAGAAAACTTACCCGCCTCGCTGACAACCCGGCTTTCCCGCGACAATTCATCTATAACCGTATTTATGGAATTTTCTACCTTTTCTACAAACAGAGACTTTTCATATTGGTACGATTCACTCACCAACATCACCTGAATAATAAAAGCAAACAAAAATCCTCCACAAGCAATCCACCACCCCTTTTTGATTTGATTGTTCATAATCATTTTGAGTTTTTACAAAAATAGTAACTTTAGCATCTCAAACAAAAAGTTATGATGATTTTAAATTGAATAAAAATTTGTTTTATTAACAATTAATACTCAAATTTGTCTGGTATTAATCGTAATGTGTTATTATGAAAAGTAGAAAATTCGTATTTAGGTGTTTACTATTCACTATTGTAGTGTGTTGTTGTTCGGTATTTATCAAATTATCGTTCGATCAAAAAACTCCCAGTCTGAGCCGGGAAAATGTAGAAGCGTTAGCCGACTGGGAAGATGACTTCCAGGAAATCATTAAATATTGCAACGAAGGAAGTGGTTGGTGTATTTATAACGGTTTTGAATTTTTGGGATTAGTATATGTTGAAAAATAAAATTATGAAAAAAGCGATATATTCTATTTTAGCAGCCTCTATGCTTGCCGCTTGTTCATACAGCGACAATTTCGAAATAAACGATACGGCTGAAATTCCGTCGAGCCGGAAAACCCTTGCGGCTACTCCCGTAGTTTCCCTAAGCGCTTCGGAAGCCTCGAAAGTAATCGGCTTCGCCAAATCGGGAGATGAAATCGTCATCGGGCATTTCAATGCCGACCACAAAGCCGTGGCGATCAACCTGAAAAGCCAGGCACGGCAAAACCTGTTTCAGACCACGAACCGGACAGAGAAAGCCGGAACCTGCTCATTCGAAGTGAACGGCAGCAAACCTGCCCGCACATTTAATTACCGTACGGGACAACTGACGGAAGCCTCTGCGCTTTCCACCCGTTCCGGAGAATCTGCCACCGCTACGATTCAGCTTCCCAAAGACCAGAAACATCTTCAGGTTGCGAGAGCTGGTAAATTCATAATCGCTACGGGACTATATGCCCAGGGACGTTATTTATTATATACGCCCGAAACCGGAGAAGCCGATTATCAGGGCAGTTATCCCGAACACCCGGTATATCCCGACATTCAGGAAAGTACAAAATCGATCCTTTATGCCAGCACCGTTTTAAAAGTAAGCCCGGATCAACAATCGTTCGTCTGTGCCGACAAATACAGCGGATACATAGAATTTTGCCGTATTTCGGGAGATAGGATCAATCAGGGGAAAAGTTATTGCTTCCACTATCCGAGAGTAGCGATCAACGAAAACGCCCGTTGCAAGGTAGGATACTATCGCACGAATCAGTTCGGATTCACGGACATTACCGTGTCGGACGACCGGGTATTCGCAATCTATTCAGGACAAACCAACCGGGAAGCCAAAAATGCGGCGCAGCAATGTAAAAAAATGATGGTTTTCGATTGGGACGGCAACCTATTGGAAACTTACGATCTGGCTACCCCTCTCACAAGTATTAGCTATGATGAAGCGGAAGACGCAATCTACGGGCTGGGGTACACTCCCGATCCGGCAGTTGTAAAAATTTCGCTATAAAGAGATAAACTGTTCGGTAGTTTTGTTCAGTTTCGGGGGGGAGTGACGGAAATTCCTGCACTCCCCCCATTTTATTAGATTATTTAACATTTGGCAGAAATTTACCACTCTTTTAGCTACCACAATAATTTTGCCTATTACAATTTTATCTCCACTTTTGTCATATTCCGGTTAGGATTCCGGAGATGCAAAATGAAGAGTTTATGTTACAAAAAGACCTTGTCATTTATTCTATTTTCGGAATTTTATTCTTTAGCCCGGTTTTCTGGTACACATCCCAGGATTGGCGGCAGGATTCTATCCTTAACGGATATACGACGGAAATCAAACTTGACCGGGATTATAAATTCTTAGGAACAGTGCCTTATAGCGCAACGCCGGCCACCGTTTTTAAAATCACCAATACGGGCAATAAGCCTTTAATCATCAAAAAGGTATCCCCTCTTAGCTCGAATACCACCGTTCATTGGAACCACAAGCCTGTCCGGCCGGGAGAAACCACAGAGGTCGAAGTGGCTTTCATCCCCAATGTTACGGGAAATTTTATCAAAACGATAGAAGTGTCATGTAACACCGCTCAGCAAACCCATTACATCAGAATTTTCGGAAAAGTAGAAACAAACTCCTCTATGCCACAGCATATTGTGGCAAATAACTAAACTATCTTATATAAAAAGGGAAGGAAGCCAAAAAATACAAAACTACCAATGTCAAGTATTAGGCTTACCTTCCCTCTCCCTTACAGATCCACGCATTATCGGCAAGGGAATATTTTCTAACCTCCGTTTCTGTCCGGACATTCGGGAAACGGAAACCGCTTTCCCAAAAACAACACCTACGAAAAATATCCCGGCGGTATCTCGTCCGATAACAGAGAGGGCTTTCAAACAAAATAGAAGAACGAATACAGCAAAACACAATGTGTGAAAACAAAAATCACACGATTCCTCCTCCGGCCTCTTCCACTTCCCGGCTCTCCCCACAGTCCACACTACAACTCATTGAAAATTTATGCAAATATTATATTTATGTAAATATTTTT
>UQTM01000123.1 GCA_900544025.1 uncultured Odoribacter sp.
GCTGGAGAATATGGCAGACCTTAAAAATCTGGACTGTTTCCCGGGCGAATACCCGTTTGTGAGGGGAAACAAGAAGGATAACAACGATTGGTTTGTTCGTCAGGATATCCAGGTTGAAGACTTTGCTGAGGCCAACAAAAAAGCGTTGGACATACTGAACAAAGGAGTGGATTCATTGGGCTTTGTATTTACGGGTTGCAGAGAAGTGACCAAAGCCGAAATGGAAATCTTGCTGAAAGGCATCTGTCTGGAATGTATCGAGATTAACTTCGTGGGAGAATGTAAAAAATGCGGGGTGCTGAATGCTTTTAAAGCAGTCGTGGAAGAAAGAGGTTTAGATCCCGAAAAAGTCCGGGGGGGAATCAATATCGATCCGTTGACCGGTTTAACCCTGAAAGGTAAAGTTTGCTGCGAGAACCCTTTTGCCAGTGTTAAAAATAATACAGAGAAAATGGCTGCCTATAAAAACTTCAAAACAATTGAAGTAGGTGGTTATGTTTTCAATAATTCCGGAGCGTCTATCGTGCAGGAATTGGGTTTTTCATTAGCTGCCGGAGTGGAGTATCTGGATAAACTGACCGATGCCGGAATGAAGATTGAGGAGGTCGCTCCGCGTATTCGTTTTCATTTCGCTACCGGTTCGAAATATTTCATGGAAATTGCCAAGCTGAGGGCTGCCCGGTATTTGTGGGCACACATCGTAAAGGCTTATCAGCCGGCTTGCGATTGTGTATGCAAGATGAATATACATGCGGAGACTTCCGAATGGAACAAAACGGTTTACGACCCGAATGTAAACATGCTTCGTACACAGACCGAAACGATGTCCGCAACATTGGGCGGAGTGGATTCTTTCCTGGTTCATCCGTATGATGATATATTCGAATGTACACCTTCCGAACTGGGTGAACGCGTTGCCCGTAACCAACAATTATTACTGAAAGAGGAATCTCATTTCTCAAAGATCGTAGATGTTGCCGGAGGTTCGTACTATATCGAAGAATTGACTGAAAGTATTGCAGAAGCAGCCTGGAAATTATTTTTACAAGTGCAGGAGCAAGGTGGATATTCAGAAGCTTTTATGAAAGGCTTTGTTCAGGATGCTGTAAAAGCTACTGCTAAGGCTCGCGATTTGGATATTGCCAACCGGAAAGAAAACCTGCTGGGAACCAATCAATTCCCCAATTTCAATGAAAAAATCGAAAGAGAAATTTGTAAGTGTGTATTCGAACCGGAAGATATGACGGCAGAGGGAGCTACAGTAGAAACTCTGAAACCGTATCGGGGCGCCCAGGCATTCGAGGCAATGCGTTTGGAAACCGACAAATACGCGGCTAAAAATGGCCGTCCTTTGGTTTATATGGTGCCGATGGGTAATTTAGCCATGCGTAAGGCAAGAGCCCAGTTTGCATGTAACTTCTTTGCATGTGCCGGATTCCAGGTAATGGATAACAATGGCTTTAAAACCGTCGATGAGGCAGTAAAGGCTTGTTTGGATAATAAGGCTGCAATCGCTGTAATTTGTTCTTCGGATGAAGAATATGCAGAAATCGCACCGGAAATTTTTGAGAAATTGAAAGATAAAGCCGTTGTGGTGGTTGCAGGTAATCCTGAATGCCGTCCCGATCTGGAAGCGAAAGGAATCAAAAATTACATCCACGTTAGGAATAACGTACTGGAAGAACTGAAAAATTATCAGAAAATGTTAGGGATATAATTGCCTTATAAACCATATTGAATATGAAACCGAATTTTAAAGATATAAATATCAAATCGACCCAGAAGGCTGCAACGGCTGCGCCGGAGTGGGAAAAAGCGAATCATATCGCGAAGAACTGGACCACACCGGAATTGATCCCGGTGAAACCGGTTTATACTTCTGAAGACCTGAAAGGAATGGAACATCTGGACTATGTATCGGGTATTCCTCCTTATTTACGCGGTCCCTATTCTGCCATGTATCCGTTGAGACCTTGGACAATCCGCCAGTATGCAGGTTTCTCTACCGCAGAAGAATCGAATGCATTCTATCGCCGTAACCTGGCTGCCGGACAGAAAGGATTGTCTGTGGCTTTTGACTTGGCTACTCACCGGGGGTATGACTCCGACCACCCGCGTGTGATCGGGGATGTAGGTAAAGCCGGAGTTGCCGTGGATTCGATTATGGATATGAAAATCCTGTTCGATCAAATTCCTTTGGATAAAATGTCCGTATCTATGACCATGAATGGAGCCGTGCTTCCTGTCCTGGCTTTCTATATCGTGGCCGGATTGGAACAGGGCGCAACTTTGGATCAGTTGTCCGGAACCATCCAGAACGATATTCTGAAAGAATTTATGGTGCGTAATACCTATATCTACCCGCCTAAATTTTCGATGAAAATTATTGCCGACATTTTTGAGTACACCTCTAAAAATATGCCGAAATTCAACTCTATATCTATTTCCGGCTATCACATGCAGGAAGCCGGTGCTACGGCCGATATCGAGCTGGCATATACTTTGGCCGACGGTCTGGAATATTTACGCGCCGGAGTGAATGCAGGGATGGATATCGACGCTTTCGCTCCCCGTTTATCTTTCTTCTGGGCTATCGGAACAAACCATTTCATGGAGATTGCCAAAATGCGTGCAGGACGTTTGTTGTGGGCGAAAATCGTGAAGCAGTTTAATCCGAAAAATCCGAAGTCCCTGGCATTGCGTACCCACTCACAGACTTCCGGCTGGTCTCTCACCGAGCAAGACCCGTTCAATAACGTAGGGCGTACCTGTATCGAAGCAATGGGAGCGGCTCTCGGACACACCCAGAGTTTGCACACCAATGCTTTGGATGAAGCAATCGCTTTACCGACCGATTTCTCTGCCCGTATTGCCCGTAATACTCAGATTTATATTCAGGACGAAACAACGATCTGTAAAGCGGTAGATCCGTGGGCAGGTTCATACTATGTGGAAAGCCTGACTCAGGAACTGGTGCATAAAGCATGGGAACATATTCAGGAAATCGAGAATTTGGGTGGTATGGCTGCGGCTATCGAATCCGGAATTCCGAAACTTCGTATCGAAGAAGCTGCGGCTCGTACTCAGGCTCGTATCGACAGTGGCGAACAGACCATTGTGGGAGTAAATAAATACCGTCTGGAAAAAGAAGATCCGTTGGATATTCTGGAAGTGGATAACACAACCGTGCGTGAAGCCCAGATTGCCCGTTTAAAGGAATTGCGTGCCAACCGGAATCAGGCAGAAGTGGATGCAGCTTTGGCCGCTATCACCAAATGTGCCGAAACCGGGGAAGGTAATTTGCTGGAATTGGCTGTAGATGCAGCTAAGAAACGGGCATCTTTGGGAGAAATCTCGGATGCATGTGAAAAAGTAAGTGGTCGTTATAAAGCAGTAATTAGAACCGTGAGCGGAGTATATTCAAGCATTGCCGATGAAGACGAGGACTTCAAGAAGGCAAAAAGTATGGCAGATGAATTTGCCGAACTGACCGGACGCCGTCCGCGTATCATGATTGCAAAAATGGGGCAGGACGGTCACGACCGTGGTGCTAAAGTGGTTGCAACCGGATATGCCGATATGGGTTTCGACGTGGATATGGGACCTTTGTTCCAGACCCCGGAAGAAACGGCAAAGCAAGCCGTGGAAAACGACGTGCACGTCGTAGGAGTTTCTTCATTGGCTGCCGGGCATAAAACCCTTGTGCCTGCCGTAATTGCCGAATTGAAAAAATTAGGGCGTGAAGATATTCTGGTATATGTGGGAGGTGTTATCCCGCATCAGGATTATCAATTCCTGTTCGATGCCGGAGCGATCGCCGTTTTCGGACCGGGAACTAAAGTTTCAAAAAGTGCTATTCAGGTACTTGAAATTTTACTTGAGTTGGCAAAGAAATAATTTTGTTTTTTAAAGAAAAAGCGGCTGTCCCAAAAGGGCAGCCGTTTTTTGTTTTATAAGAGATATGAACTAAAAAGATCTGAATGTATGGATCTGAATATCGATAATTTGAGAATATAAATTATTGGTTTTATTTGTGAATTTGACAAAAAGCCGAACAGTTATGTGGAATTATATAGATGTTTTTATCAAATAGAAAAGTTGTTCTATCGAAAAGTGGAAAAGAATACGTTGAAGCGTCTCTGTTCAGGAATATTGCTAATGGCAGGCGGACCTTGGAAAATGTGAAACTCAAAAGATAAGACTTGTTCTTATCCTTATAAAATATAAAAATTGTAAGGTCGTATTGTTTAAAATAAACCACAAGTTTGTTTGAAGTGGGATCTTTATGCACGTGGCCTTACGTCTGATTCGTTAATTCATGACATACGCGAAGATATTCGACAGAGTAAAATTATACTATAGGGAACAAGTGATTTTTTAATGTGGTTACGGGACTATAACCGGACTCAATCAAGAAAAGTAAGGGTGAGGGGGATGGATATAGCCACTTTGGTAATGGGCGGTTTGTTTGATTATTTATCCGCTTTGCAATCCGAACGGAAAGATAAGGTTTTTTACTCATTGATCAAGGCTGTTACCGTGAGAGATTTTGATAATGTGTTTCGTCTTTTAGAGTCAGACCGGCCAATCCGTTCACTTTTGGGAGATAAAGAATATTCTTGTTTGGTAGATGTGATAAAATTGGGACAATTGTAATAACGAATTGTTTTTATTTGCATGTCTTGATTCGGTTGTAAAGCTTTAAATTTTACTGTTTTTATTAAACAATATCCGTAGTTATAGGTCGAGGTAAAAGAATAAATAAATAGTATTTTGTAAATTAATTTATTTGAATTGTCATAATTTATTATTATT
>UQTM01000124.1 GCA_900544025.1 uncultured Odoribacter sp.
TTTTAATATATATTTTATCATAATTATAAAAATATTGTATATTTGTGTGAAGTGTGTTCGATGAGGAAAATAAAAATCTCCGGAAGTGGACAAAAAGATGTGGTGGAAGAAGGTCGTTGCAAGATGAAACGGTCGGGAAGATCGTTTTAGTGCGTGTTATTTATAAATAAACGGTTATGGAAAATTCTATGCAAAACCGCCTGAATGAAAGCGGGTGGGCGCGGCTTTTGGAGGAAATCGACAAAGGGAATGTGATTCCGGTGCTGGGGCAGGAGTTGTTCACTTTGACGGTGGAGGGAGAAGAAATACCGTTGCGGGAATATATCCTTCGGAAGATGAAAGAAAGGCTGGGTGTGGAAGAAGCCGTTTCCGATTTTGCCGGGCTTTCGTATGAATACAATATGCGGGCATGGGACAGGATACAGTCGGAGCCTTATTACGAAACCACGAGGATACTCCAGGAAATCACAGGGGCGGAGGTTGAATTTTTGCCGGAATTGCAGGAGTTGCTCTCTATCGAAAAGTTCCGTTTGGTGCTTTCCACTTCTTTCGACGATCTGGCTTTGAAAGCGATGGAAAGTTTTTGGGGAAAGGGGAAGGTAAAGCGGCTGAGCTACGAGAAAAGAAGTTGTAAAGAGGATATCGACGATCTGAGTAAGCCTTGCCTTTATCAGATGTTCGGCAAGGCGAGTGCCGTGCCACATGAATTTGTGCTCACCGAGGACGATTTGCTGGAATTTCTGCATTATTGGCTGGACGAAAACTATCGTCCCAAACGGCTTTCCAATGTGCTGCGGGAAAAATATTTACTGGTGATCGGCTGCAATTATCCGAATTGGTTGTTCCGTTTCTTTTTTCATTCCCTTAAATTTTCTTCCCGTTCCGCTTCTGCCGATAAGGTCGGAATGCTGGCGGATTCCTGCCTGGATAAAAATCTGATCGACTTCTTATCGCGTATGAATGCCGGAGTATATGAGGATGCGCGGGTGTTTATCCGCGAATTGGTGAAACGCTGGAAGGCCTTTCAGGGGACGGAGGATAAAAAAGAGATATTTATTTCTTATGCCAGCGAGGATTTCGAACAGGCGCGCAGGATTGCCGACACCTTTCAGGAGTTGGGGGTGGCTGTGTGGTTCGATAAAAAATCTTTAGAGCCGGGCGATACCTATGAAGCGATGATCAAGCAAAACATTCAGGAAAGTAAAATATTTGTGCCTGTGCTGTCGCGTTCGGTCGTAAATTGCGGTCGCCGTTTCTTTAAGCGGGAATGGAAATGGGCGAATGACGAGCTGGAATTGAGGTTTCCCGAAAAATTTATCTATCCGGTGGTGATCGACGATGTAAACCTGGATGATTCCGGTTTACAGGTCTTTTCAAAATTTCATACGGCAGACCTGAGGGAAGGGCAGGATTGGGAAAATAGCCTTCGCAGGATTGTGCGTGACGTGCGCTTGCTAAACAGTTAAAAACGGTATTATGAACACGGATTCCCATATCCATTGGTTGGGGCTGGCTTCCTATGAAGAGAAGGACGCTTCTATATTTTATGGTCGGGAGGACGAGATTGCCGAATTGTCGGGCGATATTTTCCATAACACCCAGACGATCATTTACGGTCCGTCGGGCACGGGAAAAACTTCGCTCTTGAAAGCCGGTATTTTCAGAAAGGCGAGGGAGAACGGCTTTTTTCCCGTATATATCCGCCTGAACCACGATAGCGGAGAGGCGTATGCCGGACAGGTGATCCGGGAAGTTTGTACGCAGGCGGCAACAGAAAAGATCGATGTCGAAAACCGGATCGGGTATATTACTCCGGAACGCCTTTCCTTGTGGGAATTTTTTCATTGTAATATTTTTTGGAATACCGGGGATTTTCCGGTGACTCCTTTGGTGGTGATCGACCAGTTCGAAGAAATTTTCACCCTGGCGAAAGAACAGGAGAGGGTGGATGATTTTTTCGGGCAGTTGTCCGATCTGTGCGACGACCGGATGCCTGCCTATATCCGGCATCACCTCGCGGAAGGCGGGCAGCGCGTCCGTTATCCGGAAAAAGTCGATTACCGTTGTGTGTTGGCTCTACGCGAGGATTTTTTGGCGCGTCTGGAAGAATATGCCGCCCGGATTCCGGCATTGAAGCGAAACCGTTACAGTTTACAGGCGATCCATGAAAAACAGGCCATGGATATTATCATCAGGCCTTCACAGGGGATTGTGTCGGAAGAGGTGGCATTTGACATTGTTCGGAAAGTGACAAACCGGAAGAAAGTGAGGGTAGGAGAAACGGGGCACTCGATTGTAGAGCCTGCGTTGCTTTCCCTGTTTTGCCATGAGCTCGACAGGAAGCGGGAAGAGCGGCGGCAAGAAAAGATTACGGCGGCTTTGGTGGAAGAGTTCGGGGATAATATCATAAAGAATTTTTATCGGGAAACGATCCGGCTGGTTTCCCCGGCAACCGGGAATTATCTGGAAGACCGGTTGCTGACTTCCGACGGTTTTCGCGACCGGGTATCGTTGAGGGATGCCCTGAACCGGGGGGTGGTGAAAGAGGAACTGGATGTTTTGCAAAAGAACCGCCTGATCCGGATCGAGGAGTGGGACGGGGCGAAACGGATCGAGTTTACCCACGACGTGCTTTGTAAGGTGGCGGCGGAGCGCCGGAACGAGCGGGCGCAGCAATTACGGGTAGAAGCGGAACGGCAGCGGGTGCGGCGGCTCAGGAAGCGGGTTTACCTGTTTGCGGCGGTGATTGTGTTGCTGCTTCTGTTGATCGGCGGATACATTGTCGGTTTCCTGATGCCTTATTCGGAGTGCTACGAGAATTTTGTCTATCGGCAGGAATGGCCGGAAGGGATTAACCGCTTGTCCCGGCGGCAGGCAGAGCAGTGGGCGCAATATACCGAGCTGAGCCGGAAAGGAATGTTTTCTGCCTGGTGGACACCCAGCCGCGGCGCGTATGCCCGGCATTGGACAAGGGCGGTACAGCGTGATGCCTGGGGAGATGTTTCTCCCGGTGGCAGCGGGACGTTATTGGTCAATCCCGGTGATGAGGAAGATAACGGAGTGAACGAAAATTTTAAATCCCGTTTGCAGGAGGTGTGCCGGTATGAATTTATTGCCGATGCCGGGGGACTTCATGTGATGCAGGTGAAAGCATATAACAAGCGGGATGAACCGATCTGGTGCGGTGTTTATACCGGCAACCGCATTCGTAAAGCGGATGCACGGAAAGGATGGGATTATACTTATTTGTCCTATACGGATAAAAACGGGCTTCCGGTGCAATCCCGGAAGAATGGGGCGAGCGTGGTAAAAATAAGTTTCGATGCCTGTGGATACCGGAAGAGCGTAGAGTTTTTCGATGCTTTCGGCAACCGGGCGAAAAACGGGAATTTGGCGTATGCTGAAAAGTGTGAGTATTCGCCGGACGGATTACTGTTGCGTTTCGGAAGTGCCCGCCCGTGTGGGGGAGATTCTTTGGTGTACTGCCTGGATAAAGCGGGAAACAGCGGATGGAGGTATGAATATGAAAATAAGCGGATTGTAAAGGGGATTTCAGTGGACGGCGATGGGAAAATAGGTCCTGTGGCCGACGGATATGCCGTTTGTATGTATGCCTATGATTCTAAAGGACGGCATACGGCTACCTGTTATTTCGACGGGAATGGCGAAAAGTTCGAGTATTACGACCGGGAAAACTATTCGTTTTATCACAGTTTTCACAAGACTCTCGACGACCGGGGGAATACGGTGAAACTTGAATTTTTAGGTATGGATTCGGAACTGACCCGCCGGGGATGTGCTTATCGGAAATTTTATTTTAAACCGGAAACGAATTTGGTTATCAAAGAGTTGTCCTATCGGTATGACGGTAGTTACTGGGAAGGCAATGGAGGTGCGGGATATGCAGCCCGTTATGACGATCCGCAGCATAAGGCATGGCTTACCGGGCTCACCTGCCTGAAAGATAGCGTGACGCCTGCGGTCGATGCGGACGGAGTATATATGACGGAATGGAAATACGATAGCCGGGGGAATAAGTTAGCCGAGTTTTATTACGATGCCGGCCATTCGCCCATGACATGCCATGAAGGATATGCGGGGATCGTTATGGCCTATGATGAGGAAGATCGTTTGGTAAAAAAAGAATACCTGGATAAGGAACACCGCCCCTCGTATGCCCTGGGCTACGCCTGTGTGAAGTACCGCTACGACGACCGGGGTAACCTTGTCGCTATGGAGTATTACGATGAAAAGGGCGACCGCTATATGACGCCCGACGGCGTGGCTTCCGAAGAATATCGTTATGACCTTTTAAACAACCGGACCCAAACTGTTTGGAAAGATGCGGGCGGGAAAGAGCTGGAAAGTAAAGTGATTTGGGAGAATGCTTACGATGCTTTCGGTAATCAGGTAGAAACGGCTTGCTACGGCACGGACGGAAAAACGCCTGTAAACAACGCTTCGGGCTGGCATCGGGAAGTCATGAAATACGACGACAACCATTTTCAGACCGAACAGAGTTATTGGAATAAAGACGGGCGGCGGGTCGATGCCCCGGAACATCGGTATGCGATATGCAGATTTGAGAACGACGGCGGCAATCGGATAAAGAGCTGTGCCTATTATGATGTGTACGACCGTCCCTGCTTGAGCGAGGAAGGGTATCACAGGCAGGTCAATACGCTGCGTTTCGGCAGGATCGTGC
>UQTM01000125.1 GCA_900544025.1 uncultured Odoribacter sp.
CCGCCGTAGCCGCCCACGAATGCGGGCACGCTCTTCAGCACGCCACTTCTTACAGCATGCTGAAACTCCGGTCGGCTTTGGTTCCGGCGGTGGAATTTTCATCCCATTGGGTACAATGGATATTATTGGCCGGAATCATCTTTGTAAACACATTCCCCAGCCTGCTGCTGGTCGGGATCGGTCTTTTCGCTATTATGACTTTGTTTAGCCTGATTACCCTGCCCGTAGAGATCAACGCCAGTCACAGAGCGTTAATCTGGCTGCGCAATTCGGGGATCACGGATTATCAGACACAGGGATATGCTTTCGATGCTCTGAAATGGGCGGCTTACACCTATGTCATTGCAGCCCTTTCCTCTCTGGCTACCCTGCTTTACTACGTCATGATCTATCTGAACAGAAGAAACTAAAAAAGATACTTTCAATAAAAAAGAGATTACCATTGTGGTAATCTCTTTTTTTATTCACCCCAAGATCAAAGCGGAATATTCCCTTTATTCGAAAGGCGGGAAGATTCTGCCGGCTTTTAATCTTTCTTTTTGTATTCTTTAAAAACCTTCTTTATTTCGTCCACATAATCGAGCTTTTCCCAGGTGAACAATTCGACTTCTTTTTCCACCGTAGACCAATAGTTAGAAGAGAACACTTTCTTCACGGTCTGCGGGGTACGTCCCATGTGCCCGTAGCTGGCTGTTTCCTGATAGATCGGATTGCGCAATTTCAATCGCTCTTCAATGGCTTTCGGCCGGAGATCGAATATTTCATTCACCTTTTCGGCAATCTCCATATCGTTCAAATCCACCTTAGCCGTACCGTAAGTATTCACATACACCCCGACCGGGCGGGCAATACCGATTGCGTATGAAATCTGGATCAAAATTTCGTCGGCAATTCCGGCAGCCACCATATTTTTAGCGATATGACGGGCAGCATAAGCAGCCGAACGATCTACCTTGGAAGGGTCCTTTCCTGAAAACGCACCACCACCGTGTGCTCCCTTTCCTCCATACGTATCGACAATGATCTTCCGTCCGGTAAGTCCGGTATCCCCGTGAGGTCCTCCGATCACAAATTTCCCGGTAGGATTCACATGCAGGATCAGATTCTTGTCGAAAAGAGCCTGTACCCGTTTAGGGAGCTGAGACTTCACTCTGGGCAACAGAATATCGATCATGTCTTTTTTGATCCATTCCACCATAGCCTCATCGGCTTTTAACTGGGCCTCCGGCGTTTCGTTGGCCGGTTTAATAAAATCGTCGTGCTGGGTAGAGATCACCAAAGTATGAATACGCCCCGGTCTATTATTATCACCATACTCGATGGTAACCTGCGATTTGGCATCAGGGCGCAAATACTGCATTAACTGGCCTTCCTTCCGTATCTGTGCCAGTTCCCGAAGCAGCAAATGAGCCAATTCAAGCGATAAAGGCATATAATGATCGGTTTCATTACAGGCATAACCGAACATCATCCCCTGGTCGCCTGCTCCCTGTTCCATCGGGTCTTCCCGCACAACTCCCCGGTTTATATCCGGCGATTGCTCATGAATGGCGCACAATACCCCGCAGCTATTCCCGTCGAACATATATTCGCTTTTCGTGTAGCCGATCTCATTGATCACTTCTCTGGCAATCTGCTGCACATCGACATAAGTTTTAGTTTTGATCTCTCCCGCCACAACGGTCTGCCCGGTCGTCACCAACGTCTCGCAAGCGACTTTGGCATCCGGGTCGAACGCAATGATCCGGTCGAGCACGGCATCTGAAATCTGGTCGGCCACTTTGTCAGGATGCCCTTCTGACACGGACTCTGATGTAAATAAATATCCCATAATAATTTAAATTTAGACTTTAAACTGCACACCACGCAAGTGCCATTTAAAATTTACAATGAATATTAGGGAAAAAGTAATGGATGGTTGAATTCAGAATTATGCGTTTTAGCAATTTTTTTCTGTGGTTGCAATCAGCCAAATCTTTCCACATTGAACGGGTACAAAGATAAGATATTTTGAAATAAAACTAAACGGCAAAAATTAAAAAGTTGGAAATTATATTTTTTACCTTTGCACATCGGAAAAACCGAACAGGAATCAAAGAAAAAATTGAAAAATGAGCATATTCTATAACACCGGAATCAGAGGCTATCAATTAGCGATCCGGCTGGCAGCCCCCTTCAACGAAAAAGCCGCCCTTTGGGTGAAAGGACGGAAAAATATTCGGGAAAAAATCGCCCGGATTCAGCGTAAAGGCGAACGTCTGGTATGGTTTCACGCAGCCTCTCTGGGAGAATTCGAACAAGGGCGCCCCGTGATGGAAGCGCTGAAAGCAGCCGAGCCTTCCACCAAAATCCTGCTCACGTTTTTCTCGCCTTCCGGTTATGAAATACGCAAAAACTACACCGGAGCGGATTATATTCTTTATCTGCCTTCGGACACTCCGGGGAATGCCCGTTTTTTCGTGGAACAGCTAAAACCCGACGCAGCAGTTTTCATCAAATACGAATTCTGGTATAACTACCTGCATGAACTGCATAAAAAACATATACCCGTTTATCTGATTTCTGCCATATTCCGCCACGGACAACCCTTTTTCAAAAGCTGGGGCACATTACACCGACGGATGCTGGGATTTTTCGACCGTCTTTTCGTACAGGACGAAGAATCGGTACGGTTATTAAACTCCATCGGCATTCAAAACGCACAACGTACCGGGGATACCCGCTTCGACCGGGTGAAACAGATTGCAGGAGCAGCCAAAGAGATCGAGAAGATAGAGCGATTCTGCGACGGACATCCCGCAGTGGTCTGCGGAAGTACCTGGCCGCCCGACGAAGATCTCCTGCTGGACTTTATCAATAACGACACCAGCTCTTATAAATGGGTGATTACGCCCCATGAAATCGGGGAAAGCCATATAAAAGCCATATTGGAAAAATGTAAAAAGAAAGCCATTCGCTACACCGACGAAAACACTTCGCCGGCGGACTGTGACGTGCTGATTGTAGATTGCATCGGATTACTGTCTTCGATATACCGTTATGGAAAAATCTCGTACATCGGCGGCGGTTTCGGCGTAGGCATACACAACACCCTTGAAGCGGCCGTGTATGGCATTCCGGTGATCTTCGGGCCTAAATACCAAAAATTCAATGAAGCGGTAAACCTGATCCGGGAAGAAGGTGCATTTTCCATCGGCAACGGCGAACAATTGCGGGAAGTGCTCAACAGCCTGATCCAAACCCCGGCAATCGCAGAGGCGGCGGGACAAAAAGCTCTGGCCTATGTAAACAGCCAACTCGGAGCAACGGAAATCATCGTGAAAGAATTGACACAGAACTCTCCAAAATGATTTCTAAAAATTTTCCGGTAGCAGAGAAATACCCCTTTATACCGGACGATCAGGGGAAAACGGATTCCCCGGCCGACTTTCAAAAAACGATATAAACGAAAAGGCAGAGCCATTAAAAAGCCCTGCCTTTCTTATTTAAATACTGCATAGACGGATTTCATACCTTCCGGTGCAATGTTCCCCACTTATTCCCGGACCGGCTCATAATTAATCGTAGCCTCTTCGTCTGTCCGCTCGACTTTCATAATGACCGGCCTGAGCCCGTCGTTGCACGAACATATAGCAACCCCTTCTTTCGTTATCCAATCTCCGTAATAAAACAATCCGGAACCATGCGACAAAGCAAACACATACTGATAAATGGCTTTCCATGCCTCGTCGCAAAAACCGTCGGGTTTTGCATAATCGGCATAAAAGACCTGACCTTCCTTCATCATGGGGCATTTAGAAAATCCCGGAGCGGCATATTCTTTCGCCAGCTCTTCGTTCAGCGTTCTTTTCAAGATCGTGATTTTACAACGTTTCATACCTGTTCTCCATTAAATCCGGTATTCATTTTCCGACCTATCACTTTTTTACTTTCAGCCATCCTTTTAAAGTTTCGATCAAATCCTCACCCCCGACCCGCTGCACATCAGTGTAACCTTGCAAACGTATTTTCGGAAGCGGTAACGGATTTTCGCCCATCAACATACGCAAGCGGGTAGCATTAAAAAGAATTCCTGAATCATCTGACTGACGAGCAACCTGGCATAATTCAAAATCTATAACAGACAACCCGTATTTCATCAGACTACTTTTCTCAAGTGCAGGGCTTCGAGTCTGTCCTACCGGAGGCAACTGAGCCGAATCACCCAATAAAATCAAGCGACAACCTTCTCCCGCATAAACATATTCTACCAAATCATCTAATAACCGGCCTGAACCATATATCATCTGTTCACCACCATTGGCAATCATAGAAGCCTCATCGACAATAAACAATGTATCTTTATGCAGATTGTCGGTTATCTGAAAACCCTCATAATCTGCCGAAAAAACTTTTTGCCGATATATCTTTTTATGAATCGTATAAGCCGGATGATCTGCATAGCCTGCAAAAACTTTTGCAGCTCTACCCGTAGGTGCTAACAGAACGGTCTTCCGTTGAAACCCGGACAAAGTCCGTACCAATGCTCCGATCAAAGAAGTTTTACCCGTACCTGCATATCCGTTAATTAAAAACAAAGATCGGGAATCCCGATCGAAAAGAAACATGGCAAGT
>UQTM01000126.1 GCA_900544025.1 uncultured Odoribacter sp.
TGAAAAATATGTAATATAATAATGATAATTTGTTAGTTTTATTATATTTGTTAAATTAAATATAAAAAATATGATAAATCGTGTAATCCAGACTTTCGTGAAGCTATTGGCTTTGGGAGTCGTTTTAGGTATGCAAGGGTGCAGTGACCGCCTTTGCGAGGATTCTTCCCTGAAATCGGACGAAAACAGAGGACTTGATGTGGCCGGAATGAGGAGTTATTTTGAAAGTGAAGGGCTTGCTGTGTTCCCGTTTGAGTTTTCAACCGATGGAGTGCTGTCGCGGAGTGTGGCGGCAGAGCAGAGCGTGGATGTGTTGTGGGATAAGGCGGTGGAGGTGAACGGCGTTTCCCGGTTGATAGAGATTCCGCTGGAAAAGCCGGTTTGCTCTTCTTCGCAAGGGACGGTGGTTAAAAGCTACTTGGTGATACAGCAGGAAGACGACGGCGATTATTTCTGCTTCGTGCGGACAGCCATTCCTGTGGGCGGGGTAGTTGCGGGAACAAAGTCTAATGAACTGGTTTTGCTATCTACACTGGCGGGAGTGTTCAGTAATGCTTATCTGGAAACTGCCGGAGGGGAACATCGTTCTGTGGGCATGAGGCTGCCCGGTGGGGCGGTGGTCCGCAGCCGTGCCGGAGGCGGGGCGGATACGACCGGAGTGCCGACGGCTACTCCGGTGCGGACGGACACGGTGCTTGTTCCCATACCACCCGTTTCGACGTCGGTAGATTCGTCGGCTATTCCACCGACGGAATCGACTACCACACCCCCGATCGGGCCATCGACCACCACTCCGACCGATTCGGTAACTCCGGCACCGGGCGGATCGACCACTACCCCGGTAGGACCGACGACGGAGCCATCGACCACTACTCCGCCGGATATCTCCGGTCCCATTATCATAACTGTATCGACTCCGCTGGGGGTGGCAGATTTCCTGATTTGCAGTTCGTGTATGAAATATCCCTGCAAATGTTGGGAAGAAAAGCCTACAACGACGCAACCGGGACAAAATCCGCAAGAAGAAGGGTTGCCTTGCTCTTATTGCGGTTCGACAAAGTGTGTTGGGGTAAAGTTCTGGTGTAAAAAATGTCGTCATTTTCAATGTGGTGGAGGTTGTGTAGGCAATTGTGTTCTTTGTAAGCAGTCATCTTGTATTTGCTGTAAGCATTGCGAGAGTATAACTTGCAGGTGTGAAGGGAAATTGTGCTCTCATGTTTTAACCGATCCCTGTGAGAAATCGTTGAATATAGAATATTGTACGACATGCGAGAGCAGATGTAAATGTTTGGAGAAAAGCAGATGTTTTCATTTGATACCTTGTAAATATTTTAATCCCCGTTATTGTGATAATTGTAAGACCAGTTGCCTGTGCCTGGGGATGCGGAGGTGTACACATCCGGAGAAATGTGAAGGGTTTAATGAGGATGGAACTGTGGATTTTACGCATTGAAAATCTTTAAAAACAAGCTGTTCCAGCATTGCCGGAGATTCTGTTTGAAATAATGCTGATTTTCCTTGCAAAGCTCGGCGGGTGGGAGTTTCCCGGTGATGAGGCAGGGCTGGGAAGGGATTGTTTTATTTTGTGCAGGCAGTTCTTCCGGTGACCGGAAAGCATGTTATCCTGATTGTAATAATGCCTGCCGGAGTATTTGCTTTACCGTGTTAGGTGAAGGTGTTGTGAGGAAATAGAAATTATGAGGCGATAGCAGAGCGGATGTTTTAAGCGGGAAAGCCGTTTCCATTCCAGGGGAACGGCTTTTTCTTTTGCCGGAACAGACGGCTGTCCGGCTTTGGACAGGCGGTTGCTTTTTCCAAAGGCGGGGCGTTTTAGCAGAGATATTTTGCTTCCATCACTCTTTTTACCCCTCTCCGCTATTTTGTGGATGCCATGCGTTCGGTTTACCTGAAAGGGACGAGCGTGCCGGAATTGTGGAGGGATTATTCCGTGCTGGCAGCTTTTGCCGTGGTGCTTAACCTTTGGGCGGCTTTGAGTTACAGAAAGCGGGTGTAAGGGAGAAAAGCTAAGGCGGGGACATAAATCCCATTTTGGAAATGAATCCGTTCCAATTCCGCAAAAGAATTGGAAATCAGGAAAAATACAGAGATGCTCTCTGTTCTTTGCCCTTCCGGTCCATATTTTAATCGCCTTCCGGGGGAATTATCGTTCCCGTTGTATTTATTCGCTTTTTTCGGGTTGCTGATAGATAATCAGAGGATCGCAGGTGGGATGACCGTTATCGATAAATAAAGGATTTCCGCTGGTCCAGACTGCTATGGCCAATGTCCTTGTTTCGGTTTCTTCATTTTTATCTAATATCACTCTCAACTGCTTTTCCTCTTCGTTTATAATAGTGAACCATTTTCCCCGTACGGTATCCGACAGGATAGAATTGATATAATTCGTTACCCCTGTTTCTTCCACATACACCGGTTTAAGAGCAGTGTTATAAATGCGGGTTATTGAATCGGCCAGATCTCTTGCCTCCGTACTCGGAACTCCGATAATCCCTCCGGGATAACCGTTGGAATCCTTTAAGTGAAAAGTTTGTTCGGAAGCATGGGCCGGAACGGTTAGGGGAACGGTATCTGCATCCCAAAGGTAATAATGGAATTTTGTGGCATAAACGGGTTCTTTTTCGTCTTTGTCACAGGAGAATAGCGAAAAGGCTAAAATGCACAGAAGACCGTATGGCAAAAGGCTTTTCATGGAAATATCGGTTTAATGGACAGCCTGAGTAGGTGTTTTGTTTTACAAATCTAAACACATTCAAATGAAAAACAAATTGTTTATACTGTTTTTCACAAGGAACAGAAGATATGGCATGTAAACCTTGCCGAGATTGCAGTCGGCAGTTTAGGTTATGCCGGGCAGTATAGTCCGTTTTGCGTTTGGGTGAAATGAAATTGTATTTTTCCAAATTTTTGATAAGACCGATAAATGACAGTTTTGCAGAATAATGTTCTTCGTCTGTGTGATGTTGTCGGAATTTAATATGTTTCGCTTTTGGCGTATAGAGGGCGTTTACCGAGGTGGTTCCTTTTTACCGGATTGAATTTTTAGAATCAGGGTATTGAGAGATTTACCCGGATTTTTTATTTAAACCGGCATAGCAGCACAAACATATCCATTTCGGGGTCGATGTTTTCGAGCTCCTGCGGGTTGGTAATCAGTTTCCGGGCTTCATCCGTCAGCTCTTCGATCTCATTGCCGAAGAAAAAGCACATCAGCCGTCCGTCCTGGGCGAAACCCTGTGTCCGAGTGGGATACCAGTCGGGAATGAAAGGCTTTTCGGGGGTGGTGATGTATTCCACCCATTGCCATTGTCCGGAGGCTTTGTTTTTCAATCCGTAAATGTTTAGCATGATTTTTTGCTTTTTTTCTCTTGTGCCTATTTCTGCTAAGGCATACGTGCTGTTTTCCCAGTATTTTGAAATACAAGTAATTTTTTTATCCTCAATGGGCTCTCTTTGGGGTGTGGTTGGAGTCGGGATATACTGATCCTTAAAATCGAAAAATAAGGCTTGCTGTACCGTGTCGGGAGTAATGCGGTGAACGGTTGGAAAAGGGAATTGCCAAAAGAAAGACTGGCCTGCAAATGATGAAAACTTCTGTAAAGGGTAAGGAATTTTGTCCATAAAAAATTGGATTAAGCGAACGGAATCGGTAACGTGGAGCGAATCGTCGAGATGCAGAAGAAGTGTACGGTCGCCGTAACCGGCTAATAGCCAATAGCCGTTTCCCGATCTGCAAAAACCGTTTGCGGGGAGATCCGCTTGTTTTCTTTCTTTAAAGGTCCCGTTCTTGAAATAGCGGACAATGGTGCAATACGGCTGAGACAGGACGTGGACACAATCGTCTTTTTCTTCAATGTCGATGTCCAGCATATAAGAAAACTCTTCCGGTCCTTGCCCTTTTTCTCCGATTTTGTTCAGGAAACGCCCGTCGTATCCGAAACGGTAGATGTTTTGTTCGCCTAAAATATCTACCAGATAAAAGGATGAATCTTGCTGAAGAAGCCTTACCCGGTCGTCGGTCAGGATAGAATCGCCATGCTGTAAACGTACCACCTCAATAGCGTCCATCAATTCGGTCAGGGAGGAGAGGGTCGCTCCCGGATAGGTAACCTGTTCGGATGCGATGGATAAAGGCTTTGAGTGACAACCGACGCAAAGGATTATGGTTAGAGAAACGAAAGGGAGGAAAGGGTTCATGTTGTGTCGTTTGTGTAAATTTTGAAGAAACATACAAATGTAATTATGATTTTTGTTCCTCCATCGGAATATAATATTAATTATTCAGTATTTAAGATCATGTTTGTTTCAAAATCTATTTTAAATAAAGTAAGGGATAAAGTTTAAGCTTTATCCCTTTTTGTTTTGTATCCGGGTGGGGGGGATTACAGCGTAGCCAC
>UQTM01000127.1 GCA_900544025.1 uncultured Odoribacter sp.
TTTCATTTCTGAAAAATTTGAATCAATGATAGTGATGAGATTTGCCTGTAATTGGTTCAGGATGATCCTAAGAACATTCAGGAATGCACTTCCAAAAATATCGGACGCATTCTTCTCATTTTCAGCACAATAATCTTTCATACCCTATACAAATTAAGTTTGAAATTAATATCAAGATGAAAATGAATTTGCTTCGTGTCTATACCTCTCTGATAATGAGCCTATTAATAGAAGACTTTTCAAGTCGCCCGGGAATGTCCTGAAATTCCTCTTTTAATATAGAATATAAATATTTATAACTAAATAAGGGCCTGCGGCCATTTTTTTCAGATTTCAAAGATTAACAACATCCGGTATCATTCACTTTCACCCTGCAAAGGTAGAGGGTATGCACCAGACGGCAATTACTAAAATCGCAGCAAAAACAAGCACAGAAAAACCTGTTATACAGCGTATTAATCAATTATTATTTCTTATTTTTGTTATTAATCCTATTTATTTCAGTCAAAAAATGTTTGATACAATCCGAATAATCGGAGTCATGTACTTTCATTTCGGTACAAAAAGAACCGACCGTTCCCTCCAGACGAAAACAGAGATAAAAGTGCTCAGCCAGGAAGTCGAAAGACACATCATTGAAATAATATACCTTCATTTGCCCCAGCAGGTCACTCAAAAATTTCCGGTCGTTCACCGGTACTCTTTCCTTCCACGGGTCTACCAGGTCAAAACCACACCAAGTCAATATTTCCGGTCGGAATTTGTCAAAAAACTTATTTGCCAAATCAGTCCAACCCTTTTTTTGGTGACACTCATCACTCCCCAGCAGCCAGGCCAGTTTCATTATTTCGGTCCGTCGGTCCGGGCACTCTCCAATATAGGCTTCCAATTTATCCAAAGCCAAATTTTTACCTACAATTCCACCAATTTTTTTTTATAGCGTTTTAATTCTTCTGTCAGCATAACTTTTAAGTTGATGCTGTACAACAGATATTTCCTGTCAACAGTAGAATCTCCTTTTCCTCTAAAAAACATATATCTTTTGCATTCAAAAGTCCCTTATTTTATCTTCAAAACATATATCTTTCATCTCCGAAATAAGGGACTTTCAAATTTTCAATTCTCAAGGTTCTCCCAGGAAATCGACAATCACCCCGACTTGTTTCGGGGTCAGTTTCCGTTGCCGTTCGCAGAAGCCGACAGTTTTTAATGTTTTGACCAGTTTTTCGTTTCTTACTACCCAGCGATGCAACAAACGCGATGCTGAGTTCGGATGCAAATCCGGGTTGTAACAGAGTGCCAGTTCCGTCCATCCGTAACTGCGGATTTTGAATTTTCCTTCGTCCATATTCTTATGATTTAGTCTTACTAAGATAAGAAATTAAATCCACATAAAGAAATGAAATTCAAAGTTTATGCGCATTATTTATATATTTATACGGACTTATTAAACCCTTCGTCGCCGATGATGACATTTCATGTCACAGCCATTTTTCCAGCACCTTATCTTTGTCATGTTATCGATAACCAACCAGTTAACCGTCAATAGCTTTCGGAGCATTTCCATAGGCATATTGGCACATTGTCAAATTAAAAAATTATTCCCCATGGCTTTAAGTTTTCACTTAGTAAAACGTCCCGACATGCGCAAAGACGCTGCCGAAGGTTCCAAATTATTTTATGCACAGGTCCGTTCATTGAAGAAACTCGATTTCAACAAGCTCTGTGATCTGATCGCTGTTCGAAGCACCGCTTTTATCGGTGATGTGATGCTTGTCATCGAAGGTCTCCTTTCCGTCATGGAAGAACGCCTGGAAGAAGGCGATGTGATCCAGATGGGCCGCCTGGGTAACTTCCGCATGGTTGCCGGCAGCAAGGGTATTGAGAACGAAAAGGACTTCAATGTCTCCCTCTTCAACAAGGCTCGTATCGTCTTCTCCCCGGGCACGATGCTCAACGAGATCCGCAAGAATGCCAAATATGAAAAGATGGATATCGAAACGGTCACTCCGCCTACAGGAGGTGGTTCGGACCGTCCGGAAATCGAGTAGTAACGTATCAATTATCCGTTATGTTAAAACAGGAATTTATCAAACAATATCTTTTCCCCGCTCAAAAGGCGGGGGAATGTTTCGGAATCAATCCGGTTGTTATCCTAGCCCAATCGGCCATCGAAACAGGGTGGGGGGAAAGCACCCTGGCAAAGGAGCATAACAACTTCTTCGGTATCACCGCTTACGGACGTCCCAATGCTTTCTGGAAAGGCAAAAAGACTGATCTTTCTGAAAACGGTGGCCATGTTTCCCTCTGGTTCCGCACCTACGAATCGGCGGAAGACAGTTTTATGGACTTCGCCCGTCTGATCCACACCGCTTATCCGGTAGCCGCCTCACTCAGTGCCCATCCTTCGGCCTATGCCAAAGAGATCGCGTATAGTAAATACATCAGCGAAGTGAACGGTGACAACCGTGCTGCTTATCAAAGGATGCTGGTGTCGATCTGCCGGACGATCGAAAGATATACTGTTTGCTGAGTTCACCTTTTATCAGATTTGAACTATCCTGTCCCCGTGCTTGACACGGGGCCGCAAGAGAACTGGCGGTATCAAAAGATATTATAGGATACGGTCTGTGCCTTTGCGATCCCGTGTCAAGCACGGGAACGGGATAGCTCAATTATTCCTAGTATTGACATATTTTCTGAATGTCACTCTGCGATCTTTATCATTCTTACCATTATTTTGTCACTGAAGAATCCGGCTGTCTGCTGGTAGGCTTCAGGGAGGACTCCGTTACTTTCATTGTAAAAGAGGTATGGAATAAGGAACCTGTCGGTTTGCCGGATGTGGACAGATTATATACTGAAATGCAGCGAATCGGGGAAATGTACGGCTGTAATCAGTTTCGTATCCTGGCTCATGGCGGTTATCTGCCGGAGGCACTTTCCTTTGAACTGCATGGACTGACTGTTTCGGATGATAGCTATCTGAAAAGCTTGGAAACGGGAAAGCATATTGAACTGTTTTCACATAATGAAGCGGCTTACCGGGCTATCGAGGAAGGATTCAAAACAAACAGGATCGGAGCGGTTGTACAGGCGACCGGAACAGGAAAGTCTTACCTGATTGCCCGCTATATCGTCAGTCATTCGGAAGATGATATTTTAGTTATTGCTCCTAATGTTACGATTATCGCCGAGATCAAAAAAGCAATTGGCAGGACAATGCCGCATGTGACCTACCGGACTTTCCAGGCATTAGTCCTGAATCGCGGTACGGTCGGTGAGCTTAAAGCGGATCATATTATTATCGATGAGTTCCATCATTTCGGGGCGGAGGTATGGGGTAAAGCCGTACAGGAAGTCATTGATAACAATCCGGAGGCCCGTGTACTGGGAATGTCGGCAACCCCGATACGTCCCGAAGAGATGCTCGATACGGTAGAGGTTTATTTCAAGGGAAACCTGTTCCATGAACTGTCTTTGTCTATGGCCTGGTATTATAAGATACTGCCTGTCCCTGTCCTGGTGCAGAGCGTATTCGATCTGAATAACCAGCTGGATAAGGTACAGCGTATGCTGAACAGGAGCGACTGTACATCTGAAAGGCGCAAGCATATTCAAGACAAGATAGACTTTGCCCGACTGGATTTTCGCGGTTCATTGAGTGCATCGGAACTGATCCGGCGTTATCTTCCGAAAGAGGTAAAGAAAATGCTTGTCTTCTGTAAAGACAAGGAGGATCTTCAGCATATGATTCCCGAAGTCTCGAACTGGCTCGGACAGGCAGGCTTTGAAACGGAAACATTTGAGATCCATAATGGGCTGAGTAACCGGGAGAATGAAAAGACATTGCGTCGTTTTCGTAGGGAAACAGGAAAACTGCATGTCCTTTTCTCCATAAATATGCTGATCGAAGGATTGCATGTGGAAGGAGTAGATGCTGCCATGTTCCTGCGTCGGACGGAATCGTATGTGGTTGCCTTGCAGCAGTTGGGCCGTTGCCTGAAAGCCGGTTCGGACCGTCATCCGGTGGTACTAGACTTCGTCAATAACCTTTCGGGGCGTTCTGTTTATGAAGCTATGTCAAGGGAGTTGGCTTATCATCCGGCGATCCGTGCCCCGAAGAGCTTTAAAGGCTTTATGGAGTTTGAGGTCACGGGATTCCTGTCTGATATCCGTGCCCGTGTGGATGATATGCTGGCGGAACTGGATGCATGGCCGGTCATGTATGAGCGTCTGATCGAATATAAGGAGCGTGAAGGACGTTGGCCGCAGGCAGCCGAAGGGAAGCTGGGAAACTGGTGCAACACCCAGCGGATTGCCCGGAAGAAAGGGACGTTGTCGGAAGATTATATCTCGCAG
>UQTM01000128.1 GCA_900544025.1 uncultured Odoribacter sp.
GTATCGACCTTGCCAACGGCTGGTGAGCGTCCACCGGCAAGCGATAGACCGATTTATTGATATAATATAAGGTGTCTTTTGTAGGATTCAGGCAAATTTCGCGGGCATTGTCCCCGAAGTCGAAGATAACGGAATCCACGACCTGCCGGGTTTCCGCATCGATCTTATAAAGTCCGGGGGCCACTTGTCCGTAGGGGCTGCCAGCATATCCGCCGTCGTTCACCACCCAGATCTGGTTATTCTTATCCAGCACCAGCGCAGCCGGCTGCTTGCACACCGTGATCGAATCCACCACCCGGTCGGTGCCGGAATCGATCACCAAAATCTTATCATCGTACGACCAGCAATTGGTAAATACAAAATTCTTATACTGCACCATCTGTTCGGTGGGATGCTGGTAAAATTCAGACGTGTTGTTACTCACGTCTATCCGCCCGGTGATCTGGAAAGTTTTCGGATTCACAATCGTAATCGCTTTCGCATACAGGTCGGTGATATAGGCTTTCTCGTCGCTCAGGAAGTGCATATAGCGGGGAGAAGTCAAACCCTTGATCCAGCCCTTCACTTCAAATGTATTGATATCTATGGCAAAAACTACTCCCGAATTATTCACCACCACATAGCCTAAATTTCCCCGTATAGTCATCGACTGCGCCACATCGCCCAACGGGATTCCGTTCACCCGGACAAAAACCTCCTGTTCCACCTGCCGGGTGTCGGGGTCGTAATAAGACAACGAAGCATTTCCATACTGGAAATTACCCTCGTTCATGATAAACACCCCCCGTCCCGGAAAATTCAGGCTTTCCTGGCTCCGGGGGCCGTAATCCATACACGCCTGCCCCAACAAGCCGCAAAGCAACAGCACCGGCAGCAAGCCGCTTTTCCCGCCCCTATGCCGCAAGCAGGTAAGTGCCCGTCCTAAATACATATATAGCATTCCTTCTTTCATCTTTCCAGCCTTTTAACGATCATAGCCTATTTACTGCCTGCCGGAGACTGTCCCCATTTCGGATTGATACCGATAAAAAATCCGTAATTCCGCCCGGCCATAGGACGGCTGAGCACCGACACATATTCTTCTCCGAATAAATTATAAACCGAAAATTTCAAGGTGAAATCCACCGGATGAACCCGAAAGCGTTTCTCCAGTGAAATATCGTTCATATAATACGATCCCAGACGTCCGATCTTCGTCTGCATCTCATTGCTCGAAGTGGTATATCGCTCACTGAAATAATTATATTTATAGGTAAAAATAACCCCTTTCCATCCCAAACGCCCCATAATCGAGAAAGAATATTCCGGAATATACACCAATTGTTTGCCGATGGATTCGTCCGCCCAATTTACCGGATCGCCGTGATTAATCGAACGCGTTTGCGCCCAATTCGCATCGAGATACAAAGTCCAGCCGCCGAACTTCGTTTGCACCTTCCCTTTCAATTCCCAGCCATAGCTATGCACTTCCTTTACATTTTTGGGCTCCCAAAAACCTTTATAGGTAGGCAGCCAGACAATCCAATCGTCGATCTTGGAATTATAGGCGGAAACCTCCCCGTGAAATGAAAACCGATCGCTTTTCCGGATCGTAAACTCGACACCTCCGTCATAAGTAAACCCGTTCTCCGTCTTCAAATCGGGATTTCCGCCGGGTAAAAAATAAAGATCGTTCAGGCTGGGATAGTGATAATTGCGCGCCACAGACCCTTTCAATATCACGCCATAGGCCGGCCACAGTACGACATCTACAAATCCGGCAGGTATAACCGGTGTCCATTCTCCATAATAATCCTCCCGGACATTCAGGGCAAACCCCAGGCGGGGAACAGGGCGGTAACGCACCACCGCCAGCGCGGAAGCCTCCAGGCGGGTACGGTCGTACCCGGCCTTCGTGGTTTTCTCATAACTGCTTACCGAATGAAAATTAGAAGATACATTGGCGGAAAACATCCATTTTTCAGAAAGAAAATAGTCCGCCCCGTATTTCAGAAAACCTGTGTACACAACACTGTTGGCGTGCTGCATCTCTGCCAGTCCGCCCGTACCCAATTCACCCCGGTAAGTATATAGCGTATTATCGAACGTATAGCCCACATTCCCCTCCATTTTCAGGCGGTCGCTCCGCCTTTCCCATTGCCCTGTCATCCGGAACGTCTTTTGTTCCTGCTGGCTTTTCGATTCGTCCTCTTCCCGGTAATTCACATTCAGCATGGGAATACCCCGTTTGGAATCCATATACCAGGCCGCGAGTGAAAAATGGTGCTGCCCCGAATCGTAATACAACTCCTGCAAGATATGCAAATCCCGGTAATTACAATTCTTATTCCGTTCCGTCGGATAAGTGATTCCTCCTTCGCCCGTAAAATCAAAATCCCGCTTATTGTAATTCACATATTTAAAATCGTTCTTCGAATTGACATAAGCGATTCGAGTGGATGTCTGGAACCTGCCCCCGGCATAACGATAGCGCAAGAACTCATCGAAAGTATGGAAACTACTGATTCCCTGTATAAAATTCAATTCCGAGCCGTCTCCCTGCATCTTCTTGTTTCCCAAGGTAATCGCTCCGCCCAGCCCTCCGCCCGACACATTGATCGAGCTGGCGCCGTGCCAAAGATTCATATCGTCGATAAAATAAGAGGGTATCAGCGAAAAATCCACCTGTCCCAATGCCGGGGAGTTGATCTTCATGCCATTCCAAAGCACCTGCGTATGCGAAGGAGCGGTTCCCCGGAAAGAAGCCGTAGCCTGTGTGCCCCGTCCGTAATTTTTAATAAAGATAGAGGTATTCTGCGACAGAATATCGGCCAGGCTATTGGTGACATTTTCCCGTAACGCCACCGTATCGATCTGTGTCTTTGTGGCTCCTATATCTTCAAATTTGCGCCGGGCTGTAACCTCCACCGTTTCCAGATCGATCTTCCAGGCCGCTTTCTCTTTTTCCTGTGCTTTCCCCTCCGTCACAAACAACAGCAACAACCACACACCGGTAATAACTGTAAATTTCATTCTTTTTTCAACTCGTAATTTCTTCCCCTCATCGCAAAACGGTTCAGCAACAACCTTCATTGCAATGCTTGCCGGGAGTTTCAAATTCCAGGGTGGCATGGCCGATTCCCGCCTCTTGCAATTTCTGCTTCAATCCGCATTTTATTTTTTCCATATCGTCGGTCCGGCCAATCACCACATGCACCGTCAGCGCGGTTTCGGTGGTACTCAAAGCCCAGATGTGCATGTGATGAAAACTTTTCACACCCGGTTCCGCTTCTATCACCTTGCCGATCTCCTCATAGTTCGTCCCCGCCGGAACTCCGTCCAAAGACAACCGGAGGCTATCCCGCAAAAGTCCCCAGGTAGAATAAACGATCACCAAAGCAATCAGAATCCCGATAATCGGGTCGATGATATACCAGCCCGTATAAGCAATGATAATCCCGGAAATCACCACACCCACCGACACCAAAGCATCGGCAGCCATGTGCAGGTAAGCCCCTTTCACATTCAGGTCTTTCTCTTTGTCCTTCAGGAATAGCCAGGCGGTGAAAGCATTGACCAAAACGCCCGCTCCGGCAACCCAGGCCACGGCATCCCCATCCACAGGGCGGGGATGAAATAGTTTTTCGACACTTTCCCCGAAAATAAAGCCGACAGCCACCAATAAGATCACCGCATTCAACAGGGATACCAGCACCGTACTTTTTTTATAGCCATAAGTATATTTGGTATTCGCATGCACTTTAGCCAGCCGGAAAGCCAGCATAGCCAGCACCAGGCTCGCCACATCCCCCAAATTATGCCCGGCATCCGAAATAAGCCCTAAAGAGTTATACCAAAAGCCCGCAACGAATTCGACGACGACAAAAGCTACATTCAAGCCGATACCTATTATAAACGCCTTATTCAGGGAACTCAATTCATGTTGATGTTGATGGTGGTGATGATGTTCATGGTGATGATCGTGTGCCATAACTGTCTGTGTTTTATTCGAAAAAATTATTTTATACTATCCCTTAACGGATGTATTTTCGCAAAGTTAGCTCTTTTTTTCCGGGAATCGTCTCCCCTATTTCGGCTAAAAAAGAATATATCGCTCCCCTGACGGATTCATTCCGGTTCACAGAGATCGGCAAACCAATAAGAATATTCCTTTTCCTCACCGTTTTCCAATTTCACCGGATAAGTCCTATACAACGGTTCACCCAAAATAAAATCCACCCGCTC
>UQTM01000129.1 GCA_900544025.1 uncultured Odoribacter sp.
GCAAAGTCGAAGAATGGAAACCCCGTGTTCCCCTCCCCCCAGCCGGTGAGGAACAAGCTGTACTGATGTTCGTACAGGCGGGAATCCAATGGGATTTGCTTTTTTTGTTCCACATCGAACAATACGGGGAGGGACACGGGGAGCATGTCGCCCGGCTTGGCATAGTCCCGCCAATGCAGGATGGGTTGTAATTGATTTTCCGGGGAAGATTCCAATAAAGGAATTTTCCGGCAATTTACCTGCCGGGTTTTCAGCGTTGCGAGTTTTTTAGAATCAGGCGACCATTGAAGGCGTCCTTCATATATATATCCGGGAGCACCGTCCCGGCTCAGGGCTATTTCATCTGCCTGTTTGCCGCCGGCAGGACAAATATACACGTTGTTGTCCCTGATGTATGCCGTCCATTGCTGATCGGGCGAAGGCACTTTGCCGTCGTACTTTTTTTCTTTCCGTGCACCCTGGTCGTTTTTCTTTTCGTCCGGTTTCCATTTTTCAGAAATCAGGTCGTTCAGCTCTTCCCGTTTCGCGGTGCGTTGCTTTTCACCTGTCTCTGCGTTTACCAGGTAAAAGAATTCTCCTTCCCGTTCCCGGTTTTTGTACCAAAAGTAATGTGAATCTCCTATCCATTCGGGAATCACTGCCGGGGAATATACTTTGTTTGTTAATTTACGCAGGGAGTCTAAGTGCTGGTAATCTTTCACAGAAGCCATCGCGGGAATATCTTTCCACAACAATATGGCGACAAAAGCAATCCAATAATATCGTATCATTTTTTTTAGTTGTAAGGTTGCCGTTTGGGGATAAAGAAAAATATCTCCTTTGTAAATATCTTATAATCAGCTTGATTATATGTATTCAAAGGGTTGAAAACAAACGCCATCACAAGGTATCAAGAAAATTCGAATCTGCAAAGAAGAGATCGCGGAATATAGAATGCAATGTAATCGGCAAGCAATAAAAATCTAATCGCTATTCCATGAAAGCCAGACGTTTTTTCAGACGTATCCGGCTTCATGGAGTGGATGAACGACAATTCCGGAAAGTTTATTCGATAATTCCGCCGCCGACCATGTCTTCATTTTCGTAGAACACAGCGCTTTGTCCCGGCGTAATGGAATCCATTTCTTCGTGGAATACTACCCGTATCCGGTTTCCTTCGGGATAGAGGGAGGCTTTGCCGCCTGCATTGCGGTAACGGATTTTGGCCGTCACTTCAAGCCCTTCCGGGATGCTTGCATATTTCATCAGGTTGATATTGCGGGCATAGAATGTTTTGCCCTGCAATTCGTCTTTTGTTCCTAACACGACCGTATTGTTTTCCGGGTGTATGGCTACCACGAACATAGGCTGGCCTAAAGCGATGCCCAATCCTTTCCGTTGTCCGATGGTATAGTTCGGATAACCTTTGTGTGTGCCCAGTTTATTCCCTTTCGTGTCTATAAAATCTCCCGCTCCGAATTTTTCTGCATAATTTTCCACGTTCTCGGCGAGAAATGCCCGGTAGTCGTTTTCGGGAATGAAACAAATCTCCTGGCTTTCCACTTTTTTCGATAATTTTTCATAACCGTGTTCCAGGGCGATCCGGCGTACTTCCGGTTTGGTCAGCTCTCCCAGGGGGAAAATAGTCCGGGCAAGGTTTTCCTGTGTCAGAGTCCAGAGAAAATAAGTTTGGTCTTTCGATTCGTCGGCTCCTTTCCGTAAGTACCACCGTCCGTTTCGATGACCGATCCGGGCATAGTGCCCTGTGGCTACATACCGGCATCCCAGTTCGTCGGCAGTTCCGATGATTTTTCCCCATTTGATCGTGGAGTTGCAGACGACGCAAGGATTCGGGGTGCGCCCGCGGAGATATTCATCGATAAAATTGCTGATCACCGTATCTTTAAATTCCTGGCGTATATCTAAAATGTGATGTTCAAATCCCAGGTCCTGGGCCATGCGTTTGGCTTCGAAGAGAGAATCCACGCTACAACATCCTTTTTCTTTTTCCATACATCCTTTGGAAATGCTGTCGAAAGTCCGGTAAGTCACTCCTACGAGGTCATACCCCTGCTCCTGTAACAGCATAGCCGCTACCGTACTGTCTATACCGCCGCTCATGGCGATCAATACTTTTTTCCTGTCCATTTTTACTTTGCGCTTTTCTCCGGGATAATTTCGTTGTTCATGTAGCGGGCTTCACTGTGGTAGTCGTCCCTTTCTATTTCAATGTCCGGTTCTTCCAGCAAGGTCGTGTTGTTCAATGTGAAGCGGATGTATTTTATTTTTTTACCTCTGGATAACCATTGTTTTTCGTAGAAGGTTTTAATTCCGAGAATTTTGTCGTTCATTCCGCATCCGTAAAGATCGCCTGTGTTTATCTGCTCGGGCAAATGGTTATGCCTGATCGTTTCGGATGTATAGGTATAGAGGAACGGACTGTCGGTTTTCAGATGAACGATTCCGTTGTTTTGAAGCACTTTTTGGTAGAGCGACAGGAAGCGTGTTCCTGTCAGCCGCTTGCGGGTTTTGGCCATTTGCGGATCGGGGAAGGTGATCCAGATTTCGGATATTTCGCCGGGAGCGAATACCGATTCCAGTAGTTCGGCATAAATCCGTAGGAAAGCTACGTTCGTTTGCCCGTTTTCGCTGGCTTCTTTAGCCCCTTTCCACATGCGTGCTCCCTTAATGTCCAGACCGATGAAATTTTTTTCCGGATAGAGCTTCGCCAATTCTACCGTATATTCTCCTTTACCGCATCCTATCTCTAATACGATGGGGTTGGAGTTATGAAAAACTTCTTCGTTCCATTTTCCTTTCAGAGGGTATTCCGTACGAAATACTTCGGCATGTTTGGGCTGGAATACATTTTCCAGCGTTTCCATCTCCGCAAATTTCGCCAGCTTGTTTTTTGCCATATCAATCAGTAACTTTCAATATTTCCAATCCAATGTCTTTCACTCCTTGAAGGCATTCTATCCGCATGCCCTGTTCTATCCGGAAGACAACGTTCCCTTTGGGAAGAACGACCGGATTTTTAACCAGAGGTTGCCGGAGGGTTTTTACCGTATTGCCATCGCCGAGCCACCGTCCGTCCGGTTCCGCCACCTTCATGTTTATGGTGTCTTTCAATTCTTTGGCAAGCAGGCTGCGTGTGGAGACAAAGCACCATAAGTTCGCCATTTCATAATCGGTGGTATGCCGCAGGCACAAATTGACGATGTATTTTCCGCTATCGGGCAGAACGGTTTCGAATTCGATAACATTTTCCCTGCACCATTTTTCGCCGTCGATACTTTTGTAGTTTTCATAGACGTTGTTTCGCTGGCAGGCTGTGTATAAAAGCACTAAAACGGGCAACAGGAGTATATATTTTTTGTTTTGCATATCACTTGTTTTGAAGAACAAATTTTACCGGGAAAATCAGTTTACAAAATTAGAAAAATATTCCGGATAACGGAAATGTGTTTTTTGTGTCTGTCGATTTTGTTATATTTGGAAATGTTTACGTTTTTTTTGCTTTTTGTCTGTTTTTAAAAGTTGATTTTATGGAACGCGGGAAAAATTTTTGGCTGGTAGGCGGGGTCGTTGGCGGTTTGACCTTTATCGCCCTGATCTTTTTAGCCTATTTGGTGTATAGGCTGGTTGAATCGCATCAGTTAATGAGATTCATGACCGTAGATTACGAGTTGGAGCACATAGACGAAAAAGCGGCGTGGGTCGGTACGACTTTGGGTGGAGTGGTCGGTTTGAGGGTAGCCCTTACCGGGAGTGTTTTGGCTTTCGTGGGGGCGATGTTTACCTTTATCGCTTTTTATATCCAGTACGACGCCAACAATATCCAGCAAAGGCAATTCACGAAACAGGAGAAAGATTTGGCGAAAGAGCGGTTCGAGAATAAATTCTTTGCTATGCTGGATATATACCGGGGAATTGTTCAGGCGTTGGAAATGGAGCAGGTCGGGGTAGGGAAACGAGCTTTCCATTTTATGTTTTTTGAATTTAAGGCGTTGTATGTCAGGATATGGGAACTGGGATTTTTAAAGACCCCGGTTATAGGGAACGATGAGGGGGAAGAGTATGAAAGCCGGGGGCGGAGGGAGAGGGTGCTGAAAGTGGCTTTTAATTTGTTTATAAATGGGGTGGGAACGGTGAATCACCGGATTGAGGATTCCTGTAAAAAATTGATTT
>UQTM01000130.1 GCA_900544025.1 uncultured Odoribacter sp.
GATAAATGAGACTACTTGTGTGTTTATTGATCTTGTCGGGCTTTGTGGCGTGTAAGTCCGGGACAAGAACTTTTGAAGTCAAAGACGGGCAATTTTTGCTCGATGGCAAATCCGTTCAGTTGATTTGCGGTGAAATGCATTATCCCAGAATCCCTAAAGAGTATTGGCGCGACCGGATGAAAAGAGCGAGGGCGATGGGATTGAATACTGTTTCCGCTTATGTTTTCTGGAATTTTCACGAGCGCCAGCCCGGGGTGTTCGATTTTAAGGGGCAGGCGGACATTGCCGAATTTGTGCGTACGGCGCAGGAAGAAGGATTGTTCGTGCTCTTGCGTCCGGGGCCTTATGTGTGTGCGGAATGGGATTTCGGCGGTTATCCCTATTGGCTGCAAAAAGATAAAGAAATGAAATGGCGGAGTGACGATCCCCGTTTTTTAGCGGCCTGTGAGCGTTATATAAACCGGCTGGGAAAAGAGCTTGCTCCGCTGACTGTGACCAATGGGGGAAACATTATCATGGTGCAGGTTGAGAATGAATACGGATCGTATGCTTCCGATAAGGTGTATTTAGGTAAGCTCCGGGATATGATCGTTAATGCCGGGTTTAATGTACCTTTGATGACTTGTGACGGGGCAGGGCAAATGGATGCCGGATATGTGGACGGCACATTGCCTACGGTGAATGGAGCCGTCGGCGAAGATATTTTTAAAGCCGTAGATCGCCACCGGAAAGGCGGACCTTATTTTGTGGCGGAATTTTATCCGGCCTGGTTCGATGTGTGGGGAACTCCTCACTCGTTCCGCGATTACAGACGACCTGCCGAACAGTTGGATTGGATGTTGAAACACAATGTATCCGTGAGTATTTATATGTTCCACGGTGGAACGAATTTCCAGTACACGAACGGGGCGAATACGGCTTATGGGTATGCTCCGCAACCTACCAGTTACGATTATGATGCTCCCCTGGGCGAGTATGGGAATGCCTATCCCAAATATTATGCTTTCCGTGAAGTGATTCAGAAATATTTGCCCGAAGGGGAAACCCTGCCGGACGTGCCTGCCGAAAATCCGGTTATTTCGTTCCCGGAAATAAAATTGACGGAAACCGCTCCTTTGGATGTGGCTTTTAATGAACGGGTTGAAGCGGAAAAACCGCTTACGATGGAAGATGTGAATCAGGATTTCGGTTATATCCATTATGAAACAACCGTAAATAAGCCTGTAAAAGGCATGCTGGTTATTAAGGAACTTCGGGATTATGCCGTGGTTTCGGTAAATGGGAAACAGGTAGGCAGCCTTGACCGTCGCCACCGGCAGAATAAATTGGAGGTGGATATACAGGAAGTTCCTGCCCGGCTGGAGATTTTGGTTGAAAATGTAGGGCGCGTGAATTATGGGGGAGATATTTTGCATAACCTGAAAGGAATTACCGAAGGAGTCACCTTGAATGGTGAGGAATTGAAGGGGTGGACGACTTCCCCCTTGCCTCTTTACCGGGCGAATGTGGGTGGATTTAAATGGCAACCGGGAGATCTGCATAATCGTCCCGCCTTTTTCAAGGGCACATTCGAGCTGGAGAAAACAGGAGACTGTTTTGTGGACATGAGCGGCTGGGGAAAAGGGGCTGTTTGGGTGAACGGTAAATCGCTGGGAAAATTTTGGCAGATCGGGCCTCAGCAAACGTTGTATCTTCCCGGTCCCTGGCTGAAGAAAGGGAAAAATGACATTGTCGTATTTGAAATGGAAGATACCGGTTGCCGTACGCTTCGCGGGCTCGATAAACCGATTCTGAATGTATTGGGCAAAGATAAAAATACGCGGGAACGAAAGGAGAGGGATTATACAAAAAACCCTATTCTCGATCGGGGTGATGTCGTTCTCAAGGCAAGTTTGGAAAAGAAGGACGGCTGGCAGGAGTTTACTTTTAAACGTCCGGCTACGATGCGGCATCTTTGCTTTGAGTCTTTAAGTTCTTATGATAATAAGTTTTCCTGTGTTTCCGAGATCGAGCTATTGGACGAAACAGGGAAAGCCTTGCCTAAAGATGCCTGGCAGATTGTTTATACCAATACGGAGCAGGCAGGCGAAGGCTATGCCGAGCAAATGATCGACGACGACCTGAAATCGTATTGGCATTCCCAATGGATGGGTGAAGCGACTCCGTTTCCCCACCGGGTGATTATCGACCTGGGAGAGATACAGGCAGTGAAAGGAATCCGGATTCGTCACCGCAGTACTTCTATGGCGGGATGCGTAAAAGATTTTTGTCTCTACGGACGTCCGCAGTTCTTTTTATTTAAATGATTTTTTGTTGAGAAGTTAAAAGAGTGATGTTGTAGGCCTCCCAAAAGTGAATGAAAAGCTTTTGGGAGGTATTTTTTATATGGGTGTTTTAAAGGGAGAAAGAGTAGAACGAGAAGTTAACGATAGGACGAAAAGGGGGGGATATAGAGAAAAGTGCGGTGAGATCATAAAATAAAAAATGTAATGGTATTTCCTAAGATGAATAATGGTATGTTTGTATTTAGTTTTATTAATGATTTTCACTTAAATTGATATCTTTATATGAAAAAATATCTTTTTTTATGCCTGGTGCTGTTTGTTGCTCAGGAAATGCAGGGGCAGCGTGTGACATTGAGCCGGGAACAGGCTTTGGCAGACATCGATACCTTAGTAAACCGGATTATTTACACCCATCCGGATCCGTTTACCGTTTGTCCGGAACCTGTCTTTCGGGAACGGATCGCCCGAATCAAAGCGGAATTGCCGGATTCTTTGACCGATCTGGAATTTGGACGGAGGGTGATCCCGTGTGTAGGAATGCTGGGGGATGGGCATACATTTGTACGATTTGCATATCCTACGCCGGAACAACTTCTTTTTCCTGAAAATGTACGGATCGATTATCGTGATTCTTCACTTACCTTGAACGGAGACAGTGCGAAGGTGATCCGTATTAACGATATGCCTGTAAAGGATATGTTGGGAGATATGGTACAGTATATCGGCGGAGAACGGATGCATTTCCGTTTTACTTGTTTGCAAAATCAATTTTGCTTTTTTTTGAATGCCTTTTATCCGGATTCTGTTTACCGGTTGGTATTGCGCGAGCCTGACGGTAATCTACTTGAAAAGACGGTGTTTGCCATGCCTTATGAACAAATCGTGAAAATGGTAGAAGCCTATAGAGTAAAAAAGGGAAAAGAGAGGAAAAAGGTCGATTACGCTTTTCAGCTATCCCCGGATAAAAAAAGTATGTTTTTTGAATTTAATAGTTTTCATGATTTAGATAAATTCAAGGTCTTTGCCGATTCGATGTTCCGGGAATTAAAAGAACTGAAAATCAAAAACTTGATTATCGATATTCGAAACAATGGCGGAGGAGATTCCAGGCTCGGCGATGAATTATTGCAATATTTGCTGCATGTTCCGTTTATTCAGTTTGGGAAAATGCAGGCACGTGTCGGGCGCTATACGAAATCGCTAAATGTGGATTGGAAAAATATCACCGATACGTTGTTTGTGGTATCTCCCCGTCTGGAACCTTTACGGAAAGAGCCTTTACGTGTCTCTAAAAAGACAAAGGTGTATTTATTGACCAGTAATAGCACTTTTTCAGCTGCGGCGGCTTTTTCCTGGGCATTCCAATATTTTAAAGGAGGAATTGTCGTAGGAGAAGAAAGCGGCGGAATGAACGTAACCTTCGGGGATGTTTGGTCTTATACTTTGCCCCATTCCCGTTTGCATTGCGGTGTTTCCTGGAAAAGATTTTATCATTACGGAGCCGACGAGCGGGATATTCACGGTACATTGCCGGATGTGGATGTGCCGGCGGATCGGGCGTTGGATCAGGTGAAACAGTTGGTCTGTAAAGGGAAAAAGTAAAAGAGACCGGAAAAGTTCGATGATAATAAAAATCCTGCCGACGAATGCCGGCAGGACTTTTTTATTACTCTTGCCTCAATTATTTGGAAGCTTCTTCGATAGAAACAGCAACGGCAACGGTAGCGCCTACCATCGGGTTGTTCCCCATTCCTAAGAATCCCATCATCTCTACGTGAGCGGGAACGGATGAAGATCCGGCGAATTGAGCGTCTCCGTGCATACGGCCGAGCGTGTCGGTGAATCCGTAAGAAGCAGGGCCGGCAG
>UQTM01000131.1 GCA_900544025.1 uncultured Odoribacter sp.
GAACGCACAGTAATTCGAGTCGGTATGCACTCAGATGATGAAGCGTTTCCCGCGTGCGAAGAAGGTGATTATCACTTTGCGCGGCTCGATCAATGCGAACCACAACACCTGGGGTGGTGTGCTTTACGACGGCAGCAAACTATATGCTTCACGCCGTTATGACATTACTCACATTGTCGATCGTGTAGGTGGCGGAGATTCGTTCATGGGTGGTTTGATCTACGGTTTGATTACCTATACCGGCGACGACCAGAAAGCGTTGGAATTCGCTGTGGCTGCATCTTGCCTGAAACACACGATTTACGGTGATTTCAACATGGTGAGCGTGGACGAAGTGGAAAAGCTGATGGGCGGCGACGCTTCCGGACGCGTTTCAAGATGATTTTAGTATTTACGATTTCCGGTAACAGGCGGGACGGGTGAACTGTCGCTGTCCTGTTTCGGGAATCGTTTTTGTTATATGGATAACGATTTTAATATGGAAAATTTATTTGATATAAAAGGCCGGGTGGCGGTGATCACCGGAGGCTACGGAATATTGGGCTCGTCTATGGCGAAGGCTTTGGCCGGTCAGGGTGTGCATGTTGCAATCCTGGGACGCCGGGCTGAAAAGGGCGAGGCGCTGGCTGCCGAGCTGACCGCAATCGGGACGGAGGCTTGCTTTGTGCAGGCGGATGTGCTGGATCTCGGACAACTGGAAAAAGCGAGAGACCGGGTGCTTGCCAAATGGGGACGGGTGGATATTCTGATCAATGCAGCCGGAGGAAACCAGCCGGGAGCTACGATCGGGCCGGACAAGACGATTTTCGACCTCGATCCGGAGGCTTTCAGGGGAGTGGTCGATCTGAACCTGAACGGGACGGTTTTGCCTACGCTGGTGTTTGCCGCCGAAATGGTAAAACAGAAAAAGGGATCGGTTATCAATATTTCGTCGATGTCGGCTCAGGCTGTGATTACCCGCGTGGTAGGCTATTCGGCGGCTAAAGCGGCTATCGATAATTTCACCCGCTGGATGTCCGTGGAAATGGCGAAGAAATTCGGGGAGGGGATCCGCGTGAATGCGATCGCTCCGGGCTTTTTCCTCACCGAGCAAAACCGGACGCTGCTGACGAATCCCGACGGCTCTTTGACCGACCGGGCGAAAGATGTGGTGCGTGCCACACCGTTCGGGCGTATGGGCGAGCCGGAAGAATTGAACGGGGCTATTGTGTTCTATGCCAGCGATGCCTCTAAATTCGTTACGGGGACGGTGTTGCCGATCGACGGCGGATTCAGTGTGTTTAGCGGAGTGTGATCCGGGGAGAAAGGGAATGCAGGGGCATTCGTACGGAGGGACTGAAAAAGCCGGACGTGGCAAATTGCAATGCGCCACAGGTGAGGCGTTGGGAACGAATAATCTGTGTTTCTTTATGAAAAAGACGTTGAACAGATCATTATAAAAATTGAAAAAAGCAATGGAAAGATATAAATTTTTACAGTCGTTCCGGTGGTACGGCCCCAATGACGGAGTGTCGCTATCGGATATCCGTCAGGCAGGAGCTACCGGAGTGGTGACCGCTTTACATCAGATTGCTCCGGGCGAAGTGTGGACGGTGGAAGACATCCGGGAAAGGAAAAATATGATCGAAGCCGCCGGGCTGGTATGGTCGGCTGTGGAGAGCCTTCCGGTGAGCGAGGAAATCAAAACCCAAGCTCCGGGATACAAAAAACACATTGAAAATTACAAACAAAGCATCCGTAATCTGGCTGCTTGCGGAGTGACGGTGATTACCTATAATTTTATGCCGGTGCTCGACTGGACGCGTACGTCGGTGGTGTATGAAACCAAAGACGGCTCTAAGGCCCTGCGTTTCGAACGGGCGGCTTTTGTGGCTTTCGACCTGTTTATCCTGAAGCGGGAAAATGCCGAAGCCGATTACTCGAAAGAGGAAATCGAACGGGCTAAGGCAAAGTTCGCCCAAATGAGCGAGCAGGATAAAAAAGTGCTGGTGGAAAGCATCCTGATGGGATTGCCCGGAGCCGATGCCAGCTTTACGGAAGAGGCTATCCGCGAGGGGTTGAAATTGTATAAGGACATTAACGAAGATAAGCTGCGGGCGAATCTGATCGAGTTCCTGAGCGAAGTAACCCCGGTGGCCGACGAAGTTGGAGCGAAATTAGCGATCCATCCCGACGATCCTCCTTATAAATTACTCGGTCTGCCCCGTATTTTGAGTACCCGCGCCGATTTCGAAAAACTGGTGGCTGCCGTACCGAATAAATCGAACGGTTTGTGCTTCTGTACCGGATCGTTCAGCGTGCGTGCCGACAACGACCTGCCGACGATGGCAACGGAATTGGGCGACCGGATTTATTTCGTGCATTTACGTAGCACGGAACGCGATGCAGAAGGTAATTTCTTTGAAGCCAACCACTTGGAAGGCAGCATCGATATGTATGCTATCGTGAAAAATCTGATCGGAGTGATGAGCAAAAATCAGGTTTCCATCCCGATGCGCCCCGACCATGGCCACCAGATGCTGGACGACCTGAAAAAGAAGACTTATCCGGGTTATTCCGCCATCGGGCGTTTACGCGGCCTGGCAGAACTGCGCGGCCTGGAATACGGTATCGGCAGAACGGTCTGCGGAAACTGATATTCGGAAACTTTATAAATAAAAAAATCCGGCAGGACGACCCGCCGGATTTTTTTATTCTTACAATACATATTTAAATAACACGTCCGGATATTTGTAAACGTAGCCGTACATCACACCGTTTTCCTCGTCCACATAAAATATATCGGGGCTTATGTCGAATTTATACCGGATGACAGGCGTTCCATCATAGGTAAATACTTCTACGGCATCCGTATTTTCTGCCGCATTCTTTTCACTGTCTCCTCTGTATAAGGCATAAAAATATTTTTTGCCGGGGATAACATCCAAATAGTATTTTACATTTTCATTAAAATGATTCGTAGGCTTTTGATAGGTGTAATTCCCCGCCAGCGTCTTTTTCAAAGATAACGTTTCACTATCGTATATATCTATTTGCCGTTTAAAATTATAAACATAAACGATCGACGAATCGTTGGCAGTCATAACGCCCCGATTGGAATAAAGCGACGGATTATCATTGTCCTGATCCGGCTTTAATTCTATTTTTCCTGAATATTCTTGATTTTTTAAATCATATTCCTGAATCACATACTGTGTCGGGACAAGACTGTAAACCAATATAGAATCCCGGATCAGATGCATTTGATTGAAAGTTTCGTACTTTTTTAAACGGTAATCTTCTTTCTTTACAATATGGGCATTCGAATCTATGGCAAAACGCCGCACCAAATTCAATTTAGAATATCCCCACAGGATCAGATCGTCTCCGGGAGACTCTACAAACATCGGAAGCTGAAATTCTTCGGGCCCTTTTCCTTTCAAACCGAAATTCTTTACAAACTTCAGGTCGGGAAGAGAATACATATAGATCGTTGTGTCGGATTTTACACTGATGATAAACAAGTAATTCGATTTCTTTGTTATAAAATCAGCAGAAAACATTTCATTTACAGGAACTTGAATTGCAGAAAGCGATTTCTCCACAGGAAAAACAATCGAAGTCGTATGATTCGTACAACTAAAAAAAGAAAGCAGGCAAATAAACGGATAAAATAGTTTTTTCATAACCGATCCAATGAAGATATGCGAAACAAAACGGTTAGCGGCAGTTTGTTTTAAAAACTGAACCGATCTTTCCTGTTTATTTAGGGCAATGGTCTTTATCCGATACATCCCTTGCTAACACGGCAGTACAAGTTCCACAGTACGAATAATGAGTTTGTCTGCCTGCCCCTGTATTGGTAACTGTGTTCCAACAATCGATAGAGCTGGGAGTTGGATTGGGACTGCTGTCCGGCCCTGCCAAAGCTTCGATGTTTTCCAGTTTGATAAGACGGGAGAAGTCTTCTTTTTTAGCGTCGAAACTCATCGCGACAACGACACTTACACAAAGAAGAAAAGCAATTTTTAATAAATTCTTTTTCATAATAATTTATTTTAGTGTTAGTAAACACAAAATAAATTATAATATTTA
>UQTM01000132.1 GCA_900544025.1 uncultured Odoribacter sp.
CTACTAATTGAGGGAAGAAACTGACAAAGGCGAAAAACGCCACGGCATCGTGCGTAGCCTTCAACTGCCCCCGGTAAACGTCGATCGTGTAGCTTAATGCCTGAAATGTATAAAAACTAATCCCCACAGGCAACACCACATGCAACGTTACCCACCCCGGATCGTACCCGAACTGCCGGAACAAAGCCGCGAAATTCTCCCCGAAGAAATTGAAATATTTAAAAATACCCAGAATAACCAGGTTCAGGATAAGGTTCGAAACACATACCCATTTCTGTCTTTTCCTTCGACCTTCCCATTTTTCCAGCAATACCCCACTGGCAAAACTGCAAGCCGTGGTAAAAGCGATTAAAAGCAGGAAACGCCAATCCCACAGGCCGTAAAACAGATAACTTACCGCCACCACAAATAGGTTTTGTATCTTTAACGGCTTAAACACAAACCAATAGCCTAAAAATACAAGCGGCAAAAAAACTAAAAACTCAAAAGAATTAAAAAGCATACACCATCTTAATTATCGAAACGGAAAATCCTGTCCGATCCACACCGCAAAAAAATCACCGGATACGCACCGTACACCGGATACAAATCGTGTTCCTGAAAAAATTTCTCCCGATTAAAAAAAAACGATTTTATAAATCATTTACAACCGCCTTTTATACTTATTCTTTATATGTTCCGGAAACTATCGGGCGATTCTCTCCAAAATATCTTCTATAAACGACGACAAAAATAATTAACTAATTAAAAAAAGAAGGAAAAACAGATTATAAAAAATCCGGCAGCCCTCGTTAAAAGAGAGCTGCCGGATAAAATTCTTTACTAAACGGTCAGCGTGCCTGCCAGCGTTTCAGGGAAGGAAAACTTTTTTGCATTTCGGTCATAGCCTGTTCCCGTGTCAGCTTACGCTCCACTTCCCGGTTAAATTCATCGACGAACTGCGCACAATGTTCAATCATCTCTTCCATGGTAAACTCCTGGGTAAAATGTCCCTCTTCATAGCAAAAGCAACAATAATCCTTGTTTTTACTATGGTCTTCATTCGTCCCGAACTGATCGTTTGAAATCATCGGCATTCCGCAACTTTGGCATACTTTCATTCTCATAAACAGTAATTCTTAGCATTCGTATGAACAAAGATAAGATTTACAATGAAAGTATTATAATTCTCCCTACGGCTAATCCCCGATTTTATGTATTTTTGTACTTTGAAAACAATGATACATGAACACGGGTAGCGTATCTATTCAGGAGGATTCGGACGGCCTGCCTTTTCCGCGCAGGATTTGGGCGGTGGTGGCGGCTTCGCTGGCATTGATCATGTCGGTGCTCGATGCCAACATTGTCAATGTAGTCCTTCCCACCCTTTCCAAAGAATTCGGGACCTCACCTTCGCTTACGATATGGGTAATGAATGCCTACCAGTTAGCCATTACCATTTCGCTGCTCTCGTTTTCTTCCCTGGGGGATATATTCGGCTACCGGAAAGTGTTCCTTTCGGGAATATCCTTATTTTGCGTCACTTCGTTACTATGTGCGCTTTCCACCTCATTCTGGATGCTGACCATAGCCAGGGTGTTACAGGGATTCGGCGCATCGGCGATCACCAGCGTGAACACCGCCCAGTTACGCACCATTTATCCCCGCCAATACTTAGGCCGGGGCATGGGCATCAATGCCATGGTCGTAGCCGTATCGGCAGTGGCAGGCCCTTCGGTGGCGAGTGCCGTCCTTTCGCTGGGTAGCTGGCACTGGTTATTTGCGATCAACATTCCTTTAGGGCTGCTGGCCCTGATTATGGGAATCAGATTTCTGCCGAAAGGGGAAAAACGGCAAAACCGGAAATTCGACAAGGTAAGTGCAGTGGCGAACGCCCTCACTTTCGGCTTGTTGATCTATTCCATGGAAGGATTCGCCCACCACGAAAGAACGGATTTCTTACTGATACAAATAGCCCTGCTTGTTTTTGTCGGTACTTATTATGTCCGGCGGCAACTCCGGAGGGAAGCTCCGCTGCTCCCCATAGACCTGCTGAAAATCCCCATTTTTTCACTTTCCGTAATCACGTCCATCTGCTCGTTCACGGCACAAATGCTGGCCTTGGTATCCCTGCCTTTTTTCTTACAAAATGTGCTGGGACGTTCGGACGTAGCCACCGGGCTACTGCTCACCCCGTGGCCGGTAGCCACCCTGTTCACCGCCCCTTTGGCAGGGTATCTGGTGGAAAAAATACATGCAGGTATTTTAGGATGCGTAGGTATGCTGATTTTCGGTTCGGGCTTATACCTGCTTGCCACCCTTTCCAACCCCACCGACGGGGCGATCGTCTGGCGCATGGCGGTTTGCGGAGCGGGTTTCGGGCTGTTTCAAACGCCCAACAACAGCACCATTATGTCATCGACCCCGACCAACCGGAGCGGAGGGGCGAGCGGCATGATCGGCACCGCCAGGCTATTGGGACAAACTTTGGGAGCCACCCTCGTAGCCCTGTTATTCAGCCTCGCCCCGCAAGGGAAAAGCAACACCTCCAGTCTGCTGGTGGGCGCCGCTTTCGCTGTGATAGCCGCTATCGTCAGTTGTTTCCGCCTGTCGCAGCAAATGCCGTTAAAACGCAGGTAACGCCCGGTCTTCTTTACACACCCGGAGTACGAAATCCGCCTGTAAATCCACCGGAAGCCGGGGCACTTCCACCGGACGGTATCCCCAACGGCGGTATTCCCGCTTCAGGCAACGATAAGTTTTCACAGCCTCTGCATAATCCTGCCTGCGCTCGGTGTCCGGGCGGTAAATCTCCTCCCAGGGCGGAAGCACAAACACCGTCTTCCGGTAACGGAAAAGCCGTCCGGCATCTTCCCACTCCCGTTCTAACGGCAATCCGGTCAGCCGGGCATAGCCCAAGGTATCGGGAATCCCCCGGTCGAAAAAACAAAACTCCCCCACCTGCAAAGCCGCCCTGTAATCATCTATGGAACGACCCAGCATCAGCGCAGTGTATTCCCGCACGTTTCCCCAGGGCAAAGCATCACCTCCCCCGGCAACCTGCTCCCTGATAATTTCCCGCGCCGCTTCGCGCATACAGGCATATCCCCGGCGTTGCAACTCCCCGATCAAAGTCGTTTTTCCCACACCGGGACCACCCGTAACGATATAAAAATCCGGTTCGGCTTTCATAATAAATACATTAAGTCGGTTAAAAATAAAAACATCCCGTAACGGGACAAACAAGAAACCGCCGATTCAGCAGACACCCGAAAAAACATACCCGGTGCACCACTTTTCGTGGAACGGTAAGCAGCAGGCTATCCCATACCCCGCCGCAATGAAAAGTTATTATTTCCTATATTTACAGAACATTCCCCGAGCATACCACATCAGCCCACACCTATCCCCACCGCCATTTCTATACTTATCCCCTCCCTGATATTCCGGCAATGACAATAACCGGTTTCATTCCCGGCCAACAAGTTCTTACAACAACCAAATGCCCTCCAACTGCAAAAGCTTCAATTTAATGTCCAGCCCTCCGCCATATCCCACCAGGCCGCCATTCGCTCCCACCACCCGGTGGCAAGGGATAAGAATAGGCAGGGGATTCCGGTTGTTCGCCATCCCCACCGCCCGGCAAGCCTTCGCATCGCCCGCCGATACGGCGATTTCCCCGTAAGTGCGGGTTGTTCCATAAGGGATTTCCTGCAATAAGCCCCATATTTTTTTCTGAAACGCCGTACCTGCGGGAGCCAAAGGCAAAGAAAAATCTTTCAGCCGCCCGGCAAAATAGGCATCCAGCTGGGCTTTCGCTTCCCGCAACAAAGGCGTTTCTTCCAGATCCCCGTTCACGGCGTCCGGCAT
>UQTM01000133.1 GCA_900544025.1 uncultured Odoribacter sp.
TAAACATGGGATTTAGGGATGTTGCACAAAAATCATAATCAATAAATGTTGAGATTTCATAAATCGTAGAAATTATATAAAAATCTATTGAATTTTAAGGCAATGATTTATATAATACAAAGGGGAACTGACAAAAGAAGTTTGTCAGACATTTAATAATATCTTTTTATTTATATAATGCTAATCCACCCCTTTGTCCGGAAGGGGTGGATTAGCATTTCTTAACAGGCTTATAAATTCGTACCCGGAATTTTTTCTTGCGATGCTAATAATATATACACTCACCGATTAACATATAACAAGATTTTCCTATGCGAATAATCACACCATTAATAAAATAATTATATCCCGATACCGTTAAAATAAGAAATCTACGGGGAAAAAACGGGGAAGAAAAGTAAAAATAATTCCGAATCCGTTTTCTACTAAAAAAATCAACCCGTCCGAAAATACAGTTCAGGCGGGTTGATTATCGACTTTTTTATCTTCTAAAACTTATTAAAATCTCTATTTCACACCCGTCCTTTTCAATTTATCGTTTAAACGGGCACGCAATTTATCGTAAGCGGTTTTCTTTTTGATCCATTCTAAAATCTCAGGACTTCCGGATTTTTGCAGTTCCAGAATCTTATTGTCCGCTTCCCGGCAAATCATCTCCACACGCCGCATTTTATAATTATCCACAATTTTCGGCAATAATTCTCCCAGCATCATTTCTTCGGTACGCATAGAAACGTCCTTTAGCGTCCATATCTTGCTGAGCTCATAAGGCTCGCAAATAATATTGGCTACCGTCGTGCTGACATTCACATCGGGATGACCGATAAAATATTTCGAAGGTACGAAATCGGGCTTCTTACTATTCTCCCGGTATTCTTTCTGTATTTCCTGAAAACGGGGATTCAGCATTTCCAGCTCATCCTCCAGCAATTCCCGGATAATATATTCTCCCACACTCACCCCATAGGATTCTCCGTCTTTTTCTTCCCGGTATAACTCCATTTCTCCGAACAGCAATAAATAACGGATCAGCATCATCTCTTCCGTCTCACATGGATTGGAGGACACAGAACGTGACGGACTGATCGTCACTTCGGGAACAGGCTGAGGTGCAGTCCGAAACGACACAGGCACAGGATCGCCCGTTTTTTCTTTCCGGATACGGGCTATCTCCGTATAAAGCACTTTTTCCTCTACCTTTAATTGAGTGGCGGTCTCCTGCACATACACCGAACGGGTAATATTGTCGGGGATTAAAGAAATGCTTTTTACAATATCGGTAATCAGGCGTGCCCGCTCGATAGGATCGTCACCGGCCTGCCCTAAAAGAAGCTTCGTTTTAAAATGGATAAAATCCGTTTCGTGGCTGGAAATATATTCCAAAACCTCGGCAGCTGTGTGGTTTTGTGCATACGAATCGGGGTCTTCCCCTTCAGGCAAAGATACAACCCGCACATTCAGTCCCTCTTCCAGCACCAGGTCGATCCCTCTTAAAGAAGCCTTGACTCCTGCCGCATCCCCGTCGTAAATAATAGTGACATTCGGAGTCAGGCGGCGAATCAGACGAATCTGCTCGATTGTCAGGGAAGTACCGGAAGACGCTACCGTATTTTCAATTCCTTTCTGATGAAAAGAAATAACATCCAGATACCCCTCCACCAAATAGCAACGGTTTTGCTGCACGATACTCTTCTTGGCAAAGAATATCCCGTACAAAGTTCTACTCTTATGATAGATTTCCGATTCGGGAGAGTTGAGGTATTTGGCACTCTTTTTATCATTGGTCATAATACGGCCTCCGAAAGCGATAATCTTTCCGGCAATATCCCTGATCGGGAACATTACCCTCGCCCGGAACCGGTCGAACAAACCTTTTTCAGACTCGATCGTCAAACCGGTTTTTACCAAAAACTCTTTTTTATACCCTTTTTCCAGAGCTGTCTTCGTAAATCCGTCCCATGCCTCCGGACAGTAACCCAAACCGAATTTTTCAATGGTCGGGATATCCAGTCCCCGCCTTTGAAAATAACTTAATCCGACGGATTTTCCTTCATCGGTATGCAGCAACTGATACATAAAAAATTCTTCGGCATAATTCGTCACGATCAGCATACTCTCCCGTTCGCTCTTTTCTTTTTTCTCGTCCTCGGAAAGTTCTTTTTCTTCGATCAGTATATTATATTTTGCCGCTAAAAAACGTAAAGCCTCCACATAGGACAACTGTTCGTGGTCCATAATGAAGTTTACGGCATTCCCTCCTTTACCGCAACCGAAGCATTTGTAAATGCCCTTTGCCGGAGAAACAGTGAACGACCCCGTTTTTTCGTTATGGAAAGGACAGCATCCCACATAGTTCACGCCCCGCTTCTTCAGGCTCACGAAGTCGGAAACCACTTCGTAAATGTCTGCTGCGTCAAAAATTTTTTGTATTGTCGCCTGATCAATCATACCACAAAGGTATAAGGAAAAGTGGGAAGTGAAAAGGGAAAAATTAAAAAACGACACGGGCAAATCCAATCCGTTGTTCTATCTTTATCGTCTATAAACCAAAACATTTATCGTCATGAAGCGAATTGCCTTATTATCCGTACTACTGTTATCGGCTCTTTTTTCCGTCTATGCCCAGCAAACACAGCCAGCTCCCCAGCGTTTTATCGAAGTTACCGGAAGCTCTGAAATTTCTATCGAACCGGACGAAATTCTTTTTATCATCCGGATTCAGGAATATTGGAGAGAAGAATTTGAAAAGAAAACCAAAGAAGAAGACTACCGGACTAAAATACCTATCGCTTACATCGAAAAAGATCTTTTAACCAGGCTACAAAGAATCGGGGTAAAGCAGGAAGATATCACCGTTCAGGAGGTGGGCGACTACTGGCGGCAAAGAGGAAAAGATTTTTTAATCGGTAAGCAACTGCAAATCAGGATTACCGACTTAAAAACCATCGACGCGATTACCCGTTCGATCAATACGAACGGCGTAACTTATATGGGGATAGGAGAATTGAAGAATAAAAAAATAGCCGAATACAGAAAGCAGGCAAAAATAGAAGCTTTGCAGGCCGCCAAAGAAAAAGCCGCTTATCTTTTGGAAAGCATAGGGGAGGTGATCTCTGTCGTCGAAACTCAGGAAAATCCTTTTGTTCCCGGTTATTCCCAGCGGCTGGTAAGTAACATTTCAGCCGATGCCTCCGGAAGCGATTCCATGGAAAATATCCGTAAAATAAAACTCAGGTATGAAATGACCGCCAAATTCGGGATAAAATAAAAACATTTCATTTATTGCAAACAATAAAATCCGGGTAACGTAGGCTTCCGTTACCCGGATTTCAGGGATAATATATATTGGTGATTTATGAGATTACTCTTCGTCCACCAGGGCTTTCACGTTAATTTCCCTGACAATGGCATAATTACCGCTTGCCGCTGAAAGAACCGTGATTTTTATGTAGCGGGCTGTTTTCAGCACACTGATATTACATGGAAGCGCTCCGTTATCCGTTCCGCCGTTCAGGGTATGGGTACCGAGGTCGTTCCATTCCGTGTTTTTAGACAGCGGCTCTTCTAAAGTAGATTCGACTTTTACAGAAGTTGGCCCGGTCGAAGCTCCGTCGCGCCTGTAAAGCATAACCACCGAAGGAATTACATCCTGTTTCAGATCGACCACAATATATTGAGGTAAGTTTCCGGAAGTCGTTCCGTCGCTAAAATCACCGCCATACCA
>UQTM01000134.1 GCA_900544025.1 uncultured Odoribacter sp.
GGAACCCGGATATCCGGCCGCGTTCCTTCTACATAGATTTTTTCAGAGCCGGGGAGTGGGCCCGACGTTACTTTGAAGTCTTCCATTATATGTTGTTTTAATTTATAACTGTTGAATAAGTCCGGTTTTCCGGGATTGCGAAAAAATCATCCCCCCTGTACAGCTTTGATAACCATAATCCGGCTACCGTCACAGACCGGGGTGGTTTCCCATTGTGCTTTGGGGATCACTGTGCTGTCGATGGCTACGGCAATGTTTTGCACTGGAATGCCGTTAGCCGATAGGATTTCTGATAAGGAACTGTTTTCCGGACAAGTTACGGGGGAATCGTTTATAAATATCTGCATCGCTCATTGGTTTAACTGGTGATAGGTTGATTTTCCCGAAAGGTTATGCATGCAGACTATGTGTCATTCTACCTACGCCGGCATTACCCGGATCAGGTTATAGGGTATGATCTCAGCCCGTTGTTTTAAGGCACCCCTCACGAAAATCTTTAGCAAAAGTAGGAAAAAAAAGGAATAAAAAAATAAGAAGCCCTGAAAATCCGTTTTTCAGGGGAATTAATTTTTCCGCCATTGCAGCAGTAAAAAAATCATTCCGGGAATAAAGATTACTACTGCCGTTACCTGCAATGCTAAGGCCAGCGACCAGCTATCGCTGAGCCAACCGAGAAAAGGAGCCATCAGGGCGAAAAACAGGCGGATGATAAAGTTACGGATCGAAAGTACGGTAGCTCTCATTTCCGAAAAAGTCTGGCGATTGATGTATCCTTTCAGGATGGGGGTGGCAAAGCCTCTGACAATGTAGAACAGGAAAAGCAGAAACAGGCAGAAATAATTGATGCTGAACGATACTGAAAGATAGCCTCCCGTTATGAATAAGAGTATCAGGGTATAAGTTTTATTTTCGCCTAACCAGGAATTCAGTTTGTCGGAATATAGGGCGGATATGCCGACCGTGAGGTTTAGCACGGTCCATACCACGCCGAACCATCCGGTAGGTAACCCGATCTGTTTGAGCAGTGGTTGTACGAACCAGGCCATGGTTAAAGTGGCCGTCCCGATAATTCCCGAAAACATGATGTCGTAACAAAGGCGTTTATTGGTGAACAACGAGTAGCGGATGATCTGGAATATATTTTTAACCGGATTGGTAATTTTAGTTTTTACATGGTGTTCGATCAGGCAGATCGAAGCCGGAATCCCGATAAAGGCGATTCCTATTTGGCAATAAAAGGGTAGCCGGAGAGAAGAGGTGGCGAGAAGGCCGCCGGCGATCCCCGCCAAAGCTTCCGAAAAATTCCCGATCATCGTCACTTTCCCTTCGTATTTCAGGTATTCGTTTTCCCGCCGGTGGGCTAACGTGGTATCGTAGAGCAAAGCGGAGTCTGCACCGGACACTAAACTTTGCCCTATTCCCAATAAAATCTCGGCGATAAAGAAAGCTCCGAACGTGTATGAAAATGAATAACAAATATAACCGCCGAAAGCCACCAGGCAGCCTGTGAGCAGACAGTTTCGCCTTCCCCATGCGTCAGCCAGATAGCCGGTAGGGATGTCGAGGGCAACAAGTACGATCGAATACACACTTTTCAATAGGAATATTTCTTTTAAGCCCAATCCGTTGTCTTCATAGAAGAGAACAATGATAGGCATAATCAAAGTAAACCACTTAGATACTTTGATCAGGTAGAGCGAGATTATATTTCTATTGAATCCAGACAATGCAATGAATGTGCTTTACCTCTGTTCGAGGTGCACAAAGATACAATTTCCTACTATTAAATGTCAGAAATAAAAATGAAAATCGAAGACCTCTAAAACAAAATTGCACATATTTAATTAAAGTGTGAAAATTCTTTTTAAGTATTGTTTTTAATGTCTATTTTTGTTTCGATTTACAACTAAATGAAGATTGAAACTATGAAAATAGAAAAGATCAGCGATATTTACGAGGTATTGAAAACGAACGAGCATAAGAAACGGCTGGTGGTGGCTTATGCCAATGACAGCCATTCCATCGAAGCGGTATATCAAGCCGTGAAAACCGGATTGGTTTCTGCCATTCTGATAGGGGATACAGAGATAATCTATAACATGTGTGCTGAGAATGGATATGATTCCGGATGCTTTCAGATTATTCATGAACCTAACGATATAAAAGGAGCGGAGAAAGCGGTGGCAATGATTCGGAACGGGGATGCCGATATTATTATGAAAGGGTTGGTCAGTACCGATAAATATATGCGGGCGATCCTGAATAAAGAAAAAGGATTGGTCGCTCCCAATGCCGTGCTTTCCCATGTTGTGGTGATGCAATGTCCAAGCTACCATAAATTATTGACTATAAGTGATGTGGCCGTTATCCCCAATCCAGACCTGACACAAAAAAAAGCTATGATCAAGTATGTTACCGCTACGGCAAAAGTTTTAGGGGTGGAACGTCCTAAGATAGCTTTGGTTACGCCAACCGAACAGGTGTTACCCAAAGTTCCCTCTACAGTCGATGCGGCGATTCTGTCTAAAATGGGAGAACGGGGACAGATTGCCGATGCGCTGATCGAGGGTCCGATGGCTTTGGACGTGGCTATCGACCGGGAAGCTGCCGAGATTAAGGGGGTATATTCGGAGGTGGCCGGAGACGCTGACGGATTGATATTTTCCAATTTAGATGCCGGGAATGTGTTTTATAAGACCAATACCAAGATTTGTAAATCGAAACAGGGCAGTGTGCTGATGGGGACGATGGTTCCCAGCGTGCTTTCTTCCCGGGGGGATGATGTGGAAACAAAATTGAATTCGATTGCTTTGGCGGCTTTACTGGCTAAATAGGCTTACTTTAGGCAGATTGGCGCCCCGGATGTTAAAGCGGGAGCGTAAGGCGAATACCGTATTTGGAAATATTTAGGGATACTTGAAAAAGTATCCCTCTGTTTTTAACGGAAATGTAACCGGTTCGTTTCTATTACTTCACATCGCAGGGATATATTTGCAATGGAATTATTAAGAGGCATTTTTTCATAAGTTTGTTAGGTTAGTAAGTAAAAGATTTCCAACCGCGACGGCCCGAAATTTTTAACGCTTCACGGACAAAAAGGCACAGGCCTTTAAGCTGTGAAGCGTTTTTATTTATTCCGGTCGAGGGATAGTAAAGCCCTGTGTTTACTTTAATGTGCCTGCTTCGGCCTGTTTGATCATATCGGCGTTAGCAGTGATATACACTTCCACCCGTCGGTTTTGTGCCCTTCCTTCAGCCGTGCTGTTATCGGCCACCGGCTGATCGAAGGCCAGTCCTTCGGTGGTGATTCGTGAACGGCTGATCCCTTGTCCCACTAAGAAGTTAGATACGGCCTGTGCCCGTTCCAAAGATACTTTTTCGTTCACCGCCCGGCTTCCCGTGTTGTCCGTATGTCCGTAGATCGTGATGTCGGTATCCGGGGAACTTTTTAGCGAGGCGGCGAATTTAGTCAAGGCTTCCCGTGAGGCCGGGCTTAATTCGCTTTTTCCTGTGGCAAAGAGAATTCCGTTGTCAAAAGTGACTTTTATGGCTTCGAGGTTATTGACATCCTTCACCGATTCCACTTTCGCCCCCTCGATGGCTTCCAATTCTTTTTTCTGTTCTTCCAAAAGC
>UQTM01000135.1 GCA_900544025.1 uncultured Odoribacter sp.
GGCGGAAGATTCCGTGAAGGCGGTGAAGAATGTAAACGCGATGCTGGCCAAGCGTCTGGAGCGTGTGAAGGTACAGCCGGAAACGTCCGGAACCCGTTCGGGCGTCCGGATACGGGGAACCTCTCCCGCGAGGCAGCAACCGCCCCGGAAGCAAGTGGAAGAACAGCAGCCGGAAAATGGAGTTATTTCTTACGATACGAGCAAAAAGCGGAACCGGAAGCCGAAGTCGGTGGCTTCGCTGGCTACGGACTGGAATAAAAAGTCGGTGGGGAATTTAACGTGGCAGCAGCGTTTCGAGCGCTATTTGTCGGATTCTCTACGGTATCCGGAAACGGCACGGGTGAACGGAGTGGAGGGAGAGGTAAAGCTTTCCGTCCGCCTGAATAAGCGGGGAAAACCGTCGCGGATCAAGGTGTTGCAGGAACTGACGCCGGAATGCGACCAGGAAGCCGTCCGCTTAGTAGAGTTTTATCCGGGAGTGCTGGGTGACGGCTATGCCGGAAAGATCGAAGTGACGGTTTCTTTCCGGTTGAAGGGTAAGCGTTAGTCGAGCATCAGGCTCAGGTAAGGGTGCCTGAGGGGAAATACGGGAGAGCCGGGCAATCCGCCCAGCAATGCCTGTGTGAGCCGGGCGATGTCCATGTGAAAACAGGCTTCTTTTTTTATATTTTCGCTTTTGCTGCAAGTTCCTCCGGCAACGGTGTAATATCCGTCGTTGTCCGGGAGCAGTGGATCGGTGAGTTGCAGCGTAAAATCCGCCTGGGGATGATGTGCGGCAAAACGGGCGAGCATATTCTCGGCATGAACGATACGTGCCATTCCTCCTTTTTCATTTTTACCTTTTTGTACCGGGAGTTTACAGGCGACGGGTTTTCCTTCGTCCTGCCGACTTGCCGCGTGGAGCAGCTGGGCGCGTATCTCCGGGGATTCGCCGAGCAATTCCGTGATACGGGTAACGCCTTTTGCCGGGACGGCAAAGGCCAGTCCGGTTATTTCGGGAGTTTCCGTCCGGGAGGTGGCGATCAGCAGTTTCCCCCCGTTTGCATAAAGGTCTTGCAATATGGCCGAAAAATCGTCGATCGGATGCTGGATGCAGTTGTCGCGTTTTTGCATTGCCCGGTTGAAGTAGGGGTAACACCGATTTACCAGCGTGCCGGTATAACCGGAGGGAATGTCCAGCGCGGCCGGCTCTGTCGCCGGGGTGGGGAGAATGGCGGTTTCCGGCGTATATTCAAATACGGGGGCATAGCCTGTTTTCCGGTAATATTCGTATAGCCAGGGCTCTGCGGGTATAAGAAAGGAGAGGTCTATCCGGCGGCGGTACATGGTGCGGAAAGCTTCGGTCAGCAGTTGTTTCATGATGCCTTTGTTCCGGGCTTCCGGCAGGGTACATGCCCCTGAAATGTAAGAGGCACAAAGGGTTGTGCCCGCCCATGTCATGGGGTAGGGCAGCATTTGAAGGGCTGCTACGGGCTGTCCGTTCTCTTCGTGCAGCAAAGCGTTTTCGTCGCTGTATTTGTGGTCGAAGTAGAATTGTATAAATTCATCGCTGTCGCCGAAGCAGTCTTTCCAGAGTGAAGCCACTTTTTGTCTTTTAGTTTCCATGTGCCGGAGTGTATTTATTTTTTTGTGCGGAGAGTGCCCGTTTGCCGTTTTTCTCCGTTCGGAGGCTCGTTATAAAGGCGGGGAGCTTTCTCCGCTTATTTTATTTTTACCGCTTTGCATTTTTCGAGCAGCTTCACCGGGTGATACGAGGTTTTAGCTTGCCGCAATCCGGGGATGCCCATGTCCTCTTCCCGGTTGAGCCAGATGTACTGTTCCGGGAGGCTCGAAGCAAACAGCTGGTTGATGATGCTGTACGAGCCGTCGAGGCTGATGTCGGCTTTTTCAAAGTGTATGCCGAACGTATCGTTACTGATGGGGGCTCCGAAAGTGAATGCGGCCACTTTGCCTTCTACGCGGATCACCGCCCCGGAAAGCGACAGTTCGTTATAGTGGTCGAGGGCGAAGGTCAGCGCCTGCCGTTCATCCCGGATGTTCTCGTTTTCCTCACAGCCGTGTTTCATGCACCATTCCGCCTCGAATTGCAGGCATTCCGGAATCAGTTCCGGAGTGAGGGGAAGGTATTCGTAGCGGTATTCTTTTTTGAATTTATTGACGTGGTTGCGTTTGGGCTGGTAGTGCTTGCCTTTCAGCTCGGCCAGATCCTGCCGGCGGTAAATGTAGTCGAAATAGTCGCGGTTGGCGGTGTATTCGAAAAGAGTAGGGTAATATTGTTCCAGCGTTTCGCGTGTCCCGGGAAGGATGCCCCGGAGGATCAACGGCTCTTTTTCCGCGTTGGCCTGCTCGCTCAGCTTATCGACTATGGGGATGAGGTTGCCGTCGCCTATCGGCATGAAATATTCGTGTAATCGGTCTTCGTTGGTAAAGCGCAGGACGAGCCGGCGGTCTATGACGGCGAATGCCGATTCGCTCATGAATTGCCAGCTGCACAGGTTGGCAAACGACAGGTCGCAATCCTGCTGCCCGGACGGTAAAGTGTAAGAGGTGATCAACTGTTTATCGCTGGGGGTGATCGCTTGAAATGGAATCATAAATAGTTTTGTTTAGTGGTACGAAAATAGATTATTTTTTCATTAGACATGCTTCGTATTTTCGTTTTTTATACGCAAACGTTTTGCCACAGGTCTGTTTTTTCCGTAAAAAATTAGCGGCAGGGATGGATTTTTGAGGATAAATGTTGAATTTTGTCCGGTATCTTTATGTTTACCAGAGATATAGTCGGGGGACCGGAGGATGAAAATGATTTTAGGAACGGACAATGCAGTAAAATAGAATTATGACAGGAGATTTTATCGGGTTCAGGAAGGCGACGGATCAGGATTCGGCACGAATCTGGGAGATTATTTTGCAGGCGAAAGAGCAGATGCGGCTGGCGGGAAAGCGTCAGTGGGGGGGGGGGGCAGAGTGACCCGGAAAC
>UQTM01000136.1 GCA_900544025.1 uncultured Odoribacter sp.
TTTTACGGCGGCTTCCTTATCCATATCGAATGAGGCACAGATTTCGGGATGTTCTATTTGGAAAGCGGCACCATGAATAAGATCGCCGATTACCAAGAGTTTCCCTGCCTGGAAAACAGTATGTCCCGGAGTGTGGCCGACGGCATTCATTGTTACAATATTTCCCGGTAAAGTGTCTCCAAATTCAAAAAGATGCAAACGGCTTTTATAAGCATCCATTGTTTTTACGACTTGCGCATTTCTGTCGGCAGGCATTTTGAGCCAGGCATCGTATTCCGTTTGCGACGCATAAATCTCGGCATTGGGAAACACTACGCTGTCGCCTTTCATCATTCCACCGATATGGTCGCCATGGAAATGAGTAAGGTACAAATATTTGATATCGGCAGGTTCTATACCTAAAGATTTCAATCCGATCAACAGACGGCTGTCGGGAGCACCGATTCCCGTGTCAAAAAGAATACGGATCCCGTTCGTTTCTACCAGGAAAGTGCTTATGGAAGCAGGGATTCCGTTTTGAAGAGATAAACTGTCGATTAAAGCATCGCTTACATCCGGAAAAACTGTTCGAGGCATGAAATGTTCCCCGGCATTATCCTGAATCCACGTCACCTGTACTCCGTCGAGTTGCAAGGTTTTAATACGGTCGATAGCTACACTTGTGTTATCCGGGCTTGCTTTCTCCTTTGTTTGTTTCTTTGTATTACTGCAGCAACCGGCTATCAGTAACGCAACAGATACAACGATCATATATTTCCAGGTTTTGCGCTTCATCGATATAGGTTTTATTTGTGCTTATTTTATTCGTTCACTCCGATAGTAACCAGCTATTCGCTGCACGGATGTGTAAACCAGAAACGGCTGCCGACTCCCAATTCCGATTCGACACCGATACTGCCACCGAGATATTCGACAATGCTTTTACAGATAGACAGTCCTAAACCCGTTCCCTTTGAAAACGTATTCAGTTTTACAAAACGGTCGAATACCGTATTGGCTACCTCCGGAGCAATACCCATACCGGTGTCCGTAACGGAAAACTCGATCTCTCCGGTGTCCTCTTTTAAGTGGTAGTTAAGAAGGATCTGTCCCTCGTTTGTAAATTTAAGAGCGTTATTTATAAAGTTGGTAATAACCTGCATCAGACGTCTCTTATCTGTATAAATGCGGTGATCGGGCAATCCGGGGGCCAGCAGAACAGGGACGGCTTTGTCTTCTTTAATATCATAATTCCGAATAATATCTTCACAAAAATCTTTGATGTTCAGATAGTTCAAACTATATTCAAGTGTACCTGCCTCTATTTTCGACAGGTCGAGAATATCGGATATCAATTGTAAAAGCAGTTCCGTATTTTCCTGCATAATTTCGATATACTTCTCCCGTTCTTCCTTTTCCTCCGATTCGACGAGCAGACCGGCAAACCCGACAATGGCGTTGAGCGGGGTACGGATTTCATGACTCATATTGGCCAGGAAAGCAGATTTTAAAAGATCCAGATGCTCTGCCTTATCTTTGGCTATTCTCAGTTCTTCTTCTATTTTTTTCTGGTGGTCGATATCTACACTGGTAATTACATGCGCCATTTGTCCGTCTATCCAGGCAAATGCGGCACTGAATACACGAAACCAGCACTTATCGAACGGGCGTTGATAGTCCCAGGAGTAAACTTTGGTGGGCTGTCCATTTTCATCGATCAGATGTTTTTTAGGACAAAATTCACATTCTCCTTTTTTATCGGTATAAAGGGCTTCCCAACATTTTTTCCCTTCAAAATGCTCTATCCCGCCATATGGATCCGCCATAGACTTATTGGCATACAACATGTCATGAGAATCAAAAGAGTTTACATAGATATCGACTCCCATGTTATTCATGATACTACCCAATGTATTACTTGCCCGGATTTCTCTTTCTTTATACTCTCTTACGGCTATTTCCTTTGAAAGCGAACCTAACAGTAGATGGATCATCTGCAATTCTTCATCCGTAAAAGGTTCTATTTCCTCTCTGTTCGTAAATCCAATAAATCCGATGATTTTTCCTTCTGTATCTTCAAATTGACGAATCAGCAAAGAGTCCGTTTTGTAAAAATCCAGAATTCTGATATCACTTAAAGGAGTATCTTCTTTTCTGGCGATATAAAAAGGCTTATTTTGAACTCTCGTATAGTTTACAAACCGTTTTATCGTTTCGCTCATTTCAAAACGACTTTCTAACGCCTCGTCTTCATTTCCAATTGTTTCTTTTAAAAAGAAATAACGAAAGCCATCGGTTTGATAAACAAATCCTTTTTTAAATCCAAAATAATTACAAAACCCATCTAACGATTCTATGACTTTTTTTTCAATAGAATCATTACCATTTAGCCGCTCTAAAAAATGAAGTATAAATACACTTAAACTCTCTTTGTCTTTGATCATATTACTTCTGACTCCCTGAAAGAATAGGAACACTCAGGATGAGTACAACATAACTTAAAAATTCAACTTGCTAATATACAAAGAAAATAAAGAGAATTGCATAAGAATAACTTTAATAAAAGTATGTGCAAGTTAATATTAGTTAAAATATATAAAATATTATATGATCGTCATCAAAAAATATAATTATTCGTTTGGGTTTATAGGTATTAAATTTTGAAAAGTGGGGAATGGGATCCGGCTATATTCTGGCAATCATCAGAAAGCAGGTGAAGAGTGTGACGGTGGTGCAGAGCCAGAGTTTTTCCGAGCGGACCGGAGAGAAATTGAAGATACGGTAACCAAGAGCCTGATGCCGACAGGCGGAGAGGC
>UQTM01000137.1 GCA_900544025.1 uncultured Odoribacter sp.
CTTTGCCAAAAATATTTATTTTAAAATAAAATATTGTTTTTCCGTGAGTGTTTCCGGAAAAACGATTTTAAAATTCAGAGGTAAAATGAAAGATCAGTTTTTTATAATTCGTTTGTGCCATTTGCAGCATATATTGCGAATCGGCCAGAAAAACGTCCCTGCCGTCTTTGTCCTTTGCCATATATTGCGATTTATGTTTTTTAAAATCTTCCAGTTCCGCGTTGTCGAGGGCTTCGATCCAGCACGCTTTGTAAAGGTTGATCGGCTCCCAGCGGGAAGATGCCCCGTATTCGTGCAGCAGGCGGTATTCGATCACCTCGAACTGCAAAGCACCCACCGTACCGATGATTTTACGGTTGTTGAACTGGTTCACGAATAGCTGCGCCACTCCTTCGTCCATCAGCTGGTCTATTCCTTTCGCCAGCTGCTTCGATTTCATCGGATCGGCATTCTCGATATATTTGAACAATTCCGGTGAAAAACTGGGAATCCCTTTAAAGTGTAATTTCTCTCCTTCTGTCAGGGTGTCGCCGATCTTAAACGTGCCTGTGTCGTGCAGACCGATAATATCGCCCGGATAGGCTTCGTCGATGATCGATTTTTTCGACGCCATGAAAGCGGTCGGGGTGGAGAATTTCAACATTTTACCGTTGCGGACATGCAGGTAATTGGTATTTCTTTTGAAAATACCGGAACACACTTTGACAAAGGCAATCCGGTCGCGGTGGTTGGGGTCCATGTTCGCATGGATTTTGAATACAAATCCGGTGAATTTCTCTTCTTCCGGCTGTATCGTCCTTTCTTCCGTATCCCGGGGGAGCGGGGGCGGGGCGATTTCGATAAAACAATCCAGCAGTTCGCGGATACCGAAATTGTTCAGGGCAGAGCCGAAAAAGACAGGAGCCACATGGGCGTCCAGATATTCCTGACGGTTCAGTCCCGGATATACTTCCCGCACCAGTTCCAGGTCTTCCCGCAGCTTTTCCGCAGCCCGTTCTCCCAGGTATTTATCCAGTTCTTCCGAATCGGTATCCGTGATTTCGATACTGTCGGTAATGGTCTGGATACTCGGGGTGTACAGGCAAAGGTTTTGCCTGTGCAGGTTATATATTCCTTTGAAAGTTTCCCCGCTACCTATCGGCCAGCTTAACGGGTTTACTTTGATCTGTAATTCTTTTTCGATATCGTCGAGCACGTCGAAAGGGTCCTGCACCGGACGGTCGAGCTTATTTACAAAAACAATCACCGGGGTTTTCCGCATCCGGCAAACCTGCATCAGTTTCCGGGTTTGGGTTTCCACTCCTTTGGCGGCGTCGATCACGATAATCACGCTGTCGCAGGCCGTCAGCGTACGAAACGTATCTTCGGCGAAGTCCTGGTGTCCCGGAGTGTCCAAGATATTGATTTTAACGTCTTTATATTCGAATCCCATTACGGAAGTTGCAACAGAAATACCTCTCTGGCGCTCAATTTCCATAAAATCGGAAGTGGCAGTCTTTTTAATTTTATTCGATTTGACTGCTCCTGCCACGTGGATCGCCCCTCCGAAAAGTAATAATTTCTCGGTTAGCGTGGTTTTACCGGCATCCGGGTGGCTGATAATTCCAAAAGTACGGCGTCGTGCTATTTCTTCTTTGTATCCCATGGTTATTTTTTTGAGTGTGCAAAGGTAGTATAAATCAAGGAAAAGCTAAAGGGATGAAGGGTAAAAAGTGGTTATTTTTTTGCGATTACCGTTTCTTTATAACAAAAAAATGACTACTTTCGTTATATTGAAAACTATATTAATAATTTATGAAAATCGTTTATACTTCTACCAATTACCGTAATTCCATTTATAGGTCGGTAATTTCTATCTTATTGGGGCTTGTTTTGGTAATGTGGCCGGGCGCAGCAATACGATATATTATTATGGCAATCGGAGTGATCTTTTTGATTACCGGGCTGGTTTCTCTGTTCGTGTCCTATAAAAACCGGGAGGAACATCCCGGAAAAATGGTGTCTCTCACGGGCTTCGGAAGTATTATCCTGGGATTGCTGTTAGTGTGTTTTCCGTCTTCTTTCGCCACGATCCTGATGTTTTTGTTAGGTTTTATCTTGGTGGTGGCGGCAGTCGGGCAATTCGTGACTTTGGCGGCAGCCCGGCAATTCGGGTATGTGTCTCCGGTCAGCTATTTGTTCCCGGTGATTATTTTAATTGCAGGGATCATCGTGTTGTTCGATCCTTTTTCCTCTGCCGAGGGCGTATTTATTTTGTTCGGCGCCACCCTCGTTTTTTACGGGATTACCGACCTGATCAATCAATATGCCATCAATAAGTTGCGGAAGAGTAACGACGAGAAGGAAAAAATAGAGCGCATGGACGGGAGACAGGATGTGGAAGATGCCGATTATGAGGAAGTGAAGCCGGAACAGAAGTAAGCCGTCGCAGTACAGTAGCGGCGGAACGGAAGGAGAGAAACCCGTTGGGGGCGAAGTGCCGTTGAAAGCGGAATGTTTCGGCTGTGGGGGGAAGAGACGGGAGAGAAACGAAGGCGGCAAAGAGGAGAGGGGATAAGGAAACTTCGGGGATAGAATATAAAGAGCCAAGCGGGGA
>UQTM01000138.1 GCA_900544025.1 uncultured Odoribacter sp.
GAAGGTTTAAATCAAGAACTGAAAGAACTTCGTGAAAGTGAAATGTGGCAAGCCGGTATGGTAGTACGTAAATTACGTCCAGAAAACAACTAGTTCAACATTTCATAAAAATACAAGAAGCTGTCTCAAAAATTTTAGAGTTCAGCTTCTTGTATTTTTTATATAAATAATTTCTATTTTCCACTCCATACCAAGAAAGGAAGATATAAAATTTGTATATTACTATATCCCACCTATTATCTGGCGAGTAACATGTCCTATATTATACTTTCCTTTCCTTCCAGTAATTTCATGAAAAACAAAAAACATTCCCAAAAAGAACTCTCAGCACCGTTCCAAGGGAAATTAAAACAAACTCTAAAACATACAATCTTTAACTGACTGTCTTATAATTCGTTCTACATAACAACCTTTCTTATCTAAAAACAAAAAATCCGCTTATGTGGAAAAAAATGGCCACAATTATGTCAATTAATCCTATTATCTCAAAAAACTCCGGACTAAATTTGTTGTGTTTAAAAATATAATATAGCAATAAAAATATTACACCATACAAAAAACTATGAAAACAAGAAAAATGACTTTATCCGGATTTTTATTGTGTGCATCGATATGTTTTATTTCTTGTGGAAAAGATAACGAAACATTTTCTGCCGGAGGTAATATAGACACATCAGGGAATGGCAATAATAATACACAAATACAAGAAACGGCTTACGCTTTTCCCGGTGCAGAAGGAGCTGGCCGCAATACGACAGGAGGAAGAGGCGGAAAAATATACTATGTCACTTCTCTTAATGATGAACTCAGCGACAACACTACCTTAAGGTACGCTTTGTCTCGAAACGAACCTCGTATTATCATTTTCAAAATATCAGGAACAATCAAACTTAAAAAAGAACTATCTATCGAAAACGGAGACGTAACCATAGCCGGACAAACAGCTCCGGGTGATGGAATATGCCTTGCCGGATATCCAGTAATGATAAAAGCTGATAATGTAATTATCCGTTACATGAGATTCAGATTAGGTGATGCTCAAATGAAAGAGGATATTGCAGCAGGCAAAATAGACCCTACTTATGCTGACGGGGCGGATGCTTTCGGGGGAACGAAAAGAAAAAACATCATGATAGACCATTGCTCTGTCAGTTGGTGTGTAGATGAATGTGCCTCATTTTATGACAATACCAACTTCACAATGCAATGGTGTTTGATTTCGGAAAGCCTCAGACTTTCACTGCACAGCAAGGAAGCTCACGGTTACGGAGGAATATGGGGAGGTAAAAACGCATCGTTTCATCATAACTTGTTAGCGCACCATGACAGCCGTAACCCTCGTTTCAACGGTAGCCGGATGTCTGCCCTACCCGATCTTGAAAAGGTCGATTTCAGAAATAACGTTATTTATAACTGGAGAGGAAACAGCAGTTATGCCGGAGAAGGAGGATCTTATAATCTGGTAAACAATTATTATAAACCAGGACCTGCAACCGAAAAAAGCTCTGCGACCGTAAAATACCGAATATTTGCACCGAATGCAGATTTAGGGGAATATAGCAACGGGCAAATGAGCGGTCAATGGGGTACATTTTACATCAACGGGAACTACATGGGAGCAACTACATCAACTGCTCAAGAAGCAAATAACGTATGTAATGACAACTGGATCGGCGTACATCCCGATGAAAGAAATTATTCGCTTCCGGGTGGAACAATTTCCTCTATCAAATCCTCTGTCATGTTTACCGATATGGGAGATGCCACCGAAGTCACTACTCATTCGGCAGAAAATGCATACACCCGTGTATGCGAATATGCCGGATGTTCTTTAGTTCGCGACGCTGTCGACAAAAGAATTATCAACGAAGTAAAGAATGGTACAGCCACTTATAGCGGAGCTAACTATCCGGGTATAATAGATTCACAAGAAACAGTAGGTGGCTGGCCGACACTAAACAGTACCGAGCCTCCGGTCGATACAGATGGTGACGGTATGCCCGATGAATGGGAAAAACAAGTAGGCCTGAATCCGAATAGTTACAATAACCCTAATGCTCACACTTTAAGTTCGGGATATACCGATATAGAAGTTTACCTCAATAGTTTAGTAGAGACCATTACAGAAGCTCAGAATAAATAATAAAACGGAATTGCCGAAAACATTAATTTCGAAAAATCCAGATAAACTTTAAAATAAACACATAGCGAAAAAGTAAATTTGGGCAAAGCGTAGCGAATTAGCTGATACAGCGTTCGTTACGCTTTGTTTTTCTATGGGACAGAGCCAACGAAATACCACCTCGAAGCCAAACAGCGCAGAAGTTCAGTTACCACCTCATTACCCCCGTAACGGGTGTGAATTTCTTGCTAAATGGTTCTGTTTCTGCGATTTGCGTAATTTTGCATAGCAGTCGGTAACTCACTAATAACTAATTTTGTAACCAAAAAAAGGAGTGAGTTATGCG
>UQTM01000139.1 GCA_900544025.1 uncultured Odoribacter sp.
CTAACTCGCAATGAATTAGTTGCCTTAAATTTTATTATTTTAGGAATATCCCTATCTTATATAATCATTTTGTTTGCACAGCCAATGTTTGAAGTCATGATTAGAAGTAACCTCTATTTCAGGGCGGGGCATACAAGTGTTTGGTGAAACCTAAAGCTATGCTTTAGCATCTGTAAAGCGTAGCTTTAGATAGGATAAAGCTACGCTTTTTACAGTCTTACCAATTGTTCCCTGCATTACTGTTACCGATAAGCATCTCCACACGTTGTTTATACAGATTTGCTCCTTCAGCGATATTCTTGCCGGCGTCTGCCGTTCCCATCCCATAAACAACAATAGGGGTTTGCCATGACATTCCCGAATGAATGGCACTTACCTGATAAGGACGTAATAATTCGTCCGTAGTGAAACGGTTTCTGCCTCCACTGCGATAAGCCTCGTATTCGGAACCCGTGGTCGTTACTACTGTCAGCGGTTTGCCGGCGACAGCCGGAGTCTTGGATAGAAAAGTAAAGATTTCATCCTGCCATTTCTTTAGTAATGACGGTGCAGACATCCAATAGAAAGGAAATTGATAGATGACAGCCGAGGCATCGGAAATGATTTTACTCCATTCATCTATATTGAAAGCGATTTCCTGTGACAGCTCGTAAAGATTGAAAACCGCCACTCCTTCCATGTCACTGACAGCATCAACTAATGCTTTGTTTGCTTGTGATTCTTTGATGTTAGGATGTGCCAGTAGAATCACTACTTTTCTTAAATCTTTATTCATTTTAATCGGGTATTTAGGATGATACAATACTTACTATAATATATAAGGTGTAAAAATAAGAAAAAGTTCGCGAAAACCAATATCTTAATTAAAAATAAAACAATCCCTCTTTGCTTTTGAATTTGTATTTTTGCATCCACGTTCGTAAGACGTCAGTTCAGATAATAATTTTATATATGATAGATTTTAATCAGTTTCCTTCTCCTTGTTATATCATGGAAGAAGAGCTTTTAAGAAAGAACCTGTGTTTGATAAAAAACGTAGCCGACAGGGCGGGAGTGGAGATTATTCTTGCTTTCAAGTCGTTTGCCATGTGGCGTTCTTTCCCTATATTCCGTGAATATATAGACCATTCTACGGCAAGTTCGGTGTATGAAGCCCGTTTGGCACTGGAAGAATTCGGCAGTAAGGCACATACATATTCTCCAGCTTATACGGAACAGGATTTTCCTGAAATAATGCGTTGCAGCAGTCATATCACTTTCAACTCGATGCAGCAGTTCGAGCGTTTTTATCCGATGGTGGTGGCAGAAGGAAGTGGTATTTCTTGTGGTATTCGTGTAAATCCCGAATACTCGGAAGTGGAAACAGAACTTTATAATCCATGTGCACCCGGCACACGTTTTGGGATAACAGCCGATTTGTTGCCCGATGCATTGCCGCAGGGAATTGAAGGCTTCCATTGCCATTGTCACTGTGAATCTTCTTCCTATGAGTTGGAACGTACATTGGAACATCTCGAAGCTAAATTTTCCCGTTGGTTTCCACAGATAAAGTGGTTGAATCTCGGTGGCGGACATCTGATGACCCGTAAAGACTATGATACCGAACATTTGATAACACTGTTGCAAGGATTAAAAGCACGCCATCCTCATCTGCGAATTATCCTGGAACCCGGTTCGGCTTTTACATGGCAGACGGGAGTGCTGACTTCCGAAGTAGTGGATATTGTGGAAAGTCGTGGAATCAAGACGGCTATTTTGAATGTCAGTTTCACTTGCCACATGCCCGATTGCTTGGAAATGCCCTATCAGCCTGCCGTGCATGGTGCGGAAATGGGAAACGAAGGAAAATATATTTATCGTCTCGGAGGAAATTCCTGTTTGAGTGGTGACTATATGGGATTGTGGAGTTTCGATCATCCTTTGCAAATCGGAGAACGTATTGTGTTCGAAGATATGATTCATTATACGATGGTCAAGACAAATATGTTTAACGGAATTCACCATCCTGCCATTGCTATCTGGACCAAAGAGGGGAAAGCTGAAATATACAAGCAATTTTCTTATGAAGATTATCGTGGCCGAATGAGTTGATAATCAAAATGATTGTTTTGCGGTCGATGCAAAGTGAACAGATTTCTGTGAAAAAAGTATGCAGAATGTTTGCAGGTTTACGGAAAATCCCTACCTTTGCAACCGCAAACGAAAAAATGCGGAAATAGCTCA